>DATHSI010000165.1:0-1619 GCA_035464315.1 Candidatus Sulfomarinibacteraceae bacterium
TGCCCGCTTCCTTCAGGAAGCGTCCGGCGTTGCGAATGGCCTCCGAGATGTCGGCCTGGTAGGAAAGAAAGGGCATGTCGCCCACCAGGAACGCGCGGCTTGCACCACGCGCCACGGCGCGACAATGATGTAGCATCTCCTCCATGGTGACCGGCACGGTGCTGTCCAGGCCAAGGACCACCATTCCCAGGGAGTCACCGACGAGGATAATGTCTACGCCGGCGCGGTCGACGGCAAGGGCCGAAGGGTAGTCGTAAGCCGTCAGCACTGTGATTGGCGTGCCGTCGGCCTTCTTCTTCTTCAGATCGAGTATCGTTGTCTTTTTCTCCGTCATGAATGATTTCCTGTGTATACTTTTTCACTGTTACGCACTGTTTGCTCGGCGTGTCAGGCGCCGGGCTCGCCAGCGTGTGCATAGAGTTCGTCGGCCAGCGCGCTGATGGCGTCGCCCATTGCCAGTTGTTTTCTCCAGCGCTCGGGAATACCCGGCTCGCCATAATAGGCGCCTGCTATCTGACCGTAGACGGCGGCGGTCGTGTCCGCATCGTCGCCAAGATTTGCGGCCAATAGACAGCCCTGGCGGAAATCCTCGCTGTGATAAAAGGCCCACAGCGCAGCCTCCAGCGAGCGAACCACGTAGCCTGAGCCCTTGATCTGCGGTGGTTGCCGGCGTTTAAACGACCCCTCGGCTATTTCGGCGATGGCCGGGGTCAGGGGCGTATGGACCCATAGATTGGGGGCGGGTGAGTACGAAGATGCCAAAATGGTTTCCTTGGACAGGCCGGCGAGGGCGCCGAGTAACGTCGCCGCCAGATAGCGACAGCCGTCAACGGCCTCGCGAGCGCCATGCGTGGTGCGCGAGCTTTCAGCGGCCATCTCTACGGCGCGGGCTGCGTCCTGCGCGAAAAACATGACAACGGGCGCGAGGCGCATAATTGAGCCGTTGCCCGCGCTGTATGGATCCGTGGAACCGGCGTAAGGATCCCCGTTCTTTTCAAAGCGTTGGAGTGCACCCCGGACGGTGTTGCCGATGTCAAAGCACACGCCGTTGCTGCTCAGATAGCCTTCACGGTACCAGCGTACGTAGCGCCGCATCTGGTCTTCAGCGTCAAATCTGCCCTGGATGATCAGGCTTTCTGCCAGGCAGAGGGCCATCGAAGTGTCGTCAGTCCATTGTCCAGGCGCCAGGTTAAAGGGTCCGCCGCCAACCATATCGTTGATTGGCGTGAAGGCGCCAGGGCTGCGGAATTCAAGCGTAGTGCCCACGGCATCACCGGCGGCCAGGCCCAGCAGGCATCCGCGAAAACGGGCGCGCCTCTCGTCATCCAGGCCGTCCCCGTGCGCGCCACTCGCCGCGCTTTCTGCCTGGGGACTTTCCATGTTGTCAGCGGTCATGTTGTCCTCTCCCGAAAGGGTGTTGGCGTCATTGTGACTTTCTAAGTATACCATAGGACAGGGCTCATTCATGGCTCTGGCTGAACAGACAAGCGCGCTGGATTGTGAGCCGCGGCTAATTCGGAAGTGCAAGGATGTTCTGACTCTCTGGCTCTTTTGAGTATAATTATTACCATCATAAGCGTAATTTTTTGCTGATCTGTGATGCTTGATCGACCTATTAT
>DATHSI010000166.1:0-2753 GCA_035464315.1 Candidatus Sulfomarinibacteraceae bacterium
GGCATCCTGGCGTTGCCGTTATCGCACGCGACTGCTCGATAGAATATGCTTGTGGTGCCAGTGAAGGTGCTCCAGATGCCGTTCAGGTTGCCGATCGGTGGCATTTGCTCCTCAATGTACGTCAAATGCTAGAGCGGTATCTGAGCCGCATCTACGGGAGCTTGAAGCGTTTTCCACGAACAGTAAGACAAGCTATTGAAGGAGAAGCCATTTCCTCACAGCCTTCCCGCATGCCATTTCCCCGCACAAGGAGTGAAAGGAAAATCAGTAATGCGAGTCGGGACCGGCGTCTGGAACTCTAAAAAACAATCCAGCGTTTGAAGCGGGAGGGAAAAAAGATTAAGCCGATCGCCGAACAACTCGACCTTCATCGAGAGACGGTGCGGAAGTTCTACTACGCTGCTTCTTTTCCAGAACGGAGCCAACGTAAGCCAGCGGCCAGCATTCTGGACCCGTATCTGCCTTATCTGGAGAAGCGGTTCAGCGCAGGGTGTGAAAATGCAACGCAGCTCTGGCGGGAAATATGCCAGCAAGGCTACCCGGGATCTACCAGTCAAGTGCACAAATGGATGCAGCGAAAGAGAACTCGACCGGCCGCATCAACGCCCAAGCGTTATCTGACGGAGGCCGAAGCAGGGAGCCTAGACCGGCAATGACAACAAAAGCATGGCCCTCGCGTGCCCTCCGTCAAACAGTTAGCCTGGTTGTTGGTAAAGGATCCAGAAAAACTGACTGAACAAGAACAGTGTGACCTCGAGTGGGTCAAGCAAGATGCACACATCGCCACGCTCTCTCAATTCGTGCAGGAATTTGCGGCGATAATTCGCCAACGGTGGGCAGACATGCTTGATAAGTGGCTCCAAAGAAGTGCGTCCAGTAACATTTCCTGCTTGACAACTTTCGCATCTGGCATAACGCAAGATTATGATGCCGTCCGAGCGGCTCTGGAGACAATGTGGAGCAATGGGCAAGCGGAAGGACAGATTAACCGACTCAAGTTATGCAAACGTCAAATGTATGGTCGAGCGAGCTTCGATCTGCTACGCGCACGGGTGCTGAACCCATCATGAGCACGAACTTTGCGGAAGAACCACTGTTCTGGGGGAGGCTCAATAAAACCACCATTTCTTTGGACACTCCGCATGAATGAGGTGCTTACGTAGCAGTACCCGCCAAACGGCGTATCCGAGTGCCCGGAATTTAGCCCTCGTTTAGAGGGGGCGGATGATTTACGATGGGTTAACCTGAAGCGAGAGCCGTTGTGTTGTAGACTAAGGTGGCAAGTCGAATGTTGGAAATGGAAGTAGGGACGATAGCGTGCACCGCCGGCGAGAACAGCCGGTCTGGGAAGGATCAGGATGACTTATTATAAAGAAGCAGGTGAGTCGCAGAGCGTCGAGAAATCAGAGCTGCGGACTGCGGAGCCCAGACGCGCCGCGCAGCTAAATCACGCCGTCTATTGGCTCAGCCGTCACTGGCTCCTGGGCTTCATCATCCTCTGGGGCACGTTCAACCTCCTGCCCTGGTTGGCGCCTGTCTTCATGGAGGCCGGCTGGGAAGCGGGTGGACGCGCCATCTACACCGCTTACACCTTTCTCTGCCACCAGTTACCGCAGCGCAGTTTCTTTGTCTTTGGCCAGCGGCCGATGTATGAGTTGAGCGAGATTCAGGCCGCCTGGCAGAACACGGAAAACCCGCTGCTCCTGCGTCAGTTCACCGGCAACCCGGAGATGGGCTGGAAGGTGGCCTGGTCCGACCGCATGGTTTCCCTCTACACGGGCATTCTGCTGTGGGCCATCGTGCTCGGTCCCTGGCGCCGGCGTCTGCCGCGGTTGCCGTTGTGGGGCTTCCTGCTGCTGGCGCTGCCCATGGTCATCGACGGCGGTACGCACATGCTCAGCGACATGCTGGGCGGCATCGGCGGTGGGTTCCGTTACGACAACGCCTGGCTGGCCTCGCTGACGGGCAACGCCCTGGCGCCCAGCTTCTACGCCGGAGACGGCCTGGGCACGTTCAATTCCTGGATGCGCCTGATGACAGGGCTGCTCTTCAGCCTGGGCGGCGTGTGGTACGCGCTGCCGGCGCTAGACGAGGCCTTTGGCAATACAGAGCGGGCGGTGGAAGAGAAATTCGAGCGGGCAGGGTTGCCGCTCTAAACTGCCACCCGCTTGCCGATCACGCCATAGCCGTTAAAGGTTATATTCTGCAACAGTTCAACTGTTCTCACAGGTAACGCCTTATTTCCTGCAGACGCAGGTCATCAGCCAGGTCTGTCAGGAGTGTATCTAAACTCAAGAGTTGCTCGATGTGCAGGACGCCGGGTGGCGCAAGTGAACCCAACAGGTGGCGGACGACATGAGCCGCGACCAGTCCGGTCGTTCGCGCTTCACCGTCTCCTGTTACGGCAAAGTGGCTTGTGGCGCCATCGATACTGGTAGCGTCAACCTGAACGGCGAAGCGAGAGCTGCCGAGCGGAAGCCAGCCGGACAGCGTGGCGACCAGTCCCGAGGCCCGCCACAGGGGGAGAAGGGAAGGCAAACGTGACATCGCAGTTGACGACGACGGATGTTTGGGGCAAGAGTTGTTCACACGTCGACGGTTGGGAGACATCGAGTTGCACGGCCTCGGTGCGGTCACCGAGCCGGCGGGCCAGGCGCTGCGCTGCGTGCGCATTTCGGCCGGCGACAAGGACGCGACCGTCAAGCGTCTGGGCCAACCGTTCACAGACAGCGCTGCCGACTGCGCCATATCCG
>DATHSI010000167.1:0-2867 GCA_035464315.1 Candidatus Sulfomarinibacteraceae bacterium
ATCAGCCAGGCTTTGATGACGTCCACAAATCGTCCGGGCAGAAGCGCCCGGTGCCGGTAACAGGTAAAGCGCAGATTGCGCGGGGCGCCGCTGACCACCTCGCGTTTCAGACTCTGCAAATCCCAATAGAGCGCATCATAGTGCTGGCCGGTTGCGCCGAGCAGATGCTGAAAGCGGCGACGTCCGGCTTGTATGAGCCTGGCGCTCGCAGCGCTTTCAAGCGCCATCCCGTTTGGCATCTGGCCTTCGATCATCATTGCCCTTAACTCGTCTCATCCTGACATCGGGCAACGACTTCGGCGACCGCCAGACGGATCTCTTGCAGTTGTTGCAGAATCCGGCCGTCCGCGTCCTCCCGGCGCGTTTCGACGAACTGCTCGATGGCGCGCAATATCTCCTGGTGGGCGCCATCGCGCCAGGCAACAAAGCTGGGGCACAGATAGCAACTCAGCGGCGGGAACAGATGGCAGAGATCGTCCTCGCGCAGCTGACGCCCGCAGACCCCCACACCCCGGCGTTCAACAGAGGTAAACCCAGGTGCGGCGCCGCGGCCGGGATTATCGCTTGTGCGGCTGTCTCTCCCATCCAGGCTGTGCCAGAACTGTCAATGATCTTCCCCAGAAAACGGCTGATTAGCGGTCCCATCGCGTCATCTGTCGCCCTGGCCACCTGTTCGGCGATCGCCGGCGATGTTTCCACGTAGACGTCTACACTCTGCAGATCCGTGTGATCTAGCAGCTCGGCCAGATGGTATTTGGACGCGCCTGCCTCGGCAATATGCGTCGCATAGCTATAGCGGAAACGGCGCGGTCGCATGTGCAGTAGCTCCCCGGTGCGCCGCGAGATGAGGTTGACGGCTTCCACCCAGCGATGCATGGCCCAGCGCACGCTATCCGTAGGGCGGTCACGGCTCAACCAGTGCAGCAAATGAGATTGTGGCCCTTCCTGCTGGAGCGTGGTCAGCAAATTGCCCAGGCGCTGGCTGATGGGTCGCCGTTTTGTTTCTCGCTGGCCGCGCCGCTTCTTCAGGCGCGGCACGGCCAACTGATACCACACTGCCTCCTCGGTCTCAATTCGTTTCAGATCCTCATTCACCATGCGGCAGAAGGCGCTGGGGTTTGCGCCAAGTTCCAGATGTAGCATGATGATCGCTCTATCCTCAGGCTGGCCACGTCCCGAGGCCAGCTCGCGGCGAATAAGGAACAATTCCTCGGGGGAAAAAGGCCCATGGGTAACGTGTCTGAAACGAACGTAGTGGCCTTTGGCCGAATTGGGAACGACGATCGCCCTGATGGCCTTGAGCGTCGGTAAGCTAAAATCCGGCAAGCGACGCGCGACGCCCCAGGTATAAAGAGTCCGTACGCTGGCAAACAGGGCATCGGCGCCAGCATGGTTGGCCAGGCACCAATCACAATACGCCTGCGCCAGATCTTCGTCCAGGTACGCCCACGTAAACCCTTGCCAAGGTGATAGGGAGTCAATGAGCGGAGATTTGGACGCCAGCCAGCGGCCAAAGGTTCGCAGATGCCCGCCGTCTTTACCCACCGTCGCTGGGCTCCTGGTTTGGAGACGGTGAGCGAGATAGAGTTTGAGTAGATGGGTCGTTCGTGCGCCAAAAACAGGCCGCGCATTAAGCGTAATCTGGTCGAACAAGAGCCAGTTGATGGTGATGAGGGTGCCATGCTCGGCATAATTACGCACGCGCCAGATGGACGCCTGCGTATCTACCATCTGCCCGCTGCGAGTCTGGACCTGAACGGGCAAACGGGGGAGATCGTCGAAGCGGTCGCGATCCATCAGCTCTTGACCTCTTCCTCTGAAGCGTAGAGGTTCGTCTGGTACTGTCGCAGCAGGTCTGTTGCCTGCCGCGACATCGCATTCTGGAAGTAACGTTTGGCGGAAGCAGGGTGGCTCCAACCTCCCAGGTACATCAGCACGTCGATCCCGTTTGGCTGGTCCAGCAACAGATCTGCCAGGCGCTCTGCCCAGGTGTGACGCAGGCGGTGCCAGGACAGTGGCTGGACGTCACTATGCCTGCCAATAGCGCGGATGATGTCTTGGGCCGTATCGATAGAAAGGGGGTTGCCGTCCCGTGTGACAAATAGGTACGGGCTGTGGCCGTGCGCCCGTCCAGTAGGGGGAGGCGTGGTCAGGTAAACGCGAATCGCCCGCAAGAGCGCTCGAGAGGCTGGCGCCTTTCGCTCGGCCGTTTTGACGGCCGGCTCGCGCGCCCGTCTGTCGTGGGGATCGTCGGGAAAGCGGCGCACCAGAATGCTCTCTTCCGCTCCTCTGGGCAAAGAGTCCAGCCGCAACTTCAGCAGCTCGCCACGACGCAGTCCCAGTTCGTAAGCCACCTCAAACATGAGCCAGTTGCGCAGTGCTGTCTGGGGTGAAAAGGCGCCTGCAGGGAACATCCATTCCTTCTCATCGTTCTGGTAAGGAGCAATGGCGCTTCGGATCTGGGCAATTTCGTCATCCGTCAGCGGCTGTAACCGCTGTGTCTGGTTGCTACTGACCCTTAAGGAGCTGAAGAACAACTTGAGCCGCTCCCGCTCACCATTCAACTCCTCCAGGCCGAGCGGCGTCACGCCACCTCGATTGGCCGGATACAGACTCCAGGTGAGGAAGGATTCGGTCGTGGAGAGGTAACTATTGTAGGTGTTTGGCGCAATGGATTGGCCGTCGCGCGTGACGGCGCTTTCACACAAGTAGGCAACCAGCGACTCCAGCTGTCCACCACTGAGCATATGACCGCTGGTAAGGTAGTCATCCAGGTCGAGCTCTGCAACTTGCCAGGCCCAATCGTAGACCTTGCCCAAGACGCGCAAGTTACTTGCCAGGGTAGATGCCTGCACCCGGTACCGTCG
>DATHSI010000168.1:0-5978 GCA_035464315.1 Candidatus Sulfomarinibacteraceae bacterium
GTTTGCAGCCGGCGGCGGTAGGGGTCGACGGCCTCAAAGCCCATCGTATCCACCATCTGCTGCAGCTCCCCCTGCGCCAGCTCCACAAAGGTCGTTTCCACCTGCGCCTCGCAGCGCTCTGGCAGGCGGCGGCCCGGCTCGACGGCCCCCAGCGTGCCCTCCACGGCGTGGCTGGGCTTCAGGATAGTGGTATTGCTCACACGCTGTCTCCCGGTGGTTGGTCACACGGAACGTATTATAGCATAGCGGTGTAGATTGGTTGATTGGAGGTTGGGGATCGGAGATTGGGACAAACAGTAGGGAGCGCGGGCGCCGCGGGCCGGTAATAAACGCTGTAAGGTAGCCCCCGTAGAATAGAATCGAGCTCCGAAGCCCAAATGATCCAGCGCGAAAATCAAGACGAAGCACAGAAGGAGGTGATAAGCCCGCTCAGTTCATGGCATAGTCCCCTGTTCCAGAGCGCTGCCGCCTGCACGGAACCAGATTTTTTTCTGCTCACAACCAATTGTAGGTGTATGGAGGATAATTGTGATGAAAAGTTCCCGCTATTCCCTGTTCCTAGTGGCCCTCTTCACGCTCATTGTTCTGGCGCTGGTTACCGCGCCCGGCGCTGCGCTCTCCGCAACGCCATCCAGTTCGGGCAATCCGGACACACTGGCTAAAATGCACGAGATCAACGAAGCGCTGGCAGCCAGCGGTATGAACATCGCTATCGAAGAGATCGCTTACTTTACCATTGGCCCAGGCCGGCCCAGCGACCGTATCCTGCAGCAACCCTTCCGCTGGGTGCCCAATGACTCGCGCCGCAATGCCGCCGGCAACGACATCACTTACCTGGTGGACCAGAGCGACGGCGCAACTGCCAGCGGCCTGAGCAATGCTGACACCGAGGCAGCCATCGACCGCGGCTTCGACACCTGGCAGGCCGACTCCTGCCTGCGAAAGGTGGCGCTGGTGAAGCGCGCCGACTCGGGCGAGGATCCTGACATCTTTGATTCGTTCTTCGGCTTTGGCAGCGCCGGCGACCCCTTCCTGGCCGACATCGTCAACGCTGGCTGGTTGCCCCGCGCCTTTTTTGAAGCGGTCACGGGCGCGCCGGACAATGTCCTGGCTTTCTCCGTGACGTTTATTTTCACGGATGAGTTTGGCAATCCCACTGACATTGACGGCAACAATTACCTTGATACGGCCCTCAACGAAGTATATTACAATGACACATTCGGAACGCCGGGCGAGCCCCGCGAGGGCTTCCCCTGGGGCATTAACATCAACCTGCCGGGCATCGACGTGGAAACGGTCGCCGTCCACGAAAACGGACACTCCCTGGGTGTGGGCCACTTCGGCCCGCCGCCAACGGCGATCATGAACCCGGTCTACGCCGGCATCCTGCACGAGCTGGCCCCCATTGACCACGCCGGCATGTGCACCATCTGGTCCTCCTGGCCCCGATAGCACGCTACCCCGATAGCGCGCTCTCCCTCCCAGTAGGCGGCGGCCGAAATCAGATCCGGCTGCCGCCTATCCCTCCTCCCGCGGCTGATAGGCCCAGGGCCCATCTATGCGCTCTCGAATGAATCCGCGGCTACGACAGATATGCGGGCCACAGTAATAGGAGCGCGACCCTTGGACCCAACAACCCCCTATCCCGACGTAAACCGCGTCCTGCACCAACTCCTGCAGCAAGCGCGCCCCATTCTGGGAAGCCAGTTCGTGGGCATGTACCTCTACGGCTCCCTGGCGCTGGGCGACTTCCAGCCGGGGCGCAGCGACGTGGACTTCGTCGTGGTTACCGAGGGGCCGCTGGCGCAAGAGACGGTGGCCCGGCTGGAGTTGCTGCACGAGGAGCTGGGGCGCGGGCGCGAAAAGTGGTGGCGCAAACTGGAAGGCGCTTACGTGCCGCGGGACGTGTTGCGGCAGCACGATGAGCACCATCCTGCCGTGCCCACCCTTAACGAGGGCCGCTTCTACCAGGCGCCTTTGGGCGCGGACTGGATCATCCAGCGCCACGTACTACGCGAAGCAGGCGTTGCTCTGGCGGGACCGCCGCCGCGCACCCTGATCGACCCCGTCCCGCCGCGGGCCATACAAGGCGCCGTACGTGATGTGTTGTACCAATGGTGGGAACCGATGCTGGCTGACCCTGCCCGCCTACGGCAGCCGGGCTACCAGCCCTTCGCCGTGCTCTCCATGTGCCGCGCGCTGTACACGCTGCGTACTGCACAGCTCGCTTCCAAATCGCAGGCCGCCACCTGGGCCGTGGACGTTCTCCCTGCCGGGTGGCGCGCGCTGATTGCCCACGCCCGGCAGTGGCGCGACGGCGACCCCATCGCCAGCATCGAGCGCACAACGGCCTTCATGCGCTACGTAATCGAGGAGAGCCGGCGCTCTTGAGCCGGCTCGCGTCCATTATTGCCCGACCGGCCCCCACACGCCGGTCCGAATGCGCCCCAACACACCACGGAACAGCCAACCCACGAGCCCCGTGAGGAGCACGCTGAGCAGGCAGAGGGCCAGAAGCACAGGCGACCATAGCTGGCTCAGGGGAATAGTGCGCATCAGGACGCTTTGCGCCGGGTCACTCGGATCGTAGTATATCTGGACAGGCGTACCCGGCGGATGTTGTGCAACCAGTTGCTCGTTCTGGAAGCGGTTGGCGAACACGGCGTACTGGAAGAACGTGATGCGACTTCCTTCGTAAGTCACCCCGTCGACGGTGTATGCGTAGGTAAAATCGACGGAGAAATCGTCTTCAATAGTGATACTGGTTTCAATAACCTCCGCTTGCGCCGCCGGCCAACTGAAGCTTCGCGGGAACTGCCGCAAATCGCGTACGAAGGCCGTGAGCAGCAGGACCAGCAGCGCCAGCCCAACCACGAAGCGCCCTGCACGATCTGTCGCCTGTCGCATACCTCTTATCATCACGCTTATCCCAGCAAATCAACCACCGCGCCCATCACCACCCGCGCGCAGGCCATCAGCTCCTCCACTTCCACGTACTCGTTGGGCTGGTGGCAGACGCGATAATCGCCCGCGCCGAAGTTCACCGCCGGGATGTTGGCGTCGTAGAGGAAATTACGCACGTCGCTGCCGTAGGGCACGGCCCACAGCTCAGGCTCTCGGCCGGCGATGGCCGACACGTTGCGCTGCAAGGCCTCGATCAGGGGCGAGTCCAGCGGGGCCTGCACCGGCTCGTTCCACTCCAGGAAGCGCACCTCGTAGGCGATCTCCGGCGTCTCCGCCGCCGCCCGGCGCACGACATCGTCCAGTTCCGCCGTCACCTGGGCCACCGTTTCGCCGGGCACCATGCGCCGGTCCACGGTGAACGTACAGCGACCGGCTAACGCGTTGTGCGCCTCCCCCGCCTCCACCAGGGTGATGCGGCAACTGGGGCTGGGCGACAGGGGATGTGTCTGCGCCGCGATCTTCTGGTGGTAGGCGCGCAGCCCCGCCGCCGCGCGCGCGAAGCAGGCCATGACGTCCGGCGCGCCGGTCGCCGCCAGGCCGCAGTGCACCGACGGGCCCGTCAACGTAATCTCGTGCCAGGTAACGCCGCGGCTGGCGGGCCCGATGCGCAGATCCGTGGGTTCCAGCACGATGGCATAATCACCCGTGTATCCTTCCTGCAATAACGTGCGCGTGCCCGGCTCGTCCATCTCCTCGCCCATCGGCGCCTGAAGCATCAGGGTGCCCGGCAAGTGCGCGCCGGCGTCGTGCAGCGTCTTGAGGATGGCCAGGGCTACCGCCAGGGAGCCCTTCATGTCGCACGTGCCCCGCCCGTAGAGCCTTCCGTTCTCTCGCGTCACTGCATACGGCGGGTAGCGCCACGCCTCGCGGTCGCCCGGCCCCACCGTATCCATGTGCGCGTTCAGAATCAGGGTCGGCCCCTCACCCGCGCCGCGCCGCCAGGCCACCACCTGCGGTCGCTCCGGATCCGGTTGCTCGACCAGCTCGGCCTCCACGCCCCAGGCCTGTAACGTGTCCATCAGGAACTCGGCGCAGGCCTTTTCCTGCCCCGGCGGATTGGGCGTGGGAATAGCCACCAGTTTTTCCGTGAGTTCGACGATCAGATCCTGGGACAGGGCGGCGATCAGGGTTTCTTTGTCGCTGGTTGCTTCCATCGTTGGGTCTCCTCATACAGGTTGCATTCAACTAATGTTACACGGAGTTGCACGGAGAACACAGTGAGGACCACGGAGGGGAGTGCGAAAATGTTGTGATCGGGCCGGTCTCCTGACCGCGCCCGCGAAGTGGCTCGGTGGGGACACCGGCCACAGCAATTCACAAATCTTTAGTGCTCCCCCACGGAGAACACAGTGCGGACTATGGAGAAAAATCAGGAGGAGGATGGGAATCACTCTATCGCGGATGGAGTCATGCGTCTGCCGCCGGCACGCTTAAGGTAAACGTACTGCCCACGCCCTTTTCGCTCTCGACCCAGATGTGGCCGCCGTGCCCTTCCACGATCAGTTTGCAGATGGCCAGCCCCAGCCCTGTGCCGCGCGGCGAACCGCTGCCGGTGTCCGCACGGTAAAACTTCTGGAAGAGGCGCTGTTGCTCTTCCGCCGTCATGCCGATCCCCTCGTCCGCCACGCTAATCTCCACCTGACCTTCGTCATTCTTGCGGCAGCGCACGGTGATAGTCCCGCCGTGGGGCGAATATTTAACGGCGTTGGAGACCAGGTTGCGCACCACCTGCACCAGGCGCGTGCGGTCGCCGCGCACCGTCAGCGCCGGGGACACGTCCTGCGTCTGGAACTCGTGTTTATCCGTCATCTCCGCAAACGGTTGCACCACTTCCTGCACCACGTCACGAACACTGAGCGGCTGGGCCACGATCTGCAGCCCGCGCCCGGCCTCCAGCCGCGCCAGATCGAGCATATCGTCCACGATCTTCTGCAGGTGCACCGTCTGCTGGTGGATGATGACCGTCGTCTGCCGCCGCCGCTCCTCGTCGGCTGGTGGGCGGTTCAGCAGCAGATCGCTGAAGAGGCGCATGGTGGTCAGCGGCGTGCGCAGTTCGTGCGCGGTGATAGAAAGCACAGAGTCCTTCATGCGCTCCACCTCTTTCATCTGCGTGATGTCGCGCACGCTGACCACGTAAGCGCCGGCGTCTTCACGTTCCGTTTCCTGCATTGGCGCCACCGTCAGCGCCACATCGATGGCAGCGCCCTCCTGTGGGCGAAACGCGGCTTCCCCGCGCCACGATTCCCCCTTCTGAACCGCCTGCAGAATCTCAACAGAGAGCGACTCTTCGAGAGTGGGATCCGGCGCCAACACCTCGTAAGAACGTCCCACCAGCTCCGCCTCGCGGTATCCCGTCAGCGCCTCCAGCGCGGGATTCACCTGGACGATACGCCCCTGGGCGTCCAGCACCAGCACCCCTTCGCCGATAGCGTCCAGAATGGCCTCCACGCTCTCCTTCGTCTGCCGCAGTTCAGCCGTGCGCTCGGCCACCGTTTGCTCCAGGATCTCGCTGTGACGCTCCAGTTGCTGGTAAAGGCGCGCGTTGCGCAGGGCGATGGCGGCCTGGTGTGCGAACGCCTGCAGGCGCGCGGCGTCCCTTTCAGCAAAGGCGTTCGGCTCCTGGCTAAGGATATTGATCACACCCACGAACTCGCCGTCAATGAGGATCGGCGCGCCAACAACGGAACGCAGCGGGCGCAGCGCTCGTCCCACCCACAGCCTGCTCTTTTCGATGTCCGGCGTAATCAGCGGCTGGCCCGTGCGCTTGATGTATTGCAACGTCGGCGTCTGGTCCAGAGGCAGGACCATGGCCTCCACGACCTCCTTCAGGTCCAGCCTGTCATACCCCACGTGCTCCGCCACGCGCGCCACCCCATCCTGCAGAAGAAGCACGTCGGCGGCGTCGTGGGGCAGCACGCGGCCCACGTTAGCCAGCAGGCGCTCCAGAACCGTCGCCGGTTGCAGGCTGCTGCTGAGCACGGCGGCGGTGTCCGCCAGGGCTTCGGCAAAGAGCC
>DATHSI010000169.1:0-13379 GCA_035464315.1 Candidatus Sulfomarinibacteraceae bacterium
CAAACGAGCCAGCTAGAAGAAGTTCCAGAACCACAAGAACCACAGATAAGCCACAGCAACCAACGCGAATAAGGTATAGAAAATCCTTCCCCATACCGTCCAGTAACGCCGGAGCCAGGTCAGTACCGCCGAGGCTGCAACGGCGAGGACCAGAAGAACCGAGATCCAGGGTGTAATTAATAATGCCTGGAGATAAGGCGGCAGACCGAAAACGAGGTTGTTCATGTCACTGACGGTGATGATGAAGATGAGCAAAAAGGCGATGTTCAACAGGGCAAAGATCCAGGCCACCCAGCGCGCCAGATGAGCGCCAAGGGGAGTGGGCGATATGGCCTGTGGCGCTTCCCGACGGTAGCGACGGTGGATGAGGTACGAGGTGGGCACGGCAATGATCATCGCCAGGAAGAAGAGGACGCTGGTTCCGATGATGCCGTAATGTACCGCAGGCGAGGCATGTGCTGGCTGCTTGATGTAAGCTGATTGCTGGAAGAAGGCGTATTCGATTGCCTCCTCTCCTTCTTCCTCCGGCTGGAACAGTAACACACTGCCCTGGGGTAGATTCTCGCTTGCTGGAACAAACATATTATCTGAATGTTCGACCCAATAGGTTGGTTCAGGGCCCAACAGCCCGCTGACCATTAACAGTCCCTCTTCCGTTGCCTGAACCTGGAGTGGTTGTATCAGAGCAGAGATCTTCTCGACAGTAGCAAAATTCATTCGTGCGGGATAATACGTTCCGGTATAAACGCCCGCTCTCTGAGTGAAATCTTCTGGCGGTTGTGGTTTCTGCGGCTCAGCATCCACGAAATATCGCTGCAAGAAGGCTTCCGTCAAGTGAAAGCGGGCGAAGACGCCACGATCGGTATTCGTGGAGACAAATAGGCCGACATCTTCATCGGGTAGCAGGACCAACTCGCTGTGAAAGTAAATCGTGTCCCCGCCGTGTCCCACGGTCTTGACGCCCTGCACTTCGTTGATCATAAAGCCTGCTCCCCATCCCGCGAGGCGCGAGTCGTGAGCGAAGGCTACTTCGCGCATGCGGCGGGCGGTCTCCTCCTCCAGAATTTGTGTCTCGCCAAAACGGCCGTCCTGCAGGTGAGCGATCATGAAGTTCGCCATGTCACTGGCCGTGGAGCTCAGCGCGCCGGCCGGGTACGACTGGACGAACTCAAAGTCCCCTTCCTGGAAACGACCCTGATTATAAAGGTGTCCGGAAGACAGGGTGTCCGCCAGTTCGGCCGGTGGAGGTTGCCGGAATGTGCTCTGTTGCATGTCCAGGGGTGCGAAGATGTTCACTTCCACATACTCATGGAAGGGCATGCCCGAGGTACGTTCCACGATATAAGCGGCAAGGCTGGCTCCGTAATTTGAATAAGCAGAAATCTCACCTGGTGGAAAGGCCCGCTCGGGCATGTTTTCGGCTAGGTAGTTGCCCAGGGGAGCCATTTGCTCTTCGCTGCGCACAAACAGGCCCAGGCCCTGGTCTTCAAAACCGGCTGTGTGCGTCATCAGGTGTCTCAAGGTAATCGGTTCGCCATACGCCGGCGGGATCTCGAAGTCCAGGTAGGTGTTGGCGTCTGCGTCAAGGTCCAGGTCGCCGCTTTCCACGAGCTGCATCATGGCCGTCCAGATGAACAATTTGGAGATGGAGCCGGGACGGAAAAGGGTCTCATCGGCAATGACCGGGGCCCCGGACTCGACGTCAGCGTGGCCGTAGCCTTTGGCCAGCAGCAGCTCGCCATCTTGCACCACGGAAACGGTCATGCCCGCTACCGGATAGGAAGCCAGCTGGGCGTCCGCCATGCCGTCGAGAAACGTCTCCAGTTCCTGTGGGTCAGACAACGCCGCGGTCTGTCGCGGCGGGGTTGCCGCCTCTGCAGCCTCTGCTCCCACCACTGAAGAATTGGGAGCAAGAACGACGGTTAGCACCCCAACAGTTAAGAAAACAACGAGCCAGAGACGTTCGTTCATGGTCCACGCTCCCGTATATATTCGTCCACATTTGCGTTAAGAACGATGTCCTCTACCGTGAACACCGCCCAGGGCCGCCCGTCGTCAAGCCACGTCACCGCGGCCTCCGTCGCCGTGGGATGGCCGTCTACCGTGCCCCACTGCAGCGCTTCGTTGAGCCACAGCGTTTTTTCTTCACTATCTTCAGCCTTGTAGCGCATCGCTTCCACCAGCCGGGGGCGGCCCGTCTGAGGGTCGAAGCGCACGACGAAGTGCTCCTCCTCATCACCGTAGGGTACGAATAGCAACGCCGTGTTCTCGTCGACGGCTTCCCAACGGGCGCGGTCGTCCGTCACAAAGAGGGTGGGGAACCACAGCCCTTCCGCCCACAGCGCCAGGTTGGCGCCCTGGTTCACTTTCGGTTCGTCCTCGACGGTCCCAACGGGCAGCTCCATGCGTCCCACGCCCTCCAGATAGCGCTCGTTCACTCTCATCAGCGGCAGGCCGAAGAGGGTGGCTTCTATATAGTGCCGGTAATCGTCTCCGGCGCGGTGCGTGAAACGAAAGCGGGCGGGAAATGTGATGCCCTGGATGCGCATGGTGGCCCGGCCGGAGAGCACGGCACTTTTCACCACAGGAACCTCGTCGCCGTAGACCTGCCGGTAGAAACGATCCACAGGCGCGGGCAGCCCGTCGGGCAACGGTGTGGTCTGAGCGGCGGTGGCCGGCAGCGAAATTGGATCGAAAGGCGCCGGCCTGACGCGCAAGCCGATCCAGCCGATGATGACAAGGGCAACGATGATAACGAGAATCCAGATAATGATTTTCATGGTATTTACTTAACTCCGAACGGCGGTAAGCGCCGTCTCCATCAGAGTTGCTTCAATTTACCGGTTGAGCCTGGAGCTTCCTGGCTCTCCGTCGCTCCCACGCAAACAATAACAGGGAGAACAGCAACATCTGGATTGTGATTTCAATCGGGCCTATCAAGAATTCCGAAAACGCCGTTCTGTTGACGATATCGGTAAGCACGCCGGTGAAGAAGTTCGCTCCACCCAGCGCAATAAGCCCGAACGTTAAGCCGAATAGCAATAACCAGCCGTGGCTTTTGCTAAGGAATGTATCGTAGAAGGGAAGGAAGAAAATGGCCAGAAGGGCGCCGCGGAGAATCTGGATAGGGATGGCGGCGGCGATGATAGGATCATCCAATGGCCGGTAAAGCTCAAAGCGCTCCTGGATGGCGAATGCATCTGCATAGTCTTGAAGTGTGAACAAAAGGATGCCGGCCGCGGCGTAGGTGAATACGTGCACAATGGTAAATCTGGTGACGTAGCCTGCCACCCGCTTATCCTGACTCACAACTTCTTCCTGGGCACAGTCCATTTCCGCGCTGCTCTGCCGCTCCCAGCGCAGGAAGAACCACGAAAAGAGGAACACTTCGACGGCGACGACGGCAAGCGCCAGAAAGTGGGCCAGCAGCGGCGTTTCCGTGTAGATGAACCCTTCAATGGATCCCGGCATAGGTTCAACCGAACCGAGCAAGGCCACGCCCCACAACGCGCCGAATAAGATTAGCAGACCGCGTCGACCGCGGACGATTGTGTCATAGAATGGATAAAGTACGAGCGCCACGATGAGGGCGCGAACAACCTGTGCCGGTGTGCTAATCACGCCGGCCGTATGGTACGGTCCGAGCGTTTCCAGAGCCGTCTGTGTCGTAGAGGGTAATGCATCCTGGAGCAAGGTGAAGATCGTTGCAATCAGCGTGTAAACGACGACGTGGACCAACACAAAGCGTCCAGCGTAGCCCCAGAATCTACCGTTGGTTTGTGTCATATTACGTCCTCCGTACGCATAACTGCTGCGAGTGCCTCCTGGATAGAATTGTAGCGGCGACGTCGCCGGTCTTGATGTGACAATGATCACCCAGAGGTGGGTAATTCTGTCACTGATGACTGCCTGCTATTATAAGTAATATGCGCCACAGCATCGGCTGATGGTCCAAGTTCAGGTAAGCTATAGAGTATGTGGTTCATCCACTTTTTGAAAACGCGCAACTGGAACGCGCTCGCCGGATATCTGCTGTTCGTGGCCATGATGGCTATCGGCTACCATTACAACCTGACGTTCGTGCAGTTTGGCCTGCTGGATCTGGGTACACGGCTGGTGGGCATGACGCGGGAGCAGGTGGCTGTGCAAATGACCTACCTGGCGCTGATCACCAGCGCCGTGGCCATCGGCGCTGGGTGGGCCATGATGCGCCGCGGGTGGAGCCAGCGCTTTGAGGTAAAGCTGCGCCTGGCCTTCGGCGTGGTCCTGGCGCAGACGGCGCTGACGGCAGCCGCCCCCTTCATCCGCAGCGAAGGATTCTTTTTCGCCTGGATTGTCGTTGCCTCCCTGGCTCTGGGCGTAGGCGTGCCGGCGACGTTTGGCATGACCGTTGATCTCATCCCCGTGGGCGACCGCGGTCTGGCTGCGGCGTTGATTACGGCCGGCGCTTACTTCCCGGCAGCCGTCTTTTCCGGCGTGTGGACCATCGAGACGCTGAGCGCGCAGATGTTGGCCGTCATGGCGCCGGGCGTCGCCGCCCTCGGTTTGTTGGCATTCGGTCCCTGGCCCTTCACAAAGTCCCTGACCCATTCCCTGGCGCAGCAGCACCGGCAGACAGCGTTTGGGCTGGGACGCTTTGTGCGCGTGGGCCCGGCTGGCGACACACGCGTCAGCCGCTATTTGCTGGGCCTCATCTTTCTCATGTTCGCCATTTACTTTATCGACAGCCTGGGCTTCTTGCGGTTGGCGGACACGCCCTTCTTCTTCGAAGTGGCCTGGCAGTCGCCGGATCTGCTCCCGCGCCTGATCATCGGCGTCATGCACGTGATAGGCGCCCTCATTGCCGGGGCGCTATACACGGCGATGGGTGAGCGGCAGTTGTTCTTATGGATCTTCGGGCTCTTTGCCATGGTACACCTGCTGGGAATCGGCACGTCACTGGGCATGCCCATCCTGTACGCCCTGGCCGTCAGCCTATATACAGTGGTCAACTTCGCCATCTGGGCCGATATCTCCACGCCGCGCACCATCACCCGCAATACGGCTGCGGGCGTGGCCCTGTCCGGCTGGGCCGCCACTTTTCTCAGCACGGCCCTGTCGCTGCAACTCGCGGAAATGGGCGTCACGCTTGAAACGCACCTGCAGCTTGTTAATGCCGTGGCCATGCTTTTCTTCTTGCTGGTACTGGCCCTCCTTTACTTCAAACCTGCGGAACAGGAGCAACCGCTAACGGAGAACTGAAATGTCAACGTGGAAGCTGTGGCCGTCGATACTTGTCCTTTTGCCTCTTCTGGCGCTGGCCGGCTGCGCCGACGGCGCGGTCAGCGGCACGCTCATCTGGGAGGGGGAGCACGTCTATGAGCCGGGCCAGCGGGTGCAGGGCCATCTGGCGGTTGTGGAAGGGCGGGTTGTGGTGCCGGAAGGGGCGCAGGTTGCCGGTTCAATTTACATGCTGGGTGGAGACGTGGAAGTGGCGGGCGAGGTGAGCGAGGATGTGACTATGATCGGCGGTGACCTCCAACTGGGTCCCAGCGCTCGCATCGGCGGCGATCTGAGCGTCGGCGGCGGCGAGCTGGAGCGAGCGGCTGAAGCGACGGTTTTGGGCCAGGTGCTAGTCGGCGGAGATGTTGACGTCAGTCTGGACACCTTGTTCCCACAACGCACCGCCCGGCAGCGATTGTTGCAGTTGCTGCCGGAGGCGCTGATGGTAGCCGCCCTGGCCTATCTGCTGGCGCGTTTTGTGCACCGGCCACTGAGCCGCGTCAGTCAAACCTCGGTGGAGCATCCCTTTGTGGCGACGGCGATGGGCGCTCTGGTGACCATCGTGGGGCCCGCCTTGCTGGTTCTGATGGCGTTCACGGTCATTCTCATTCCCGTCAGCGTCATTGGTCTGCTGCTGGCAGGGCTGGTTGTGGCCTATAGCTGGTCCGCCCTGGGCCTGGCGCTGGGCCAATGGCTGCGCCGCCGTCTGGGGCGCGACTGGTCGGCGCCGGCGACCGCTTTCGTGGGCGCGTTTGTCTTTATCACCATTACGAATCTACTGGTGTTCATTCCCCTCATCGGCGGCTGGATAGGCATTCTGGCTACTATCGTCGGCGTGGGAGGCGTCTTCCTGACTCGCTTCGGCCTGCGCGAGTTTGTACCGAGGTATGACTTTGCGCCACCGCGAGAGATGCCGTCCTAGCGCCGAGCGAGCATCTGGGCCATTGCTTTTCTACCCACCCCGGGACCTGCCGCTGGCGCCCTCAGCCGGCGACGGCCGGGCGCACGCGGTAGGGGTAGAGTAAGAGAAGATTCTCCATGACCAGGCGGGCGTTGGCGTTGTGCTCCAGCTGCCACAGCGCTTCTTTCGTGCCTTTCAGCACTCGGACCACGGCGTCTGCGGGCCACTCCTCGGCCAGTCGCGCCAGTTCGTCGCGGCGATCCACGTTGACGACGTTGTCATTGCCGTAAGCGTGCAAGGTCAGATCGCGCCACCAGCTGCTCCAGACGCGCAGTACGTCGGGCAGCGTCTCTGAATCGCGCGCCAGACGGTCGGCCAGCGCAAAGCGTTCGACGCGACGCCCATCCAGAGCCTGGCGTAACAGCTCCAGGTACTCCTCTCGCGTTTCCAGCAGCGCCGGTTCGTTGATGGCCTCGACGGCCCATCCCAGGCGCCCATCGGCGAGGTGCGCCAGACGCCTGGCCTGGTCTGCCGAGACCTGCCAGCGCTCCGCCAGCGCCTGGGCCATCTCCTCGGTGGCCAGTGGGCGCAGAGCGATGACGCGGCAGCGCGAGGTGATGGTCGGTAACAGCGCGTCGGCCTCGCTGGCCGTCAGCAGCAAGACGACCTGGCCGGGCGGCTCCTCCAGCGTTTTGAGAAAGGCGTTGGCCGCACCCTGCGTGGCGGCGTCAAAGTGGGTGATGATGGCCACTTTCCAGCGCGCCTCATAAGCGGCCAGATTCAAATCCTGCTGCAGCTCGCGTATTTCGTCTATCTTCAGGGTGCGCTTGCCGCGCCCGCTGACGGCCGGTTCTAGTAAGCGCACGTCCGGATGGCGGTCGGCGGCGATGAGCGTGCAGGAGCGGCAGCCCCCGCAGGGACGCTGCGCAGGGTCCGGCGCCGTGCAGTTCAGCGCCTGCGCGAAGAGCCGCGCCAGGGTCGTCTTGCCGATTTGCTCCGGACCGGTGATCAGGTAGGCGTGCCCCACGCGCTCGTTGCGGATGGCGCCGGCTAAAAGGTCCACGGCCCAGCGGTGGCCGACCAGGCTGTTCCATGCGGTCTGCTCAGACATAGGCCCATTGTAGAACGATTGGGATAATGCGCAATCGCATGCCCTTCACGTATAATGAGGGCCATGGATGACGTACTGTTAATCTCAGGTGGCGCACTGGGAGTGGATGACGTGGTTGCCGTGGCCGACGGGCGCTCCGTGGCTCTGGACGAGGCGGCATTGCCGCGGGTCGAGCGCTCGCGGCAGGCGGTAGAAAAGCTGGTGGCGCAGGGAGAGATCGCCTACGGTATTACCACCGGCTTTGGCCACTTCAAAGACCGCATCATCTCGCCGGACCAGACCAGACAACTGCAGCTAAACCTGGTGCGCAGCCACGCCGTGGGCGTGGGCCCGGAGATTCCGCAACGGGTGGTGCGCGCCATGTTGCTGGTGCGGGCCAACACCCTGGCCCTTGGTTACTCCGGCGTGCGACCGGTGGTCATCCAGCGACTCCTGGATCTGTTAAACTGTGGCGTTCATCCGCGCATTCCTTCCCAGGGATCGCTGGGGGCCAGCGGCGACCTGGCCCCGCTGGCGCACCTGGCGCTGGTGCTGATCGGCGAAGGGGAGGCGTATTACAAAGGGCGTCTGATGTCCGGTGCGGAAGCGCTGAAAGCGGCGGGCCTGGAGCCGATCACGCTGCAGGCCAAGGAAGGGCTGGCGCTGGTCAACGGCACGACGCAGATGGTGGGGCACGGAGCGCTGCTGGTGCGCCGCGCCATCAACCTGATACTCACGGCCGACGCCGCCGCCTGTCTCAGCCTGGAGGCGCTGCGGGGCACGGACCGCGCCTTCGATGCTCGCGTGCATGCCGTGCGACCGCACCCGCGACAGATCGACGACGCCCGCTTTCTGCGCCAGATGTTGGCCGGAAGCCAGTTGTTGCGACCGCAAAGCTCGCGCGACGTGCAGGACCCCTACACGCTGCGTTGCGTGCCGCAGGTACACGGCGCGGTGCGCGACGCCATCGCCTACGCCCAGTGGGTCATAGACATTGAGCTTAATTCGGTCAACGACAATCCCATTATCTTCGTGGACGAGGAAAAAGGCGACGTGGACGTGATTTCCGCCGGCAACTTCCACGGGGAGCCGGTGGCTTTGGCCATGGACTACGCCGCGCTGGCCCTGACGGAGCTGGGCAACATGAGCGAACGCCGCTCGGCGCGGCTGGTGGACGCCGACAGCAACGACGGGGTGTTGCCCATGTTTTTGACGGAGCGGGGCGGCCTGGAGAGCGGTTTTATGATGGCCCACTATACGGCGGCGGCGCTGACGTCGGAGAACAAAGTGCTGGCGCACCCGGCCAGCGCGGATTCCATCCCCACCAGCGCCAACACGGAAGACCACGTGAGCATGGGCGCCACCGCCGTGCGCCAGACGGCTCAGATTCTGGATCACGTGGAGACGATCGTGGCCATTGAGTTGCTGTGCGCCGCGCAGGGCATTGATTTTCGGCGGCGGGAACCGGGCGCGTCGCAGGCGCGATTGGGAGAGGGGACGGGCGTGGCCTATGAGTTGGTTCGGGAGCAGGCGCCCTTTTTGCAGCAGGACACGGTGCTGGCGCCTTACATCGAAGCTGTGCGTCGCCTGGTCGCCGCCGGTACAATCAAAGAAGCTATTGAGGAACATCTCAAAATCGAATAATCAACCCTTTCAATCTATCACGGAGAAGGAAGCAGCATGAGAGAAGTGGTCATCGTCAGCGCCGTTCGTACGCCAATTGGACGCCTGTCGGGCGCGTTGTCACAGGTGCGCCCGGATGATATGGCAGCGCTGGTTATCAAAGAAGCGGTGGAGCGCGCGGGGGTGGACGCCGAGGAAATTGAAGAAGTGTACATGGGGTGCGCTAACCAGGCCGGCGAAGATAATCGCAACGTGGCGCGCATGGCTGCATTGCTGGCGGGGTTGCCGCACCACGTGGCAGCCGTTACGTTGAACCGTCTCTGCGCCAGTGGGCTGAACGCCGTGAACCAGGCGGCGCGGGCCATTGCCGTGGGCGAGGGCGACGTTTACGTGGCGGGGGGCGTGGAGAGCATGACCCGCGCGCCCTACTCCTTTCCCAAGAACCCGCGCCCCTTTGGCCCGCCGGGCAACATCACGGGCTACGACACGACGCTGGGCTGGCGCTATCCCAACCCGCGCATGAAGGAAATGTTTCCTCTGGAGGCTATGGGCGAGACGGCGGAGAATATCTACGAGATGAGCTGCGCGGGCAACCTGGAGGGCGGCGAGATCAGCCGCGAGGAGCAAGATGCCTTTGCCTTGGAGAGCCAGCGGCGGGCGTGCGAGGCGATCAACGCCGGACGTTTCCGCGACGAGATCGTTCCTGTGGAGATTGCGCAACGGAAGGGGGATCCGCTGGTCGTGAACACGGACGAGCACCCGCGCATTCGCAAGGGCGACAATGGTTACGAGCTGGACACCAGCCTGGAGGTGATGGCGAAGCTGCGCCCCGCTTTCCGCAAGGGCGGCACGGTGACCGCGGGCAACGCCAGCGGTCTCAACGACGGCGCAGCGGCGCTGGTGCTGATGTCCGCGGAGCGCGCAGAAGCGCTGGGGTTGCAACCCATGGCGCGCTGGCGCGCCTCCGCTGCCGCCGGCGTCGATCCGCGCACGATGGGCCTGGGTCCAGTGCCTGCCACGCGCAAAGCGCTGCAGCGCGCGGGCCTTGAGTTACCGGACATTGACCTGGTGGAACTGAACGAAGCGTTCGCCGTGCAATCGCTAGCCGTGATGCGCGAATTGGGTCTGAACCCCGAGATCACAAATGTCAATGGTGGGGCCATTGCTCTGGGCCATCCGCTCGGTTGCTCCGGCGCGCGCATCCTGACCACGCTGCTCTACGAAATGCGCCGCCGCAAGGCGCAGGGCCAGCGCATGCGCTATGGCCTGGCGACGCTGTGCGTCGGTGTGGGGCAGGGCGAAGCGACGGTGGTTGAGTTGCTATAAGCCTGCGATTGAAATCACAGGCTGGATTATGTAAACATGTTTGAAACATGTTTTCCGCCCGCGTGCTGCTGGTTTCAACCGGCAGCGCCTCGGGCTGCGAGCGCCTGGTTAGATTGCTGGCAAGAGAGAGGATATCAACGATGCGCGCATTGGTGACGGGGGGGACGGGCTTTGTCGGCGCCAATCTGGTGGCTGCGCTTAATGAGAGGGGAATCGCCACACGCGTGTTGCACCGGCCCACCTCGTCGATGGACGCTCTGGAAGGCCTGGCGTACGAGGCGGTGGTCGGCGACGTGCTGGACGATCCGGACGAGTTGGCCGAGGCCGTGGAGGGCTGCGATTGGGTCTTCCACACGGCAGCTGTGGCCGATTACTGGCGGCAGGGATCCGACTGGCTGTACCGGGTGAATGTGGAGGGCACGCGTCACATGCTGCAAGCAGCGCGCCTGGGTGGGGCGAAGCGCTTCGTGTTTACCAGCTCGCTGGCGGCAATGGGGCTGCCGCAGCCGGGAGAGCTGCTGGACGAAAGTGACGAGTTTGACCTGCGCCCGGAGCAGTTTCCCTACGGACACAGCAAGCACCTTGCGGAACAGGAAGTGCGCCGGGTACTGGCGGACGGTCTGGAGGCGGTCATCGTCAACCCCAGCGTCGTGCTCGGCCCCCGCGACGTGAACAAGATATCGGGGTCGATCATCATTGAGGCTGCGCGGGGACTGGTGCGGTTCGCGCCGCCCGGGGGCGCGAATTTCGTGGACGTGCAGGATGTGGCCGCGGGTCACATCGCGGCGGCCGAGAACGGCCGGGTGGGCGAGCGCTACATTTTGGGCGCCGAAAACCTGACGCACGCTGAAGCGCTGGCAGTCATCAGCCGTGTGATCGGTCGCAGGCCGCCGCGCCTGCAGATCCCGGGCTGGTTGCTGCCCCCTGCCGCTGCCGGTGTGCGCGTCATGCGCTTTTTCCTGGGCAATCGTGTGCCTGTGGACGACAACCAGGTGCGCATGATGGGCACCTGCATCTTTGCGGACAATAGCAAGGCGGTGAAAGAGCTCGATTTGCCGCAAACGCCGTTCGAGAGGACTGTACAATGCACGTATCATTGGTACAATGAGCACGGTTATCTAGAGTAAGTGTGACGCACCCATTCGCCGGGACAAGTGAGGTGAGAAAAATCATCAAAGGAGGGCTTGATGAGTGTGACTGCCATCTCTGCTGACAGTGGCGTCGGGGCCATGACCCGCGACAAGTGGATCTACAATCCCCGCTGGGATCTAGTGTTTATCAGCCTGAGCGTGGTGCTGGTTCCCGTGCCGTACCTGATCTGGCTACTGATGAAGGACGTGTTTCTGGTGGAGTCCGATATGGGGCGCCAGGCGGTTAACCTGCTGATTGCGGCCCTGATCGGCGGTCCGCATATGTATGCTACCTTTACGCGCACGGCGCTGGACACTGACTTCCGCGAGAATTACGGTGGGTTCGTGCGTTCCTCGATTGTCATTCCTCTGATCGTGATCACCCTGGCTCTGACCAACCTGACCCTGCTGCTGACCATCTTCTTTTTCTGGGCCTCGATTCACGTGCTGCACCAGATCGTGTTTGTGGTGGAGGCGTATAACCAGAAGGGGAGCGCGGCAGGTAACACGTCATTGTCGCCGCTCTCGAAGGCCATCGACCTTGCTGTGGTGCTCACCAGCCTGTACCCTATCGCGGCCTACCGCATCGCCATCACGCAGGACTTTGCCATTGGCCCCAACAACCTCAACGATGTGATTCCCGCTTTTTTCGAGCAACCGTGGGTCGTGTACGCTGCCGGCGCCGCCTTCGGCGTCTCGTTGCTGGCTTTCCTGGCCAAGAGCTTCGTGGAGATTCGCGAGGGCACGGCGCACCTGCCCAAGATCATCTTCATCGTGCTCACGGCGGCGGCTTCCTTCATCGTGCCCGCACTGGGTAACCTGGACACGGCCTTTCAGGGCATGAACGTCTGGCACTCATTTCAGTATCTGGCCCTCACCTGGTACATCAACCGCCTCCGTGCTGACCGCGGCGACCTGAAGCGCACGCCGCTGGTGGAGCGCATCTCGGAGGACGGCAAGGCCAAGGTCTACTATGGCTTCAACCTGGCCCTGACCTTTGGCGCGGTGATTATCATCGGCGTGGTTTTCACCATCCTGCACTTTGGCCTCGGCGGCAAGTGGGCCGAGGCCAGCTACGCCGTGGAGACATCTTACTACATCGGCGTGCTGTCGTTCCTGTGGATCCATTATTATCACGACCACTTCCTGTTCACGCAGGCGGAGTCGGTGCTGCCGTAATGCCGCGAGAACTAAGTGACACGGAGGGCCACGGAGGAAATGAGGAGGACCACGGAGAGGCCTACCCCTATCGATTCTCCCCCAACTCCAACGCCTGCCGCAGGTCCGCCAAATGCTCCGCCTCGTGATCCGCAATCAAGTGCAGGATCTCTTCGATGCTCATGATGCGCAGGCTGCCGTGGCGGCCTTTTTTCTGCCAGTCGTCGTCGCCCAGGTCGTCCAGGAACTGCAGTAGTTCCTGGCGATTGTGGTCCATGGTGGCCATGAGGTCGGCGGGCATTTGGTCGCCCAGCTTGCTCACGCCGCGGGCGTTGTAGCGGTCGATGTCGAAGTCGGGCGGCACGCCCTCGTGGCCCTCGCGGATCATCTGCATCAGGCGCAGCATGCCGCTCTCGGCCCACGTCAGGTGTCGCAGCAAATGAAGCGCGTTCCAGCCGCCGTCGTGGGAATAGACGGGATGACTCCAATCCTCGCGCTCCAGTTCCTGTGCAACCTCAAGAGTTGCGTTGCGTGACTGCTCCAGTTTGCGCCGGATGGCGTCTTTCTTTTTGTTGCTCAATTCCATCCTCCTTCAGATTCGGGCCACCGTCAGGCGCGCTCCTCACCGGCCGGTGCGGCTTCGGCGAACTCGAACTGCAAGGCGCCGTTGCCGGCGTGCACCTCCACGACCGCTCTCTCCGGCCTGCTTTGTGACAGCAGGAAGTTGGCTAATGGCTCGCGCAGGTGGCGGCTGATGATGCGCCGCAGGGGGCGCGCGCCGAATTCGGGCTGGTCGTTCTGCGCCAGCAGCCAGCGTCGGGCCTCGGGCGTCACGTTGAGCTGGATGTTCTGGCGCTGTGCAAGGCGGTTTTCTGTTTTCAGCATCAGG
>DATHSI010000170.1:0-6124 GCA_035464315.1 Candidatus Sulfomarinibacteraceae bacterium
GGTTGCTGCGGCTGTACGTCCTGCTGTGCCGGGTTTGCTGCTGACCGGGCATCGGCAGCGCCGGTCACGATCAGGAATAGAAGCGTAAGCAGGGCTGCCGATAATGACAGTCCCAACAGACTGATGCGTTTTGACCACATAGACTCAGACATAATTGATTTGTTTTCCCCCATCTTTCACTCCCTGGATATCACTATCTACTGATTGAAATTACTTCCTGACGTTTTCAATACTGCTGCTACCTCCTTTCCCTGCGGGGGTGATAACCATAAGCGTTGTCCACCGTCCATTGTGAGTGTGAGAGGATCGGCGAATACCGCTGTTTGTGGATTGAACCATTGCAGGGAAACTTCTCCCTGTACTCCCCTGAAGTCCAACTCAAAGGGCTCGCCGCTGGCGCTGTAGACCGCGTACAGATCACCCGCTTTGCCAAAACAGTAGGCGCTTTTCTCCGGCGAAATCAGCTCGTTGCAGGGCGCCATCTCCTGAAATGGGAGCTGCTCGAGAAAGCGCCGCAGATGGTGCATCTCCTGCAGCATGGGCGTCAACGCTTCTAGCGTAACGTCCCCTCCCTGGCCGTAGGCGTCGAAATAGTGCAACTCGTAATTGCCGCCGGCGAGGTAGATGGGATAGAGAATGTGCGAGCGTACCATGTATCTGGTACGTTCGTTGACTTCAGCCACCCGCGGCGTTTCGTCGATCATCACGGGGATGGGATGGCCCGCATCGGCGCTGCGACGACGGTGGTCGGCGACGATACGGTTGAGATCGAGCCTCTCTACCGTCGAAAGATCGCTGGCGCCATCGCCGGCCTGAATGCTCGTTAAATCGAATGCCTGGTTGCCCAGGAAAGGCCAGCGCGGCTTGCGGTGTACGGTGATGGGGTGGTCGTATGGATCGAGTTGGCGCAACATTTGTGCCAGCTTGATTGCCTGTGAGTCGCTGTATATCTCGTTGGCCTCCTCTCCTATGTTCCAGATGAGCGCCGGATGGTGGGCGAAGCGGGCCACCATTTCGCGATAGTAGAGATAGTGATCGAAATCGTGCCACGCGCTGTCGTCGGCGAGCACGAAATGCAGCACGATGCCCTGCTTCTGCACGTACGTAAAGAATGATTCCCACTGTTGCAGCCGGGCCACATTGAAGCGATCGCTCTGCTCCTTGGCCTCAGCGGCTCTGTCGCCGAGCCAGGGCCAGGTATCGTTGCGGTCGCCGGGTCTGATGTTGTTGGCGACGAAATAGATGCTGTTCACGCCGTGGTCGCGGAGGAAGTCGATGGCCTCTCTTTTCTCGGCCCAGCCGCCGAAGGCTCGGCCCAGGAAATTTTCAGGATCGTCGATGCCGCCTTTCAGCCAGTAATCACCGTTGCTGAATTTGAGATAGTGCTGACCCTCTTCATAATGCAGAAAGCCGCTGCAGGTCAGGTCAGGCAGGTCGCCGGGCTGATAGGGCCGACAACCCACCGGCTCTGTGACCTGGAACGCGCCGCTGTAACCGGCCAGTTGCGGGTGCGAGCTGGCGGAGGAGAAGCGCCAATTGCCCGACGCGTCTGGCGCAAAACGGACTTTCCACACATTTCCGGCGTCGCCGCCCTGCCCGTCACCGTCGTAGAACGCGGGAACGGTGAGCGATTGGCCTGTGGGGCCGGTGAACGTAACGTCGACCCGGATCTGGAATGGATTGTCCTCTTCGTCGCGGGCGTCAGCCGCGGGGCCGTGCAGAGGGATTTCCACTTTGCTCCATTTGGTGAAGGGCCCCAGGTGTCCCAGCTCTTTCTCTTCCCGCGGCTCAACGTAGTCCGCGGCGGGGATACCCAAACCCTTGATGGGGAGTGGAATTCGTCCGTATCTGTAGAGTGTGCTCGCCGCCAACACTGTTCCCACGGTGATGAGGATTGTGAGCGCCGAGAAGGCGAGCAGCCTGCTCCTGCCTACAAACCATCCTCTGATTGACATCTGGACACTTACCATTACTTAGTGAGACGCGACGGCGGACTTGATAGCTACGCCGTCTCGCCGCCGTCGACCGCAATCGTCTGACCGCTAATGAAACACGCCTCGTCCGAGCACAGAAAGCGGACCAGGGGCACGACGTCCTCGGGACGGCCCAGGCGGCCCACCGGCGTGCGCCGTACGATCTGCGCTTTCTGTTTCTCCGTGAGGGTCTCTGTCATCGCCGTTTCCAGAAAGCCCGGGGCCACTGAGTTGACCGTGATATTGCGGCTACCCAGCTCTCGCGCCAGGCTGCGGGTGAAGCCGTCCAGCCCGGCCTTGGTCATGGAGTCGACAGAGAGGCCGCGGAATCCGGTCAGGCTGGCGACGGAGCTGATGTTGACCACGCGGCCCCATTTTTGCCGCAGCATGTGGCGCACGCAGCCACGGGTCAGATGAACCGTGCTCTGAAGGTTGGTTCGCAGCAGGCGGTCGATCTGCTCCTCAGATTGGAGCGCCAAGACGCCATCCAGCCCGAGGCCGGCGTTGTTGACCAGGATACTCACCGGCCCGAACCTGTGGTCAATCTCCTGTAAGTAGGCATCCACCTCCTGCCGGTTGGTGATATCCAGCGTTTTAAAGGAGAATCGTTCCTGCCGCTCTGGATGACGCGCGATGGTGTCGATAAAGGCCGTTCGGTTGCGGCTGAAGGTGGCGACGCAGTGCTGTCCGTCGTCGAGAAACGATTGGACAAGCGCGCTGCCTAACCCACGGTTGCCGCCGCTGACAAGAACTACCCGGTTCATTTAGATGCGTCTCCTGGCGATTTTTCCGTTTTGACGGTCGATACGGTCGACGATCTTGATTTCCCGCGGCTGCTCGTACCGGCTGAGTTGGCTGCCGCAGAGGGCTCGAACCTCTTTGATCAGGCAGTGGTGCGGCACGCCAGGCGCCACCTCCAGGTCGGCAACGACCAGTTGCCCGGTGACCGGATTCGGTCGGCCGTAGACGCGGGCTGCCAGGACGTTTTTCGCCTGCAGGATGGTTTCTTCGACTTTAGCCGGCCAGATTTTCACGCCGCCCACATTGATGCTTTCGCTCTTGCGGCCACGAAACAGGACGCGATCTCCCTGGATTTCCACCAAATCACCCGTGGGCATCCAGCCGGACTCAGCTTCTACCGTTTCCGGCCCCATGTATCCCAGCATTCTGTTTTCGGCCTTGCAGTACAGCTCGCCGTCGACGATTTTGAGGCGAACGTTTCCTACCTGGCGCTCCAGAAATTCAACGGGGAAGCCGGGACGGCCGTCTGTGACGGCAAAGCACGATCCCAGCTCGGTTGTGGCGTAAACCTGGGTGATGATGGCTTCGGGAAACAGGTGTCTGAGGCGGGAGAGTAGCTCAGCCGTGCATACTTCGCCGCCCAGCGTAATCTGCTTTAAGGGAATCACTTTCTCTGTATCTCTGGCGAGGTGACCGGCGAAAAGACGCCAGAAGGTGGGCGTCCCTGAAATGGCATCCACCTTGTGCCGCCGCACCGTGGAAACGATTTCTTCGAATTGCCGCGAGGGCGGGAGGACCAACGTGTGGCCGTTGGCCAGCACGTGGAGCAGCATCTGCATGCCGGCAAAGTGGCATAGGCCGTATGTCAGTAGCCAGACACGAGAGGCGTCGCGATCTATGTGCCGCACCTGGTTGAGTAAGCGACTCCAGGTGTAGCGGGCGGCTTTGGGCATGCCGGTGGTGCCGCTGGAGAGGATGATCACGTCCTCAGCAGCGTTGCCAGCTGTGCCGGGCGAAGGCTGTGCAGGCTCTGGAGCGGCGCCGGTTTTGTGCGCCTCCTGCAAAATGGCGGCGATGTCTTCTGCTTTGCCGGCGTCCAGTCCTGAGGGTCTGCTGCTGAAATAGTGTCCGGGGCCTATTTGCTGCAGCACGTAGTGCAGGTCGGCCGAATTATACAAGTGGTTGAGCACACATGCTGACGCGCCAATGTGATCGGCAGCCAGGAGGCCCACAATGACCGACGCTGAATCCGGCGCGTAGAAGTATGCACGCTGGACGCCAGATGCCCGGAAACGCCCGGCGGCAGCCAGTACTCTCCGCACCGTTTGCTCATAGGTGAGGCTGTGCCGGCTGTCGGTGATGAACGTGCGATGGGGAAAATCGCGCACGTTCTGTTGGAGCTGCGCCATGATGCTCACGAAGGCCGCGCTCCTTCGTAGAAGCGCACGACATCCTCTATAGTTTCAGGGAAGACGCCGGCGCTGTAGGGATCGGCGCCGAAGGTGGCTTCGAGCATGGCCGAAAAGGCAGCCGTATCTAGCGAATCAAGCCCAACCCCCTGTTCGTACAGCGAGGCGTTTAGCGGGAAAGTTGCCCCGTTGAGATTTTTATGGGCCAGAATCTCGCCAAGCATCCCCTGGATCTGTTCGAATATGACGCCGCGACCGTTGTTCATTGTTGACTTCTCCGTTTCGTTGATGCTGCATGCTTGTATCCATAATCAGGTTATGCTTACCCGGTTTGGTCTGACGCTGGTTGTTTCTGGTGAGGGTTGTCGCGTATGCGGACGACACGAGCCGGCGTGCCTGCAGCGATGCGGTAGGCCGGGATGTCGTGGGTTACGACGGACCCCACGCCGATGATGCTGTTATCGCCGATGGTAACACCGTCCATAATGGTCACATGGGCGCCGATCCATACATTCTTGCCGATGCTAATTGGTCCGACCGCGCGATCCTGAAGCAAGATTGGTCGCTCTGTATCTTGCCAGTCATGGCCGCTGGCCAGGATGCAAGCGTAGGGGCCGATGCTGCAATTGTCACCAATTTGCAGCGGCGCCCGCGCCGAGAGTAGGACGTTACGGCCGATGGATACAAAGTTGCCCAGGGTAATACAGCCGTTTTGCTTACAGGAAAGGATGGCGTTGCGGCTGATCTCGACTGTGTGACCGCAACGGATGAAGCTCTTCTGGGGGTGGCCCTTGGCGTCGAGCACCGCGTTGTCATCGATGATGGTGCCGTTGCCCAACTCGATGCGGCGCGGCACGCGGATGGTTACGTTGCGGCCGATCAGTAATTTCGAGCCACAACGCCGGAAGAGGAGTCGATAACAAGCGCCGCGTAGGAAGATGCCCAGGGCGCCGGGGAGAGATTGCAGGGATGCGGTGAGCAGTTCGTAGAGGATCAGCTCGGGTAGTGAGCGAGACCCAACGAACAGATCCTGGTAGCGCTGAACCGGCGACAGCTTTTCGTCTGTGACGCGGGTCAAGAGAGGTTCGTATGGTGCGTTGTGGTTATTGTTCATTTCAATGGATGCGTCGGTGTTGTACTGTCGGTGTGTGCAGGGGGCTGTTACCGCTTGCACACGCGTTAAGTTTATTGCTCCGGTGGATGATGATGATCCAGCGCCGGTGTTTGCTTGCTCACCTGGTGAGGCAGGGTTACAAAAAATGAAAGGCCCGCCAGGGTGCCGGCAATGGTTGCCGTGATGGCTACCAGCAGGGAGAGAGAGATGGCGTCTTCAGGTACGACGCCAAATGGTAAAAGGAGAAACACCATGGCCGACTCGCGCACCCCAATGCCGCCAATGGAAATGGGTATGGTAACCAGAAGTTCCACGACGGGGACGCTGACCATTAACGTGATCAGGGAAATATCAAGTTGCATGGCCCGTGCAATTACGAAGTACCATAGAATGACCGCGATTTGGAGTAACACCGAAAGGAATCCCAGGCCGCCCAAAATTCGATTATCGCTAAACAGAAGATAGAGTTGTTCTGCAAGCTGTTGCACCCGGTTCCACAAGGGTATCGGGAGTTGTAAGCGCGATATGAGCTTGCGGCGGATGATGACGAAGGCGAGTAGAGTTGCTACAAGCACGGCGCCTGCCAGAACGGTTGCCGGTTGGAGCATCCTGGTGTAGGTTGTGAGCTCGAGCGCGTAGACGGCGAGAAACAGGGAACTCACGGAGACGAGGATCAGGGCAGCGAGCCCGATGACTCTTTCTAATAACACGGCGGTCATAGAATCTAAGTGCCGATCCGCATCACGCCCAATGGCGTAACCACGATAGAGGTCACCGGAGACCTTACCAGGTATAAAGCTTAGAATGAAGGTACCTCTGAGTTGCAGAAGCCATAACCATCGATAAGGGAAGTTGATTTTCTGAGCCTGTAGGATAAGTTGTACGCG
>DATHSI010000171.1:0-13273 GCA_035464315.1 Candidatus Sulfomarinibacteraceae bacterium
AGAGCCGCTGCCGGTGTTCCGCTTCCTCGGCCTTCTTGCGCTCCGTAATGTCGTGGCCAATGATCTGAATGGCCGGTTGGCCGCGGAAGCTGATCGGCGTGGCAGCGAGCTCCACGTAGATCACCGTTCCGTCAAGGCGCACAATCTTCTCCTCGACGACCGGCTCCGGCTCGCCCGTCTGCTGCATGCGCCGGATGCGCTCGCGGGCCAGCGGGCGCGACTCTTCGTGCAGTAGGTCGAGCACCGGCAGTCCCAGCAGGTCGCCGGCGCTTTCTGCGCCGAGCAGCGCCACCGTTGCCGGGTTGACGTAGACAATCTTGCCCTGGGCGTGCACGGCGATGGGCGCGGGAGAATGCTCCACCAGCCGCCGGTAGCGCTCTTCGCTCTGCTCCAAGGCTTCCGACGCCTGCTGGCGTTGGCGGCGCAGACGCCTCTCGCGCAGGACGGTGCGCACCGCCGCCGGCAGCCGCCCCAGACGGTCCTTCAACAGGTAATCGCTGGCCCCGGCGCGCATGGCGCGCACAGCGGCCTCCTCGCCAATGGTGCCGCTGATCAAAATGAAGGGCACGTCCATATTGCGCTCCCTGAGCAACGCCAGCGCCTCCAGGCCGTCAAACTGCGGTAAAGCGTAATCGGCGAGGATCACGTCCAGGTCTGGGTGCAGGTGATCCAGAAACGCTTCTCTGGTTTCCACGCGCCGCCACTGCACCTCGAACCCACTGCGGCGCAGCGCGTGCACAATCAGCTCCGCGTCATCCGTCCGATCCTCGACGAGCAGAACGCTTAGCTCCTGGCCTTCCTCCATCTGCGGCCTGTGGTCACGCTCTTCAGAAGCAGTCACGATTATCCTTCGACAGAGCGGTTGATCAACAACCAGTAGATGCCGAGGCGGCGCACGACATCCACAAATTGTTCGAAGTCAACCGGTTTGACATTGTTCCATCATCAGAGCGCCTCTCCTATCGTAAAGTAAAACGTCGCGCCCTCGTCCACCTGCGCCTCGGCCCACACTCGTCCCCCGTGCCGCTGCACAATGCGCTGCGCCGTGGCCAGGCCCACGCCCGTGCCTTCGTACTCCTCAGCCGTGTGCAGCCGTTGAAACACGCCGAACAGCTTGTGCGCGTACTTCATGTCAAAGCCCACGCCGTTATCGCGCACGTAGAAGACAGGCGCCGCGGAGTCGTCGTCGCTCTCCTCAACACCCACTTCGATGCGCGCCGACTCCCGCGACCGGGTATATTTTAGGGCGTTGTCCAGCAGGTTGACAAAGACCAGCTTCAGCAGGCGCGGGTCCGCTTCCACCTGGGGCAAAGCGTGCACAGAGATCTCCACCTGTCGCCCTTCCTGCTCGCCGGAGAGCTCTCGCAGCGCCTCGCGCGCCAGCTCTTCAGGCTGCACCGGGCGCGTCTCCAGCGGCCGGCGGCTGAGGCGCGAAAAGGTCAGCAAATCGTCGATGAGCCGCCCCATCTGCTGCGCGTTGCGCCGGATGCGCTGCAGGTAGCGCTGCGCCGCCGCCGGTACTGCGTCATCGAACTCCTCTATCAGAATGCGTGAGAAGCCGTCCATGGCCCGCAGCGGCGCGCGCAGGTCGTGGGACACAGAGTAGGCGAACGCCTCCAGCTCCCTGTTCGCCTCCTGTAACTGCGCCGTGCGCTGGCGCACCCGCTCCTCCAACTGTGCGTTGAGCTCCCTGATCGCGCGCTCCGCCCGCCGCTGCGCCGTAATATCTACGAACACAGCCAGGCCCCCCTGCTGCCGCCCGCTCTCGTCCACCAGGGGGCGCGCGCTGGTGCGGATGTAAATGCCGCCAGGGCGTTCCGGATTCTGCACGTAAAGGTCTACGTCGTCTACCGTTTCCCCCTGCAGCGCGCGCACCAACGGTAGTTCCTCCGTGGGCGCTAGCGTGGTTTCACCAGGGTAATGGAGGTTGTAGGTCGCAGACCAGCCATCAGGCCCCGTCTGCCTGGCGCCCACGCCCAGCAGATTTCTGGCAGCGCGGTTGAAGAGCAGGAAGGCGCCCTCGTCGTCGGCGACGATGACGCCCTCGGCCATGCTGTCCAGGACAGAGCGCAGAATGCGCTTGCGTTCGTCCAACGCCTGAGCTGCCTCGCGCAGTTCCGTGATGTCGTGCCAGTTGACCACAATGCCCTGGATGGCCGGATGGTGCACCATGTTGCGGCCGGTCGCTTCCACCACGCGCCACGAGCCACTCTTGTGACGCACGCGCACCTCCACGCGCGCCGTCTTGCCCGGCTCCTGCGCCACGTCCGCAATTCGCTGCCGCACCAACTGGGCATCCTCGGGATGGACGTACGACAGCGCGTTTTCGCCCAGCCGCTCCTGCGTATCGTACCCCAGGACGCGTTCCACCGCGGGACTGTCATAAAGAATGGATCCATCGGGCCCCAGGATGGTGATCATATCCATGGCCCGCTGCACCAGGGCGCGGAAGCGCTCTTCGCGCTGTGTCAACAGTTGTTGCGCCCTGCGCCGTTCGATGGCCGCCTCCCGTTCGGTAATATCGCGGGCCACCACAAGCCGCGCCGGGCGCTCCTGATAGGTCAGCTCGTGGGACGAGATTTCCACGTCGATCACGCGCCCGTCCTTCAGCCGGTGGCGCCACTCGCTGGATGGGCTGAGCGCGGGCCGCTCACCGTCCAGGGCCTCTTTCAGCGCAGGCCCATCCTCCTCGGGGCGGATGTGCGTAAGGCGCATGGCCAGCCATTCCTCGCGGGAATAGCCATAATCGGCCACCGCAGCGGCGTTAGCCTCCAGAAAATGCAGCGTCTCCGTGTCATAGACAAACATGGGATGGGGGTTGGCCGCAAACAGGTTGCGGAAGCGCAGCTCCGAGGCTTTGAGGTCCGCCGTGCGCTGCCGGACCCGCTGCTCCAGGTCGCGATTGAGCGCCTCCAGAGCCTGCGCGTTGCGCCGGGCGCGCGCAAAGACGTGGTGTATGTTTAACAACAGGCCCACCAGGACGCTGCCGTAACTGGCGATTTTCAGGTAGTGCGCCGCGTCGAAGCTGGCGTCGTAAGGGACGCGGGAAAAGGGCATGAACAGGAACTGGATGGCCACGCTGAGAATGAGAAAAACGACGACCCACTGCTCGAACACCGCCTGTCGCCAGCGTCCCTGCTGCAAATACCCGCCCAGTGCTGACAGGAAAATGATGCCCGACAACAGTTCTTGGGGACGGCCCAGCAGGCCGCCCTCCTGATACGCCGGGGGCAAATTGACAAAGGCAAACAGCGCGAAGCTGGCGACCGTCATCAGGGCCACGACGAGGTGCACAACCCACTCCCGCGCCACGGGGAGCCCGCCCTCTTCCCGGTTTCGTGACCAGGCGCGCCAGCTAACCAGCAAAAGCAGCGCCAGCAAGAGCCGCGACGGGTACCAGCTCCAGGAGCCCAGGGCGTCCGGCGCGGATGGCCAGACCAGCGCCGCCCCGCCGCCGGCGATTACCGTGTGGTAGCCATCCAACAGCGCCGCGGCCACAAAGCCGCTGCCCATGAACAAGAAGCGGGAGCTATGACCCATGTAATAGTTGACAAAGGCAACGAGGCCCACCACGAGCGCCAGCAACGTGGCCATGCTTTCCAACACAATGTGAAGCTGCGCGCTGCCCACATAGCCGGAGCCGCGCAGCAGCAGGGCCACGACGATAAGGCTCACCCCCAACGCCACATAAAGAGGGCCCCACAGGTGGCCGCGAGAGGCCATTTCATTGTTCTCCATGGTGTGTGGTGCTCTCTTCCTTTCCTTGCGATCCAATCAGTATCGCACCGTGGCGCAGGGCGCAATCAGGAGAATCCTTATTTTTGGTGATTTACATGATAGAAAGCTATCCTACATAATAATGGGCGCTTGCCAAAGGATCAACACAAGGAGCGCTTTCCCCCCAGGTACGCATCCTGATACTAACCCCACACACCGGCGCGGAATAGGCCATAGAATCGTTCCGCGCCGGCGCGTGGGGCTACCTGCTGAAAGAGACGGCCCGGACGCCGTCAGGGACCTGACGGCGCCACAAGCTCACTGCCGGCGGGACGCAAGGCCGGAACCGGGTGGAACGCCGTCTCTTTCCCGCCGAGAATCGAAGGCAGGAAGAGGTTCCAGGAGGCGGTGAGGCGGTACGCCCCGGCCGGCGCGTCCTGCAACTGGCAGGTGACGCGCTTGGCAATGGCGTCGGTCTGGCAACTGACGCCGGCGCTGGACCAGCCGTCGGCATCCCGGTAAGCGAGCGTCAGGTTTTGCTCGTTCAGGCCCGCCACATCTTCATCCCGATACCCCAGCTGTATGGTCACAGCCTCGCCGAACGTCAGCCCATCCACCTTTTCGTTACTTTGGTAGGCCTCGAACAGGAACGCGCGCGCGGCGTTGGAAGCGACCGGCGCCTGGCCCGCGCCATCCAGCTCCTCGTAGACCAGCGTCGTGGTCTCGAAGAGCGCCCCGGCGGGCACCGTGATCTCCGCCAGCGACGAGCCGGCCCCGTATTGCAGCGTGCCCGTCATGGTGGGCGTCACGGTCAGCAGGGCGTCGACGATGCGCGTGGTGACGACGGCGCTGCCGTTGTCCCCGTAGCCGCCGGACGCCGTAACGCCGTAGCTGCTATTGGTGATGGTGTCGTTGGCCGTTACCGCGAACTGCGTCTCCGTCACCGTGCCATAGCCGGACAGGTCGCCCAGGTTCCAGGTCACCGTGTCGCCCACCAGAACGCCGCCGCTCACATAGCTGGCCCCGTGGGGCATGGTGTCTACCACCGTCACATTGGTCGCCGTCTGCGCGCCGCTGTTGCTGAGGGCCAACGTGTATGTGATCGGTTGCCCGGCGAGAGCCACGGCCGGACCGCTCTTGCTGATGCCCAGGTCGGGCGCGCCGGTCGTGGCCACCTGGGTGACCTGCACCCCGGCGGCGAAGAATGCGCCACAATTTTCGGCGTTAACCATGACCACCTTCTCCCCGGCATCCGTCCAGTTATAGGTAGCCACCGCCGTGCCCTGCCCGCTGTCCGGCTCCGGCGTCCACGTATAAGAGACAGGGGCCGTGGCCGCCGCCGGCGTCGCCAGCGCCGTGTAATTGTAGGAAGCGCCGCTCATGGCCGTGGACGGGCCGTCCACCACCACCTCGGACACCGGCGCGTCACAGCCCGGCGGGGCGATGGTCAGCTGGCCCAACACGTCGTCTGCCTGCACTTCCCCTTCGGCGTTGTCCACACGGAACTCGATATTGTACGTGCCCACGGCCTCGGGACCGAAGGTCAGCGTGGGAGACATGATTACCGTCATGCCCGAACCGAACATGCTACTCTCATCCAGATGTAGGGTGACGGTATCGCTGATAACCAGGTCCAGGGGCTCGCCCGGCAACCCTTCACCCACCGGCGTGCCGTCCTCCGCCGGATTCAGGAGCTTCAACGTGCTATCCGGATCACCCTCGGTCAGCCGCACCCAGGCTGCGGTCTGGTTGTGCTCGTCGCGCAATATCAGGTCCATGTTCTGCATTTCGCGCCAGGAGCTGATGGGATGGGTCCAACTGATGGCGAAAGTGGTGGCAATACCGCTGTTGATGTTGCTGCCCGCCGTGGGCGTCACCAACTCGCTGATGCCCAGGAAGGGAGACGTAATGCTCAGATAACCGGGGTTGGAGTAGCCGCCGCCCGGCGCCGGGTTGCGCACGTGAACGATAGAGGTGCGCGGCCAGGGAAGACCCAGGTCGCTGCCGTAAACCCAGATCCAGATCAGGTTGCTGTGGCTGTAATACATGGGCCGGTAGCTGCCGTTCAACAGCACCTGCGACTGCGGCATAAAGTTCTGGCCGTAGATGCGCGCCCAGAAGCTGGAGCCGGTGAAGGTGCCTGTGGCCGAGCGGGGGCTGAGGGTGCTTATATAAGGCGCCGGGTTCAAAGTGACCACATTATGGCTGACCTTCACGTTGTAACCGCCGCTGCCCGAATAGCTGCGGGCCACGATCTGGTAGCGGCCGTTGTGCTGCAACGTGTACCCATTAATGCGCGCGTTATTGCCCGCGCCGCCGTTGTTATTCAAGGCCACGCGGTTGCCATTGGGATCGTACAGTTCCAGATAGGGGTCCAGCGTGCCGCTGGTCCGGTCCATCTCAATCGTGACCTGCTCGCCCGCAGCGCCGTTGTAGAAGTAATGATCGCGGTCCAGGCTGGGCGAGATGAGGCCGGCGCGGCTCACATTGAGGCTCAACGTGCGGAAGTCGTCGCCGTCACAGGTGATGATGTCGCACAGCGCGCCATAGACGTCCAGCCGCCGCTTGGTCACCGGGCTGGTGGTGCGCTGGTCGGTCACGTTGGGGCCATTGCTGGTCAGCAAGGACACAATCTGTGCGGCGCTGAGATTGGGATTGGCTTCCTTGAGCACGGCCACGGCGCCGGCCACGTGTGGCGCGGCCATGGAGGTGCCGTTCTTGGGCTGAGTGGCGTTGTTGGGCACGGTTGAGTCGATGTTGGCCCCCGGCGCCCACAGCGTCATGAAACCGGCGGCGTTAGAAAAGTTGGCCACCGCGTCGTTCATGTCCGTGGCGCCCACGCTGATCGCCGTGGAGATGCAGGCCGGGGACCCCAGCGCATTGACGAAGCCGCTGTTGCCGGCGGCGATGACCGTCACAATGTTGGTGTTGCGCAGGGCGTCAATAATCGTCTTGCGCGCGCTCTCGGTGCTGTCACAGGTGCTGATATTCTGACCCGCGCCCAGGCTCATGTTCACGGCGGCGATGTTAAACGTGTTGCGCAGGGCATAGACGCGGTTGAGCGCCGCCACCTGGTCGGAGACGTAAGACAGCGTGCAGGGGCTGGTGCGACCGGCGTTGGCGCAGGGCGTGTTGCCCGTGACGTCGTCCACGCGCGAGAAGACCTGAATCGAAATCAGGTCAGCGTCAGTGGCCGTCCCCGCGGCGATGCCCGCCACGTGCGTGCCGTGGTCGCACCCGCTGATGCCGGCCGCGCAATCCAGCCCGGAGCCCGGCGCTGTGGAACTGTTGGACCCGCCGGGACAGAGCGACCGCGTGTTCTGAATGGGACTCTCCGTAGAATAGCACGCTTCGGAGATCACGCGCCCGGAGAGGTCGTCGTGGGTTTTGTCAACCCCGGTGTCCAGAACGGCCACGGCCTGGCTGCTACCGTCGTAAAAGAGATACTGCGCGAAGTGCGCCCGCACCAGGGGCACGCTGTCGTCCAGTAGTGGCGCCTCCAGGCGATCCTCTTCAATGCTGGTGACCTGAGGGTCGGCGTAAAGCGCGTCCAGGCCCGCAGCATCGACGGACAGGGCCATGAAAGGAATGTACTCATACTGTTTGACATTGTCTACTTGATGAGAGGAGAGGCGCGCCAGCAGCCCTTGCTGCTCCTGCGCGATCATCGTCTGAAGGCCCAGCGCCTCGTCGCCCCCGGCGGCCATCGCCTGCGGCGTATAGGCCGGCAGGCTGAGGCCCACGATGACGGGCGCCCGCCCGGTCGCTTCCGCCTGCGCGCGCAACTCTGCCTGGTCGGCGCGATAGGGAGCCTGCGCCGCGCCTTGCGCCGCCGGCCCCGCGGCCGCAGCCAGCGAGTGCAGGGCGCCCGCGACCAGCACCAGCATCATCAAGGTAATGACAACCATCATCAGGGAGCGATTTCTTGGCTTATTCATGACTGGGCCTTCTCCTTTCAAGTTACGTGGTCACGCTCAGCGAACTGTCATTGGTAGGTAGAGCAGGTGATCGTCGCCGGGCGCCGGCGACAGCGGCGCGTCGGCGGCGCACAGGTAGCCGCTGCACAGCGTGAGATCATTCTGCACCGCGCCGGCCACGGGCTGTCCCACAGCGCTGTGCAGGCCGTAGCCTGCCTCGCCAACGATGCCGCCGCCGCTGCTCACCAGGCTGCGGGGCATCATCTCGCCCGCCGCCATGACCAGCCCGGCCATCAGCAGCAGCGCGATCAGCAACACCACCGGCCACCACACCCGTTTCTTTCTCGTCCGTTTCATGCTGTCCTCCAGGTAGTTGAACTGAATGGCCCTCCTCCCGGAAGTCAATGGTCGCCGGGAGGAGGTCACAGCTTTTGAGGTTGATAGGCTCAGTTACAGGCGGTGCCGGTCGACGTGCCGTCGCTCGCCGCCTGGTGGCTGCCCACGTGGTAGTTGTGCACGCAACGCAAGCCGGTGCCCGGGCCGGTGTGCTTGTTGCTCGAGTACTGCACGCCGCTGTTGGACACGGAAATGCTGCCGCTCGCCGTCATTTCAAAGAGGTAGGCGTTCGTCGTCGTGCTGACCGCGACCGTGCTCCGTTGCACCTGCGGGTGGCCGTTGGTGGCCAGGGCAATACCGCGATGGCCGCCGCAGATGTAGCTGTCGCGCACCATGGGCGACGACTCGCTGAGCTGCATACCATAGCCGCTGGCAAGGTTGTCCACGCAACTCTCCTTGCTGTTGGCCGCGCCGCCAAGGAGAATGCTTTGCTCGATCAACGCCCTGGGGAAGCCGCCGCTGATGTTCACGCTGCCGAAAGCGGTGTTCACAGTGCCGGCGCCGCCGGCGTACAGCGTGCTGTTGCGGATCGTGGCCTCGGCGTCGTTCCAGTAGGCTGCGAAGTGAGCCGTACCCCCGCTTTCGACAACTTCGGCGACCACGTTATCCACAACCGCCGCGCGGCTGGTTTCGGCGCTGTATAAGGCGATGCCGTAATTCGTGGTGCTCTCGTTGCGCACGGTGAGGTCCGAGACGCGGCCATTGTCCGCCAGATCGACCGTCGCCGCGCTGTTGTTGGGGCCGGCCCCTGTGCGCGAAGAGGTGACCACCGTGGCGTTGGGCCCCGATCCCCGGAGGTGGACGTACGGCTTCACTTCTACCAGATCGGTCTCGCTGTAGACGCCCGGCATCACCTGCACCAGGTAGCGGTTTGAGGACGAGGACCCGCTGATGCTATTTAGGGCCTGCGCCACCGAGGTGTAATCACCGCCGCTCTTGGCCACGGTGATCACGTTCTCGTACTCGCCGCCCACGTCATCCACGCCATCGGCGAACCCGGCGGGCACGCCCGTCAGGCCCGACCAGGGGGCGCTGCTGGCGGTCTGGGCCGTCTGCGCCTCAACCGCCTGCAGGGCGTAGGGCGCGGAAGCCATCTGCTGGCGCGGGAAGGTGACAGGACCACTGTTCATCTGCACCGTCGTCTGCAAATAGCGACCGGCGTCGCTAAACGTAGCCGGTCCCAACGGGCAGCCGGTGGTGCAGGTTCCGCTGCCCAGCATCACCGAAAAATAGCCGCCGCCGAGCGCCACATTACTCTGCGTTTCTTCCCAGATCTTTGCGCCGCCGCTGGCTGCGTCATACAGCGCGAAAGTCATGCTGTAGTTGCCATCGGGCAACGGATCCCCCTCGCTGTCGCTGAGGAATCCCTGGTAGCTGATCAGCGACGGCGCGCTTGCGCTGCCGCTCTGTTCGGCCAACAGCCGTTGGCCTCCGCTCGCCAGCAGCAGGGCCAACAATGCGAATCCGATTACGGTCAATGCGTTCTTCTGTGTCATGACTTTGCCTCCTTGCCTGGGTCTATCCTCTCTTTCCGCAACACCTCCTGCAGATGCAAGAGCAGCGCCTCCAAAGAAGCGAACGTGAGTCGCTGCCCGTTGCGCGGATCTTCGAGCACGACGCGCAGCGGCGCGCCTTCGTCATTGGCCTGCTCAATCTCCTGCCACAGGCGCAACAGAAAGACGTGATAGACGTTCCATTGGGTCATGGCTCCATCTTAGCCGCGCACCGTGTATCAATCGTTTATTTTCCGTATATGCGCCTACCGATTTCGGCGTCGCTGCGGTAAGATACACGCTATTCAGAGGGCAAAAGAAGGTCACCATGACAACCAGAGACGCAGACCAGGCTCCCCTGCAGATCTACTGTCTGGGACGGCTGGAGATCCACTACCAGGGCCGGCGGCTGTCCCCCAGCCTGCTGAAAAAGGCCCAGGCCCTGCTCGTCTATCTGGCGCTGGAACCCGGCCCGCACCGGCGCGATAAGCTGGCGACCCTCCTGTGGAGCGACATGCCCGCCGCCACTGCGCGCGCCAACCTGCGCACCGCGCTCAGCCGCCTGCGCCGGCCGCTGGAACCATACGTCCACGCCAGCCGCAGCCACGTGGCCCTGCGGCCCGACCCCGGTGTGTGGGTGGACGCCGCGCGCCTGGAGCAAGGGCTGGCTGCGGAGGGCATTGCGGTGCAACGGCAGGCGCTGGCCCTTTACCGCGGCGAGTTCCTGGAGAGTCTGTCATTGGACAGCGCCCGGCGGTTTGAGGAGTGGGCGCTGCTACGGGGCGAGCGGCTGCGCGCGCTCGTCCTGGATGCGTTTGCCGGCGTGGCCCAACAGGCGCTGGACGCCGGCGATCAGGCCCAGGCCATCGGCGATTTGCGCCGCCTGCTGGCCCTGGACCCCTGGCGCGAAGCGGCGCACCGCGCCCTGATGCGCGCCCTGGCTGCCTCCGGCGAGCGCGCCGCCGCCCTGGCCCAGTACGAACGGTGCCGGCGCACGCTGCGGGCGGAACTGGGCGTGGGACCGGCGCCGGCCACAACCGCTCTCTACGAGGCGATTAAGGAAGGGGCGCACGCGCCGCCCGCCCCGCCGTCCCCAACCGTCGCCCGCCACAACAACCTGCCGCCGCAAACCACGCCCTTCGCCGGCCGTCGCGAGGAGCTGGCGCAATTAGCCGCGCTGCTGGCCGACCCCCATTGCCGCCTGCTGACGCTGTTGGGGCCCGGCGGCAGCGGCAAGACGCGCCTGGCGCTGGAAGCGGCGCGCCGCGCAAAAGACACCTTCGCCGCCGGCGTGGCTCTCGTTCCCCTGGACCGTGTAGACAATGCCGCCCGCCTGGCTGCGGCCATCGTCGAATCCCTGGCGCTCCCCCCTTCCGGCGACGAAGACCCGCAGGCGCGATTGCTGGCCTATCTACGCCGGCGGGAGTTGCTGCTGGTTCTGGATGACCTGGCCCCCCTGCCGGACGGCGGCGAGCTACTGGTACAGCTGCTGGAAGGCGCGCCGCGCCTGAAGCTGCTGGTCACCGCGCGACAGCGGCTCAACCTCTATCAGGAATGGCTCTTGGACGTGGCCGGCCCGCCCTCCTGAAACGCCGCGGCCCGGCCATTTGACCTCCCCGCACAACGGATTATGATCGACGCCGAATAAGAAGATTGTGGCTTGCTCGTAGTGACCGCTTCAACGGTCGGACGGCTGAAGCCGTGACTACAAACCTTCGACAACCTGGTCTGCGATCCACGATGCCCCTACGCAATCGGCTCCATCAAAAGTGGCTGGCATACGGCGCCTACCTCATGGCCCTGGCCTACGTGGTTGTGGCCACGGCGCTGATGGCGGCCAAACATAACAGCTTCGAGACGCGCGTCTACGACTTCGCCCGCTTCACCCAGGCCATCTGGAACACGCTCGAAAACGGGTTCCTGTTCGAGACCATCCTCTACCGCTCCATCCTGGGCGACCACTTCTCGGCGATCGTGGCCCTTGCCGCGCCGTTGCTGCGGCTGGTACCCGACGAGCGGCTCCTGTTCCTGATCCAGGCCCTGAACGTGGCCGTCGCGGGATTGCTGCTCTACGCCATGTTCCGCCGCCTACGCCCCTCCCTGGCGCCCTGGTTCTTGCTGGCCTTTTTTCTCAACCCCGCGCTGCACGAGGTAACCCTCTTCGAAGTGCGGCGCATCGTCTTTGCCCTACCCTTTCTGGCCCTGGCCCTCTACGCCCTATCACAGAAGCGGCGCTGGCTGATGCTCGTTGGGCTGCTGCTGGCCCTCCTGGCCAAGGAAAACGTGGGCTTCTTCGTCTTTATGATCGGTCTCTATCTGCTGATCTTCGAGCGCGACCGCAAGTGGGGCGCGGGCCTCATGGGCCTGGGGCTGAGCTGGCTGGTGGTGATCAGCGTGTGGGTCATCCCTTACAACAACCCCTCCGCCGGCGGTCTGCGCCCCACCAGCGCCTGGCGCCCCGGCGAGCGCTTGCGCGACGTCTACTACCTCACCGTGCCCCCCGACACGGCCCCCGGCGCCTACAGCCTGGACGTCGTGGTTTACGATACCCACACACAGGAAGTCGTACCGTTCCAGGCGGCGGGCGAAGCGCTGACGATTGCCCCGGTCCTGGTGCAACGTGGTTCGGATTAATTCTTCGCGCTACGGAAACAGCGGCCACACCAGGGGCAGCACCAGCAGCGTCACGATCAGCGCCAGCAGGCTCAGCGGCAGGCCCACGCGCAGGTAGTCGCTGAGCTGGTAGCCGCCGGGCCCCATGATCAGCACGTTGGCCGGGTGGCCCACCGGGCTGAGGAAACTGGCCGCCGCGCCCAGGGCGATGGCGATCAGCAGCGCCTGCGGCGACAGGCCCAGGTCCGCAGCCGTGGTGAGAGCGATGGGCGCCATGAGCACGACCACCACGGGATTGGGCATGATCTGCGTGGCCAGGGTGGTGAGCAGGAACAGGCCGCCGATCAGGCCCAGCGGCCCCAGCGCGCCTGTGGCGGCGATCACGCCCTCGGCCAGATAGCGCGCCGCGCCGCTGCTGTCCATGGCCAGGCCCAAGGGCAACATGGCCGCGATGAGGAACACGGCCTGCCACTCGATGTGGCGGTAGGCCTCCTCCATCGTCAGGCAACCGGCAGCGACCATCAGCGTGGCGGCGATGACCGCGGCAATGGCGATGGGTAGCCAGCCGGCGGCTACGATCACGATCATGCCTAGCATCACCAGCGCCGCCACCGGCGCCTTCTCCAGCCGCAGCGGCTCCTGTAACTTCTCCGTCAGCAGCAGAAAATCAGGCTCCTGGCCCAACAGGTGCAGCTTGCTCCAGGGCCCGTGCAGCAGCAGCGTGTCGCCAAAGCGCAGCTCCATGTCGCGCAACCCGCTGCGATAGGCGCGGCCCGCGCGCCAGATGGCCAGCACGTTCAACTGGTACTTCTCGCGGAAATAAAGCTCGCGCAACGTCTTACCCACCAGCGTGGTGTGCGGCGAAAGCACGGCCTCCACCATGCCCACCTGCGCCGATTCCAGCTCTTCCAGCTCCGGCTGCGCGCGCGGATCTACCTCCAGCGCCTGCAGGCCGCGCAGCGTCACCAGATCCTCCGGTCGCCCCTGCACCAGCAGCGTATCCCCCGCCTGCAGCTCGGCCCCCGGTTGAGGCATGAGCACCGTTTCCCCATTGCGGATGATGCCCAGCACGCTGAGGTCAAAGGCGTCGCCCAGCCGGCTCTCCACCAGCGTCTTGCCCACCAGCGGCGAGCCAGG
>DATHSI010000172.1:0-40752 GCA_035464315.1 Candidatus Sulfomarinibacteraceae bacterium
AAGAGGGCCAGAACAGCTCTCATCAGCGCTTCGGTAGCCAGCTGCCAGTCGTCGCTTTCTCGAAGAGGGCGGGCGCGCACCCGAATATAGGGATCCCACTGCACAAATTCCAACACCTCAACGCGCCGGCGGCCCTGTGCCAGAAGGCTGGTCGTATTGTCCGGCATGCGCAGCGTGCGGCCGATGACCACTTCTGTGCCCACCTCAAAAATGTCGTCGGTCTCCGGCTGGTGTACTTCACTGTCACGTTGCGCGGCGACGATAAGGTGCTCGCCGTTGGCGATGGCGGCCTGCACGGCCGCCAGAGAACGGTCGCGCCCGACGAAGAGCGGCATCACCATCTGAGGGAAGAGGACCATGTCGCGCAGTGGCAGGAAGGGGCATTCGAGGATTGCGTCCTCGTCGTCCGTTACCTCTTCGAAATCCGGTTCGAACCCCTCTTCAAAGCCGAATATCCCAAAAAGATCAGGATACTGGGTAAAATCGAAATCGTCCTCTTGCATCTTCATCCTCAGGAAGTCTTGTCTGGCGTCTGCCCAGGGACACCGCCACCGCTACCGATCCCTCAATAAGGCCGATTTTAGACTGTCCCAGCAATTAAGCAAATCGCCCACAATATACAGGGAACCGGTGACGCAAATAAGGTCCTCGGGCGCCGCGGCCTGCCAGGCGGCCCGGACGGCGCCGGCGATGTCAGGTTCTGTCTGGACTTCGTGGCCCAGCTCGGCAGCCACGGCCTTCAACGAGGCGACGTCGGTGGCTCGAGGGTGCTGCGCCCGGGTAATAAATGCCTTTCGGGCAAGGGGTAGCAGCGGCTGCAGGATGCCCGGCACATTCTTGTCCGCGGTGATTCCCAGGACAAGCCAGAGATCGCGGAACTGGCACATCTCCTGGAAGTAGCTGGCCAGTTTCTGCGCGGAATCGGCATTGTGGGCGCCGTCTATTAGCAGCGATGGTCGCCCCGGCCCCTCCAGCAGCATTTGCAACCGGCCGGGCCAGCTCACGGATGCCAATCCCTGCCGCAGAGCGTCCAGCGACAGCGAGGGAAAAGCATCCTGCACCTGGCTGAGAGCAGCGAGCGTAACCACGGCGTTGTGTTGTTGGTGCCTGCCGTTCAGCGCCAGATCGAAGGTATAGGGCGCCTGTACCAGGCTATCCTCCGGCGCTTTGGTGATAGTAACGTCCTGCTGCGCGCAGGCGTGCTGCGGCTCATACCACGTTCTACCATCATATTGCCAGTCGCGCTCCACGAGAGTGAGGGAGGTCCGCCGGCGGTGCGCTATCTCCTGCAGCGTGGCGGTTGCGCCGGGCGTCTGAGCGGCGCTGACGACCGGCACGCGTTCTTTGATAATGCCGCCTTTTTCTGCGGCAATGGACTCAATGGTGTTGCCCAGTAGCCCGGTATGGTCCAGGCTCAGGCTGGTGATCACGGATACCAGTGGGGTAAGCACGTTGGTGGCGTCCAGGCGTCCGCCGAGCCCGACTTCGACAACGGCCACGTCGACCGCCTCCTGTTCGAAGTGCATGAAAGCCGCGGCGGTGACCAGTTCAAACCAGGTCAGCCCGCCGATGCGCTCGACCGCGGGCTTGAGTTGCTCCACCAGCGCGGCGAATTTCGCCTGGCTGATAAGCCCCTCTTCGTCATCAGGGGTAAGAATCCGGATGCGCTCGCGGAGATCCTGCAGGTGGGGCGAGGTATACAGGCCCACTGAGTGACCTGCGGCGCGCAGACAGGTAGCGCACATGGCGGAGACGGAGCCTTTCCCCTTGGTGCCCGCAATGTGGATACTGGGAAAACCCTCGTGAGGATTGCCCAATGCCCGCAGAAGGCGCGCGGGCCGGAAAGGGTCCATTTTCTCAGGCGCGTAGATTTCAGTCATTTTCCGCTCGTAGTTTACGAACTGATACAGGTAGTCTAGAGCGGCCTGATATTCTTCTTCAGCAGTGTGGGTCAGTTCTCTCTCGTGCATAGCAGCGGATTGTAACGAATAATGCGCCTGATGACGACCGGCGGCAAATGCTCCGTGCGTCAGCGACTCTATGACCGCACGGCGGCGAATTTGTATCCATGTTATATCCAAATTTAGCTGCGAGTTGGCGGAAGTCGGGCATAATCGGGTGGCATGAGCACATCAAAGGTGCATCTCAAAGAAGTTGAGGACGAAGAAGTTGCCAGACTTGTGGCGGAGAGCCGCTCGACGTCGACAACGGGTGAGTACGACCGTATTCTGGATGAGCTGCTAGATATCTACGAAGCGGCGGACAACGATGCCACGGAGGCGGACGTACGCCTGGGTTTTCTCCACGTTTTACAGGCGGCATCAGCAACGCTGACGGCTGACCGTTTTGCACGCTTTGTGGCCGAGGAAGTGACCCCGTCTGAATTTGAGCAGGTGACCTGGAACGAGCCGCAGGAGGTGGTTGACTTTATTGAGTTGCTGTACCGTTTTGAAACCACGGACAGGGACGTTGCACAGCGCATTCGTGAGCACGTGCACGCCCTGCTCCTGAGAGCGTTGCGGCAGTTCGAGGACGATGGCGAACTGGAGAAGATGTTCGAGCTGCTGCAAACGGCGCCCACGACGGAAGATTTGATGGATGAGGCGCAGATGCTGCGTTTGCGCAACCGCGCCTACCTCTATGAAATGCGCCGCGTGCGGCGTAACCGGCGCGTGCTCTACGCCATCCTGCTGGTTCAGGTCGTTCTGATCGTCATCGTTTTTCCCCTTCTCTTTATCAACGCTGAGAATGGGGCCATCCAGGCGGCTATAGAGGAGGCGGCGGGCGTGGACATGCCGGAGGAGGCGATGAGGACCTATTCTTTCTTCGACGGCGTCTACTGGTCGTTGATCACGGCAGGCTCCATCGGATACGGTGACATTACGCCACTGACCCGCATGGGGCGGATAATCTCCGCCATTCTCGGCGTGATGGGCGTGTTGACAACCGGTATTGTTGCCGGTCTAATATTGAACTGGGTCTCCCCCCGACAACTGAAATAAGCAACAGACGACACGCGCACATTTATGAACGACGTTGCCGCAGCTTCATTCGACATCGACGTCGCCGTTCGGCGTATCCGCGAAGCGGTTAAGCCTTTTCCTAAAGCGGCTATGTTCGAGCTGGCGGAAGAAGGGTTCGATTCGCCCTTTGAGCAACTTGTAGCCTGCATCATTTCCATCCGCACACGGGACGAGACGATGTTGCCCACAGCGAAGGCTTTCTTCTCCGTGGCGCGCACGCCGGCGGCTGTCAGTGAGATGACGCCGCAAGAGATAGACGAGCTAATCGCTTCCTCCACCTTCCACGAGCGCAAAGCGCAGCAGATTCACGACATTGCCCGGGAAGTCGTGCAACAGCACGATGGCCAGTTGCCGTGCGATGAGGATGTATTACTTTCTTTCTACGGTGTGGGGCCTAAATGCGCCAATCTGGTCATGGGTATTGCCTGTGGTGAAAAGTTGATCGGGGTTGATGTACACGTGCACCGGGTGACCAATCGCTGGGGGTACGTGCAGACAAACCTGCCCGAGCAGACAATGCGCGCATTAGCCAACGTCCTGCCCCGCCAGTATTGGGTGGAAATAAACCGTTTGTTAGTGCCATTCGGCAAGCACATTTGCACGGGGCGCCTGCCGAAATGCTCGACGTGCCCCGTGCAGGATATGTGCCAGCAGGTGGGTGTGTCAGCATACCGCTAGCCGGAGCTGGCAGCAGCGACGTTTTCAACCATGCTTAAGAAGTAGCGGTGGAAGCGGTCATCATCGGAAAGCTCCGGGTGAAAGGCAGTGACCAGCCACTGACCCTGCCGCGCGGCGACGGCTGAGCCGTCCTCCAGGCGGGCCAGCACCTCTACCCCTCGCTCCTCGTCCGCCTCCGCAATCTTGGGCGCGCGGATGAAGATGGCCGGGAACGGCTGCTCACTGCCGCCGTCCAGCCCGCTGACTTCCAGGCCGGTCACGAAACTGTCAACCTGGCGGCCAAAGGCGTTGCGCTGTACCGCAATGTCCATGACCCCCAACAGTGGTTGCTGGCGGCCGATATCTCTGGCCATGAAGATCATGCCCGCGCAAGTGCCCCACACCGGTTTTTCTCCGGCGAATGCTTTCAACGGCGCTACGAGATTATAGGTCTCGGCCAGTTTGCCGATAGTAGTGCTTTCGCCGCCGGGGATAATCAGACCGTCCAGCCCTTCCAGATGTTCTGGCAGGCGCACCTCGACGGCTTCCACGCCCAGCTTCTGTAGCATTTTGATGTGTTCGATGAACGCGCCCTGAAGCGCGAGAACGCCGATTTTCATAGCGAGACCTGAGATTGGAGATCAGAGACTGGAGATCAGAGACTGGAGATTGAGCTTGAGAATAACGGTCTCCAATCTCCAGTCAACCAATCCCTAATCAACCAATCCCCAGTCAACCAATCTCCATTCTCCTTCCTACCAGCCTCTTATAGCCAACTGCTCTTCTTCGGGCAGAGAGGCGGCGGTGCGGCCTACCATTGGCTCGCCCAGGTTCTCGCTGACTCTGGCCAGAATACCGGCGTCCTGGTAGTGTGTGGTGGCTTCCACGATGGCCTTGCCACGGCGCACGGGGTCACCGCTCTTGAAGATGCCGGAACCGACAAAGACGCCATCGACGCCAAGCTGCATCATCAGCGCGGCGTCGGCCGGTGTGGCGATGCCGCCCGCAGCAAAGTTGACGACGGGCAGGCGGCCCAGCTCTTTCGTTTCCTTCACGAGCTCATAGGGCGCGCCGATGCTCTTGGCGTAGCTCATCAACTCTTCGTCGGGCATCTGTTGCAGGCGGCGAATTTCGCCGAGCACACTGCGCGCGTGGCGCACGGCTTCCACGACGTCTCCCGTGCCTGCTTCGCCTTTGGTGCGCATCATAGCTGCGCCTTCGCCGATGCGGCGCAACGCTTCACCCAGATTGCGGCAGCCGCAGACGAAGGGAATCTTGAACTCGTGCTTGTTAATGTGGTGTTCTTCGTCGGCGGGCGTCAGTACTTCGCTCTCGTCGATATAATCTACGCCGAGCGCTTCCAGGATCTGCGCTTCCACAAAGTGCCCTATGCGCACCTTGGCCATGACGGGGATACTCACGGTGTCCATGATCTCCTTAATCAGACCCGGATCCGACATGCGGGCTACGCCGCCGTCGGCGCGAATGTCCGCCGGGACTCGCTCCAAAGCCATGACGGCAACCGCCCCAGCCTCTTCTGCAATCTGAGCCTGCTCTGGCGTCACCACGTCCATGATCACGCCACCTTTCAACATCTGCGCCAGTCCGCGCTTTACGGTGACGCCTGCCACTTCTTTCTGCCCGTTTTCCTTTTCCTTTCCCATACTTATTCCACAACCTCCTAAAAACGTAGTCGATCAATTATTCTCCGAATTGGGTACCTGAATTGTAATCTGCAGAGCCCACGGATACAAGAGAATTGGATCTATAAACTGTTCGCAAAACCGGGTAAATAAGATCCAATACCAGCACCGGTGTAGCCGTCAGGTGCGTTGTTTTTCCAGCACCAGCAGGTGGGAGATACCGAACAACTGCAGGGGAGTACGTTCGAGACGGTAGACGACCTTTTTGAAGAGTCGGCCAAAGCGAGGCCAGCGGTAGACGACGTTGTCGAAACCGCGGAAGATGCGGCTGTGGTGCACGACGGAGACGGGCAGCGGCGCGAACAGGCGGCGCAAGCCGCGCCCTGTATAGACGCGAACGTGCGGCGCCAGCCGGTTGCGCAAAGGATTGGGCAGGTAATTGACGAGAGGAATGTTGCCAAATTTGTACTCGCCGCGCCAATAGATGCCGTGTTGTTCGAAAGGGTTCCAGCGGTTGGGACAGAAGATCAGGAGCCGGGCGCCGGGCCGCGCCACGCGCACCATCTCCGCCGCATACTGCGCATCATCGGTCACGTGCTCAATGACCTCATTGCTTAAGACGAAGTCGAAGTAATCGTCCGCAAAGGGCAATTTCTCGCCGGCGCCCAGCGCGACGCCCGTGGCTCGCTCGCGCGCCTGTCGCGCCCGCTCCCACTCAATTTCCACGCCAATGCGACAGTCGCTATAAGGAGCAAAGGCGTCCAGATAGGTGCCCAGACCGCACCCGTCGTCAAGTATGCACCCAGAGAGATCGGCCCAGCGGCGAATCATCGCCAGGCGCCGCTCCTGCCCTGAACGCCACACGTAACCGGGTTCGCCGCGCAGGGCGGCTTTGTCAGAGTGGGTCATGGGGGTAATAGAGATCGGGGATTGGAGACTGGAGATTAGAACGCGAGCCTCAATCTCCAATTACCAGTCTCCAGCCACTAATCTCCTGTCAGCTCATCATACTTCTTGCGCACTTCCTGAAAATCGCGCCAGGTGAGGGCTTTGGGACCGTCTGGCTTGCGGGAAGGATTGCGCAAGAGGTAGGCGGGGTGGAAGATGGGCATTACCCAACGACCGTTCCAACGGTACCACTCGCCGCGCAGTTTGGTGATACCCGTCTTGTCCAGCAGCGATTGTGTGGCCACATTGCCCGAGAGGAGCATGATCAGCGGATCGACGAGGCGGATCATCTCAAATAAATAGGGTTTATAGCCTTCGATTTCCTCCGTCGTGGGTTTGCGGAAGGGGCGGTCGCCTTCGCCCGGCGGCATGCGGTATACGGCGTTGGTAATGAACACATCTTTTTCCGGGTCGAAGTACACTGCTTCCAGGATCTGATCGAGTAGCTGGCCCGAGCGACCTACGAACGGTTTGCCGAGCCGGTTTTCCTCCGGGCCAGGAGCTTCGCCTATGATCATCAACCGCGCTGCGGGATTGCCGCGGTAAATGACCATGGTGGTCCCGGCAGAGGCCAGTGGGTCGTCAGAGAGATCGACCATCTCCGCCAGCAACTCTTCAAATGATTCGTAACGGCGCGGCTTTTCATCGAACAGTCCGAATTGCATGGGTGCCAACTCCTGGAGCATGCAAGGCAATAAAAAGGGTCGCTCCCACTTCAGGGGCGACCCTTATTGTAACGAAAAACGTGTGTCGTGTGTATGATTTAAATGGCCGGCGACGACCATCCTTTTTAGAGGAAGCGGTTCATTACCTTGTCAAGTTTCTGGCGTGACGGGCGCAGCTTCTCCTCAGGTAGATCAGAAAGCGGTTCATCTGCCAGTTCTTCCACTTCGGCCAGGTTCTCGCGCGTATCGTCGAAATAGATGAGGCCCGTGATGAACTCTTGCTTCTGCAGGGCATCTTCCAGCCGCGCCAGCGCCCCCTTACGATCCGAGGGATCGTAATCGGCTTCGAGCTTGCGCAGCAGAATATGGGACCCATCGTGCAATTTCACCGGCTTGACTTCGCCGGGCGCATACTCGTCGATGTAGATTTCCTCGCGAATGGGTATGTAATCCAGTCCGTGGAGCGGTTCCTCGTGCTTCTTGCCCCAACCGTAGCTCTTGGTGGAGGCGTCGATGTTATTGAAGGCCACACAGGGGCTGATGATGTCCAGCACGGCTGTGCCGCGGTGGCTGAGAGCCGCCTTCAACAGCTCGCGCACCTGCGTGGGATCGCCGGAGAAGCTGCGGGCTACAAAGCCGCAGCCGGCGACGATGGCTTCCTGGCAGATGTCGATGGGGCGGAACTCGTTTAATCCCGCGTACTTCAGCTCTAGCCCTTCGTCGGCTGTGGCTGAGAACTGACCCTTGGTCAGGCCGTACACGCCGTTGTTTTCTACAATGTACACCATGCGCACGTTGCGGCGGCACAGGTGCTTGAACTGGCCCATGCCGATGCTGCCGGTGTCGCCATCGCCGCTGACGCCTACAGCTTTCAGGTGGTGGTTGGTGGTCAGCGCTCCGGTGCCAATCGATGGCATACGCCCGTGCAGCGCGTTGAAGCCGTGCGACATACCCAGGAAGTAGGCGGGCGACTTACTGGAGCAGCCGATGCCGCTGAGTTTGACGATTTCCTCGGGGCGCAGGTTGAGCTCGTACGCCACCTGGATGATCTGGTTGGAAATTGAATTATGGCCACAGCCCTGGCACAGGGTCGTCGGGCGGCCCTTGTAATCTGAAAATTCCAGGCCAATCTCGTTCGTACGGTCACGGCCTCGTGTCCGTGCACTCATGCTGTTTGCTCCTTTTCCTGAAGATTGTCCACAATCCAGCGCGCCGTCAATGGCATACCATCCAGGTGCGCCAGTGATACTAATTTGGTGGCCAGATCGGGCATCTCGAGCTGTATGATAGCGTGCATCTGACCGTCGCGGTTCATCTCCACGACGTAGACACGCTCATGTTCTTCTACGAAGCGGCGCACATCGTCATTGATAGGCAGAGCGCGCAGCCGCATAAAACTAGTTCTTACTCCCTGCTCCTCCAGACGGTCGCGCGCCTCTTCAATGGCCGGTTGTGTGGAGCCGTAGGCGATGATGCCCACCTCGGCCTCCTCTACCTCGTCAATAACCGGAGGCGGCACCAGGTCGCGGGCCGTGTCGAACTTGCGTTGCAGGCGAGCCATGTTGTCTAGCCAATCGTCCGGTCGTTCGCTATATACTGCGTGTTCGTTATGGCCCGTGCCGCGCGCGAAATAGGCCGACAGAGGATTCTCGTTGCCCGGTAGCGTGCGGTAAGCGATGCCGTCGCCGTCAATATCCTTGTAGCGGGCAAATCCCTTCTCTTTAACTTCCTCGGCCGTCAGAACCTTGCCCCGCTGCAGCGGTTCTTCCGGGTAATCAAATGGTTCGGTCATCCAGTTGTTCATACCCAGATCGAGGTCGCTGAGCACGAGCACCAGGGTCTGTAGTTGTTCAGCCAAATCGAGGGCCGTCTTGCCGAATTCGAAACACTCCTTCACGCTGCCGGGAAGGAGGAGCACATTCTTGGTGTCGCCGTGGCCCAGGTAGTAGGCGAAGGTGACATCACCCTGTGACGTGCGCGTTGGTAGGCCGGTGCTGGGCCCCACACGCTGGATATCCCAGATGACTGCCGGCACTTCGGCGAAGTACGAGAGGCCGGCGAACTCAGCCATCAGCGAAACACCGGGTCCCGAGGTTGCGGTCATGGCTCGACCGCCGGCCCATCCGGCGCCGATGACCATACCGATTGCCGCCAGTTCGTCTTCGGCCTGAACGATAGCGTACGTGGCCTTGCCGTCTTCGTCACGCCGCAGGCTCCGAGCGTGTTCCGTGAGAGCGTCGATGAGGCTGGTGGAGGGCGTGATCGGGTACCAGGCGGCGAACGTGAAGCCGCCGAACACGGAACCCAGCGCTGCCGCTTCATTGCCTGTGATCAGAAATTGCCCTTCGATGGCTTCCATTCGCTCCACACTGAAGGGATCTCGTTTCTCGACGTTTTCCGCCGTCCAATCGTAGGCCAGCTGGATTACTTCCATATTGGGCTCGACAATTTTCTGGCGTCCGCCGAAGTGGTAGTTGAGCGCTTCTTCGATGGCGCTTAACTCGATGCCCAGCAGTTGGGAAAGAGCGCCGACGTAAATCATATTGCTGAAGCGGTCCCGGAATTTCCCTCGCGCCCCAACCTCGCGCAGGAAATCGTTGACGGGGATGCCATACATGATTATGTCGTCACGCTCGGGCGCGTTGCGCCAGTCGCTGTTGTAGATGCAGATACCGCCCGAGGGCAACTCCCTGACGTCTTCGTGTACGGTTACCTCGTTAAAGGCGACTAATACTTCGGACGTCTCGCGGCGCGCCACGTAGCCATCTTTGCTCACACGAATGTGATACCAGGTAGGCAGGCCCTGGATATTGGAAGGAAAGATGTTCTTGCCGTTGACGGGAATGCCCATCTTGAACAATGCTCGCAGCAGGGTCAGATTAGACGTCTGGCTGCCGGTCCCGTTAGCGGTGGCGACCACGATGGCGAAGTCGTTGACTCTCTCCCCCTGCACCGGCGCCTTCGCCGGCGCGGATTTAACGGTGGGTTCGCTGACACCCATAACAATTTTCTCCTACTCTCTCTGTACTTCTATAATTTCCGTCCGGACACAACGTTCCCGGACTCTACATTTCCTACTGTGCCGCGCAGCCAATCATTCAGGACCGCCGCCATTGGGCGAAAGATCGTGCGATGCCGCCGGCAATAGATTAAAGTGTTGCACGAGCAATTGCCGCCCGCGCTCATACTCAGCTTGTGCAATCGCTTCGGCGATTCGCTCGTGGTAGCGCCAGACCTCCATCCAATACTCATAGGAGGCCCACCGCGTTAGCTCGCTTGCCTCGTAGATTTCCCAGTAAGCCTTGAGAATGCCTTTTACGAAGGGGTTGTCGAGCCGGCTGAAAATCGTGAGGTGAAACTGCCGGTGTTCCCAATTGGGAATGTGGACCGTATCGCCGCGCAGCTTCTGCCACGCCTGCTCCACCAGCTCTTTCAGATACTCTTTATCTTCTGGCGTCAGGCGGATGACGGCGGGCGCCCACAACCCGGTCTCGATGGCCTGGCGCAACTGACTGAACTGCTCAAACTGTGCTTCACCGCTGGCCAGGGCAAAAAGCGCGCTGCTGAGCACCGCGGGCAAAAAATCGAAAGGCTCCCGCTGGGTGCCAACGCGCGGTCGCACGGAGACCAGGCCAAAATTGCGCGCAACTTCTAGTTGTTCGCGCAACTTGCCTACGCTTATGCCGATATCGTCGCTCATTTCCGCCAGGGTAGGCAATCGTTCGCCCGCCGGCACCTGACGCTGGACGATATAATTGAGAAACTCAGAATTCAACTTCTTTGTTAAAGGCACCTGCTTATTTATCCAATAAATTAAATCTATTCTACTATAGACGATTATAACAGAGGGGATCGTGGGAGACCAGTGACAAAAGTCACCTGTTAGCGGCGGGCGGGGGCTGCGGTTGCTTTGTACAAGACGAACGCTTTGGCTCCGCCTGGCAGTGCGAGTTCGCCCTTGATGGTGAATCCCAATCGTTGATACAGGGCCAGCGCCCGTTCGTTAGCAGCCATGACGCCAATCTCGACCCTGGTGAAGCCCGCATGGGAAGCGATCTGTTCCAGAATGCCGATTAGCGCCGTGCCAATGCCCTGGTCGCGATAGAGCCTGTCCACAATCAGGTCGGCGATTTCAACTCTGTGTGCAAATGTGCTCGACGTGCGTACGTAAGCGATGAGTTGCGCGCTGCCCACGATGCGCTCCTTGCGAACCGCCAGCAGGTGCACGCGATGGCCTGTGTTCTGGGCGCGTAGCGAGCGCTGGAACTCATCCTGAAAAAGGCTCTTGGAGCGGTGAGCGTAACACGTTCTGCCCAGTGATTGGGCATCGGTCTCTCGCGCGCGGCGAAATTGCACCCCAGGCAGAGGACCCTGCGGCGGGATGAAGAGGTAGGCAGGGAGATCACGAAAATAGCTCACTGTGAGACGATTATTGCCCGGTCTATAACCCTGTGCAAATCGGTTTGCCGCACCGGCTGTGAACACAAAGAGCCTCGCTCTTGGGCAAGGCTCTTTGCGGGAAGAGGAGAAAAAAGGAGGAAGTTGTTCTTCAATCATAACGATTGTAAAGTCGTATTACGATGCCTACAGCTAAATTTGCTACAATAAAAGTGTAAAGGCCTTTACACTTGCGGTGGGGATGAGCGAGTGAGGAATGGAGCGACGTTGTGCAAACTGTGATCAGCTTCTGCTGGCGGACGAAAGCGTGTGCTGGCAATGTGGTCAGCCCATGCCACAGCAGGTCGCGGAGCCACAGACGTCGTCCGGGGCCAAGGAAGACACGGGGCGGCCCCGAGCCGCGTTGGAGATATACGCGGTCTGGACGGCCCTTATCGTCATTGCAGCCCTGGCAGTAACCTTCTTACTGGGCCAGCAGCCGCGCGTGCAGGCGGCAAACGCGCTTCTGCCCGACGGGTGGGTGGTGGCTACGGACAGACAGCGCACATTTATCGTTTTCTTGCCGGAGCAGTGGGAGCAACTGGACGCTGCTGCCGATGATGAGCAGCAGCAACTGCACCAACTCTTTGGCGAGCGAGAGGCCTACCGGCGTGCGACAGAACCGCTGACCGGCTTTGTACAGGATGCCGAACCGCTGTTCCTGGCGCGAGGGAGCGACGCGCCGGCGGCGTCCGCCGGCGCGTTTCTCATCGTGATGCGAAGCCGCTTACTTAACAGGCTTACAGAGACAGAGGCTATGGGGCTGGCGCAGGAAGGAGACGTCGCCATCAGCGATGCGCGGCATGTGACAGATTTTGGGCGAAGTTACGTTGGACTACGCGTTGTCGTGCATCTGTCAGACACAGAAGAGATGATCTGTCGCCAGCAATTTACCACCGGGGCGCATGAGGCGTTACTGTTGGCGCTCTGTACGGCTCCTGGTCAACTGTCTCCATCGGCGATTGATACGATACTGGGAAGCACCCAGCGCCTGGCGCCCTAGACCTGAGCGCCCGGAGAGCCCGCAGAGCTAAGACAGATGTCATCTTGACGGCCCTCTGACCCCTCAGTACAATCCAGCCATGTCCAACTCACAATCGGCGAACGAATTCAATTATGGTGGGCAGGCGGTCATCGAAGGTGTGATGATGCGCGGTTCGAAGGCGCTAGCGGTTGCCGTGCGCAACCCTCAGGGCGAAATTGTGGTGCATACGGAGCCGTTAAGCGCACGCATCTACGGCGGACGTATGGCCCGTATTCCCTTTGTGCGTGGTCTCACCCTGTTGTGGGACGCGTTGGGGCTGGGTGTAAAGAGCCTTATGTTTTCGGCCGAGGTTGCGTTGGAGGAGGAGGGGGACGAAGAGGAGCCACAAAACGTGTTCGAAGGACCGGCGCAGTGGGGCACCGTTCTTTTATCTCTATCTATTTCGGTTGCTCTCTTTTTTCTCTTTCCTGCGTTCGTTGGTGATCTGTTCGTTCGCTGGCTGGGACAGGGTCCCCAGCCAATCCTCAGCAATCTGATCGAAGGCGTGGTGCGGTTGTTCCTGGTCATCGCCTACATCTGGACCATTGGCCTGTTGCCCGATGTGCAGCGCTTGTTCGCTTACCACGGCGCGGAGCACAAGACAATCAATGCGTATGAGGCCGGGGCAGACATGACACCAGAATCGGTTTCACGTTTCTCGCTGGAACATCCACGGTGCGGCACGGCGTTCTTACTGACCGTCGTCGTCGTTTCAATCCTTGTATACACGCTGCTGCCTCCCATTTCACTCCCGGTTCGCCTGCTGTCACGCGTTGTACTCCTGCCCGTGATTGCGGGTATTGCCTACGAATTCATTCGTTTTACCGCGCGGCACCAGGACAAAGCATTAGTTCGTCTGGTTACGAGACCCAACCTCGCCTTGCAACGGTTGACGACGCGCGAACCGAATGAGGCGATGTTAGAAGTAGCCATCCTTGCCTTCGAGCGCGTGTTGGCCTTTGAGGGCCTTTCCCTGGTTCGCGAGGGCGAGACGAGTGTTAGCGATTCTGAAGCAGCCGTGCCTGCATAGTAGTTTAGCTGAGATCTATCATGGCCAAATCAAAGCAGCAAAGAGAACCATCGGCAGAACAGGTGCAGGAGGCAGCCACCCATAATGAGGTCGGTCTGCGGCACTTTGGGCAGTGGGAGATGGATAAGGCGGTAGACGCTTTCCAGGTAGCCACGGAAAATGATCCGGATAATCCTGAGTACCACCTGAACCTGGCCCGCGCCTACGTCCGCAGCGGCGACTATCAGGAAGCGATGCGCTCGCTGGGCGAGTATTTGCGAACAGAGACGGATGAGAACCTTGCCGCGCGTTACGAGCGGCTTTTTTCTTCTGCGCTGGACGACGTGGAAGAGGTTCTGATCGAAACGATGCGCGAGCTCGATATGCCCATGCAGCAGATCGGTAAGGGCATCCAGATGTGGTTGGAGTATCGCATCACATTGGGCCGGCGACCGCTGGAGGTTCAGGAACCGGAGCTGTGGGCAGCGGCGCTGACCTACGCTGTAGCCAAGATAAATCTGGTTCCGGCCGATCGCGCCGAGATCGCCGAAGCCTACGGTGTGACGGACCGCGGGGTGAAAGACAAGTATCGTGAGTTGATCACAACGCTGGATCTGATGCCCGGCGATTACCGTTATTTTACGGGAGACGAGAATCCTCTTGACAAACTGGTGGAAGCAGCTCAACTTCTGGAAGAAATCTACGAGCGCTTTCACGAGGGTTAAGGAAGCCAGACAGTTAGTTTGACCGAGGGAGACAGATGAACAATAAGGTAGCACTTTATGGCGCCGGCAACGTGGGCGCGACGACTGCCCATTGGCTGGCGAATATGGAAATTGCGGATCTGGTTCTATTCGACATCTTCGGCCAGATCGGCGCCGGCAAAGCACTCGATCTGTTTGAGGCTGGTCCTGCCATCGGCTTTGACAGCCGCGTTCGTGGCAGCAACGATTCGGCGATTATTGAAGGCTCAGACGTGGTCGTGGTCACCGCCGGCGTGCCGCGCAAGAAAGATCCCGAGACGGGCAAGTTCCCCAGCCGCGACGAACTGGTGAAGATCAACCAGGAAGTAATGGAGGAAGTGGCTCAGAACATCAAGAAATACGCGCCGGACAGCATCGTGGTGCTGGTGACCAATCCGCTGGACGCCATGTGCCACGTCATGTTGCAGGAGACGGGATTTCCCAGAGAGCGTATTATCGGACAGGCGGGGGCGCTGGACACGGCCCGTTACAAGACGTTTATCGCCGATGAACTCGGCGTCAGCGTGGAAGACGTGCACGGCATCGTGCTGGGCGGGCACGGCGACACGATGGTGCCGCTGCCGCGCCACACGTCCATTGCCGGCATTCCCGTCACGGAACTACTGAGCAGGGAGCGGTTGGATGAAATCATCGAACGCACGCGCAAAGGCGGCGGAGAAATCGTGGGCCTTCTGGGTTATAGCGGGTACTATGCACCGGCGGCAGGCACGGCCATCATGGTCGAGTCAATTCTAAAAGACAAGAAGCGCGTGATCCCCTGTGCTGTTTATACCGAGGGCGAATACGGATACGAAGATCTGTTTATCGGCTTGCCCACCGTGCTTGGCCGGCAGGGTGTGGAGCGCATCATCGAGATGGAGCTCAACGAGAAAGAGCGGGCGATGTTGGACCATTCGGCTGACGCCGTGCGCGCCGTGGTAGATGTCTTAGGCTACGATTAGTTTGTTCAGTACATCCCATCTGGTTCGACAAAGAGGCCTGCCGTCACTGGCAGGCCTTTCCTCTTTCCGCACGATGGGGCCTTTTTGCAGCTAATATTAGGGTTTGTCCCCATATTATCTCTCCGTCTCACTCACTATCCTTCTCTGAGTGTGAAAAGCAGGACTGCGGCCGGGCAGGCTGCACACAGTGATGATGCTTGCCGTGTCTGGACGTTATCTTGCCTGGTATTGGTAGATTGAGTGAAAGGAGAGAGAAACATGCGTATTGTTAAGCAAAGGGGCAAAAAATACATTCTGCTGATGCTCCTGGCTGTGGCGGTTATGGCCCTGGTGGCCTGTGGCGCCGAAGAAGGAGAGGAGACGGCAGAACCGCTTGGCGGAGAGTTCCAGGAAACCCCATTCCTCGAAGACACCCCTATGTCGGAGGAAACACCGCTGATTGAGGAAGAGACGCCTCTGATTGAAGAGACGGCAGCGGTGGAAGAAACCCCGATGCTGGAAGAGACGCCGGAAGAGGAAGCCACTCCTACGATGGAGCCAGAAGCAACCGAACCGGCTGACGACGAAACGCCCCAGACTGGCGCGACCGTGACGCAGACGCAGATGGTTCGCAGCGATGTTCTGCTGGACCTGACCGTCGCCGGTCAGGATGGCGCCGAGTTGGGCGAGGTCCGTGACGTTCTCTTCGATATGCAGGGTAACGTCCAATATCTGTTGTTAGACCTGGCGTTGGATGAGGCTCGTACCGTGGCCGTCACCTGGGATCAGGTAGAGGTTCAGCACGCCTCCGAGCTGACGACTGGCGCCGATGATGTGGCCGACGATGAACTGGTCGTTGTTTACCTCGGTCAACAGACTGAGCTGGAAACGATGGCTGAGTTGGACGTGGACATTCTGAACGCGGAAGGTGATTTGGTGAACCTGGCAGACCTGAATCTGGACGCGACGACTAATGTCGCCGAGGGTCAGGCGCTGCAGGCGAGCGAGTTTGACTATGACCTGATCAACCAGAATGACGATGACCTGGGTGAGGTTGAAGAGCTGGTTGTGAACGTCGCCGAAGGTCGCGTGGTCTACGCTATCGTTAATGTCGGTGGCTTCCTGGGTATTGGCGAAACGACCGTTGCCCTTCCCTGGAGCGAGCTACAATTCAGCGAGGCCGACGAAGCGTTCATCGTGAACGCTGATGAGGACACTCTGACCGATGCGCCCACCGTGGACTTCGATGAGTGGGACAACGGCATCGCTCCTGACGTTGACTGGGGCGCGGAAGTCGAGGAGTTCTGGAACTCGATTGGTGGTTCATCCTAACCTTACTGGTTAAGATAACCTGCTAAGAAAGTCAGGCAGCCGGGAGAAGATTTCAATTCTTCTCCCGGCTGCTATTTGCGTTCAGGGCAGGGGGTGCGCTTTCCACCAATCCTTCTGTGTGCGCGGATCCATGAAGGCGCCGCTGTCGCGGACGGCCACTTTGATCTGCTGGCCATCGGCACGCGCGAAGGGCTGCCCGGCGCGGAGCGCGGGCAGGTGCTCGCGTCCGGCGGCGTCCATCTCCCGGTACAGGTCCAGTAGCTCGCTATCCACGCAGATGTCCTCTATGTGCAGCGTGTAGCCAATGACGACATTGTCTTCCACCGTATACTTGAGCGTGATGCGATTACTACTGGCGTACAGGACCATGACTTCATAACCGCCGCCAATATCGTACCCTGAGTCCGGAACATAGAGAAGTTCGCGCGGGGCGGTCTCCATGCCCAACAGTGTCACGGGCCATTCACTGATGGGTCCGGCCGGGCAATCGCACTCCCAGTCCCAGTTATTCACGTGGTAGGCGCGGCTGAAGTCGGGTAGGCGAGCGGGGCTAAAGAAACCCTCGAGTTGGGGCGCCGCGTCATCCGTCGGACCATCGTATTGCACCAGCTCCAGAGGCGCTTCAGTGTCGCTGTAGCCGCGAATGGCAAGATTGAGGTCGGGATGGGCGTGGGCCGCGATGTCGCTGGGTGGTGACGCGATGCGCAGAGTACCGAAGGTCGTATCGGAAATGTCGCAACTGTGCCGCGCGGAGCTCTTCACCAGCGGTAGATACACGCTGTTGGGACCATCCTGGCCTCGCTCAGCGGCCGAGGCAGGAAACGGTAAGAGCCAGGCGGCTGCCAATAAGAACAGCAGCAGGCGTGTCACATTGCTGTGAGTTGAACTGTGCATTCAACGCGCTCGTGGCAACCGACCACTCGCCGCGACTCAGTCCTGCCGTGTTAGCAGACGTTTGAGCGCCGGCCGACTCTGTGGCGAGAAGATGTAGAAGGTGAGCAAAACAATTGCCCCGTAGATAATCGTGGCGCCCAGGCTAAGCAGCAGCCGTTCGGGCCAGGCCATGGCCTGGCCGTCTGTGGTGATCCAGGTCATAAAGGCCGTCGTGCCCAGCGAACCGAACACACTGGCGAGGAAAATGGTCAATAAATTGTTGTAATCCTTAGGGCTCCAATCATCAAACATGTGGGCAAACCTCTTCATGAGAACTCCTGTTGAACAGCACGATGTTACATTGTTGATCGTAGCCCACATGGACCAATCCTGTGATGGGAAAAATGTAACAGCGGCGCGAATCCACTGGCGGCAGAGTGTTGGCACAGCCGAATCACAGCACTGACTCGACCCTATAGTGCGCTGATTACACCGGCCCATGCACGACCGTGATCAAGGGACGACTATTCTATGGAAGTTTCCCACTGTGAGCCAAGCTTCTTAAAACTCTATTAACACGGGGGGATAATTGGGGCTAACGGGAGTGGATGGGAGTCGAACCCACCGCCGCTCGCTCTGCGCGACCGGCCACTGGTTTTGAAGACCAGGGCATCCACCGGGACACAACCACTCCCCTCCCGTCGACTATAGCTAAAACTCAGGGGCCTGGCAAGAAAAATATACGTTAGATAACTTGACAGAGAGGGGTAGTTTGGATAGAATTTCTTCGCTTTCAGGTGTGGAGTACGTTACAGACCACTCTCAGGTGTATGTTGTACGGTCTGTGCGGCGAGCCGGGATAGCTCAGTTGGTAGAGCACTGCACTGAAAATGCAGGTGTCCCCAGTTCGAGTCTGGGTCCTGGCATTTTTAACAAAATATGCTACAATCATAATTGTCCTGCGGGTGTAGTTCAGTGGTAGAACGTCTCCTTGCCAAGGAGAAGGTCGTGAGTTCGAATCTCATCGCCCGCTCTAATCACCGGCAGGCCTGGCGCCTGCCGGATCTGTTTACGGCGACGTAGCCAAGTGGTAAGGCAGGGGTCTGCAAAACCCTTATTCACCGGTTCGAATCCGGTCGTCGCCTTTCCACGCTCCTGCCCGCGGCAGGAGCTTTCCTTTTGGCGTGTCCGCCTCAGCCGTAAATGGCGCGTCCTTCATGAAAGCAGGGCAGGGGATGCTCGTCTGTAAAGCGCGCCCGTACTTCTCGCCCCTCGGCAAATAATCTGGTGTGTGGCTGCCGGCTGCGTACGAGCGTTCCATCGTTCAGACGCAGGTGATAGATATTGGCGATGCCCACAAACTGGCGCATCTGAACTCGAGCGTTGCTGCTTTCCCCATTCGTTGCCTCAGCTATCTCCACGTCGTCTGGACGCACGAGCACTTCGACCTTGCTATCTGCAGGCAGAGAGAGTCGTTGTGGCAGCAGGCCCAGAGGGGTCTCTACCCCACTTTGCGTCACGCGTCCCCCTACGAAGTCAGAGTGGCCCATGAACTCCGCCACAAAGCGCGTCGCCGGGCGCAGAAATACGTCTTCAGGTGTGGCGATCTGCTCAATTCGCCCCTCGTTCATCACCGCCACGCGGTCCCCAATAAATAACGCCTCCTCCTGATCGTGTGTGACAAAGACGGCAGTGGCCTGGCTCTTCTTCAGGAGCTGGCGTACCTCGGCGCGCACCTGAAGGCGCAACGACGTATCAAGATTCGAAAACGGTTCATCCATGAGCAGGACAGCCGGTTCCAGAGCCAGCGCGCGCGCCAGCGCGACGCGCTGTTGCTGTCCGCCTGAAAGCTCGTGTGGCATCTGCTCCTCCAGACCTGCCAGCCCCACCAGATCGAGCATAGCCTCCGTGCGCTCGCCGGCGAGCGGATGGCGATTCAGTCCGAAGGCGATATTTTGCGCCACAGTGAGATGGGGAAAAATGGCGTAATCCTGGAAGACCATGCCGGCGCGCCGCTTTTCCGGCGGCACGTGTGTGCGTTCATCGGCTACGGTCTTTCCCGCGATCTCTATCCAGCCGGCATCAAGCGGTTCGAAGCCGGCGATGAGGCGTAGGGTCGTTGTCTTGCCGCAGCCACTGGGCCCCAGAAGGGCCAGTATCTGGCCCGTGGGCACGGTAAAGGTCACTTTGCGAACGACGGAAACGTCGCCAAACGATTTCTCTAACTGGTGGCAGCGCACCATTGTTTCGGGCATAATATGGACTTGTTCTCCAGTTTACTATCAGGCAGAAATTGATTCTAACGCATTCTGTCTTTAAGCGAAAAGAGCGTCACTCGCCTGTTTTTCGCTTCGCTTGTCCAGAGCGTCCAACATAGGGTATTATTATTAATATAGTTTATTATTATTAATATGATAATAATTAACATTGCATGGAGATAGGCCATGGAACCGAGCGTAGCCATGCGCGAATATCTGGCGGAGATATTCCGCCTACAGGAGTATGAACCAACAGTCAGCACAACCAGCCTTGCCGAGCGTTTGAACGTTTCTGCGCCGGCTGTGCCACGCATGCTGAAGCGCCTGAAGAGCGCCGGCTACGTTAAGCACATTCCTTATCAGGGGGTGGAGCTGACGCAGCATGGGGAGCAAGAGGCGTTGCGCGAACTGCGCCGCCACCGGCTCCTTGAGGTTTTCCTGGTAGACGTCATGGGCTTTCGCTGGGATGAAGTACACGAGCAGGCCGACCAGTTGGGGCAGGGACTGAATGATGTGATCAGCGAGCGGATGGCGGAGATGACCGGCAATCCTATCCGTTGCCCGCACGGGGAGCCTATTCCAGACAAGGAAGGAAACCTGCCTGACATAGACGATCTGTGCATTATGAACCTGGGCGTGGGTCACAAAGGAACCGTCAGTCGCGTGCGCACCGATGATCCCGAGCGTTTGCAATATTTCGCCAGCCTGGGCCTGGTGCCGGGTGCAGAGTTTTCCATCGTGGGCCGCGCGCCCTTCAATGGGCCAATGCGCCTGCGTGTGGGGCGTGATGAGGTTGTGCTTGGTGTGGAGTTAACTAAATCGCTGTGGGTAACCAGCGATGACACAGCTTAGGGAAATAGCCGGCGGGCCTTGACCTCTGCAACAGCATTTTCTTTGTAGCGATAAAGACGGGCCGGCCGTCCTTCCCCCTCTCGCTTTTTTCTCCCCGTATTTTCAAGAATGTCAGCCGCCAAAATTTTGCGCCGGAAGTTGCGCTTATCCAGCGGCTCCCCCAGTATCAACTCATAGGCGTATTGTAGTTCTGACAGCGTAAATACATCCGGCAACAGCTCGAAGCCGACCATCGTATACTCCAGCTTGTAGCGCAGGCGGGTCAGCGCATAATCGAGTATCTCATCATGGTCGAAGGCCAACTCTGGCAGGTCCTCTACCGAAAACCAGCCCGTCTCAGCGGCGTCACTTCCGGCCTCGTGTTCTACAGCGTCCGAGGGCACGATGGCGAAGTAAGCCACGGTAATGACCCTGGTGCGCGGGTCCCGGTCGGGCTCGCCAAAGGTGTACAGTTGCTCCATGTACACGTTGCGCACGCCAGTCTCTTCAGCCAGCTCGCGCGCTGCTGCGTCTTCGAGGGACTCATCCATGTTGACAAAGCCGCCGGGAATGGCCCAGCATCCTTCGAAGGGCCACCGCTTGCGCTTCACCAGGAGGACCTTCAACTGGTCCTCAATCAAGGAAAAAATGACGACGTCCACCGTTACGGATGGGCGCTCATACTCTGTAGGATCGTATTTGTCGGCCGTTTGCTCCGTCACAACGTTACTCCCTATAGCCAAAGAGCCCCTGACCGGTCCGGTCAGGGACTCTTTTATACTTCGATACGGGCGCTTTCGCCAGGGCGTCCCTTATCAGGGCAGCGGAGAGAGTTCGGGCGGGTCCACTTCGTCGGCGCGTGGATGCACGTCGCTGTCTGCGCGTTCCGGGATAGTCAGGCCACCCTGTTCCACGAGCTGCGGCAGGCTGACGCTGGTGGTGGCGAAGACGCTACTGTCGCCCTGGGCGCGCAGCGCCAGATTGAGGTCGACGCCGCGATCCATGGCCCATTTCAGAGCCAACGCGTCCTGGGGCGGCATCGACAAAATAATCATGTCCGGCCGTTCTTCCCGAGGCCTGCCCTCTTCCTCAGCCTGTGAGGCGCGGGCAGCAGCGGCGCCCTCTTCCTGATCGGTCGCTCCCTCTGCCACAGGAGTCGGTTGCGCCGCCGGTTGTTGCGCCTCGATCTCCAATCCCGGCAGCTCCCAGGTGCCCACCCACAGCACTTCGGCTTGCTGAACCGTCAACTGCGTCACGCGGCGTGGGATTTGCAGAATATCACCGTATTGCCACGCCGACTGTCCTGATGGCCCGATGCTTGGGACGAGATTGACGGTGGGGATCAACTCCAGCCGGCCCTGCGCAATTGAGTCGAAGAGGAAGCTGCGCCCATCCTGCAAGGCTACCTGATTAATACGCCGTTCGATGTTGGGCAAGGCGGTCTGGAATTCGTCGTCGATCTTTACGAAATTGAGGCTCATGAGCACGTCCACCCTGTCGCCAGGGCGCATGGCGTATGCCGCGCCTGTATAGCGATTGATGGGTACGGCCATGGCCACGTTGCCCTGGTCCACGTAAAGGGCAAGATCTGAGCCTATGCCCGCCAGATCGGTTGGGCTGAGCGCGATCATGGAGTTGAGGACGGCCTGTCCTCTGGAGATGTCGGCGCGGGCGATGCGATTGGCGACCTCTTCTATTTCGCTGAAGGTATAGTTGGCCTGGACGGCGATGTTGGTCTCCGGTCGCATCTCAATGCTCAGGTATCTCTCTTCGATACGCGCGCCGATAGGGACCTCGGCCGTGGTCACGACCACGGGCACGAAGCGCACGGTGGGGGTCGCTGTGGCAGCCGGTTGCACCACTTCGGGGACGTCTTCTGTCGTTTCCTCCGCGGTAGGCGCGCCGTTTCCACTCAGCAGGCCAGCCACATCCAGGTTGCCGCCTAACACAAGGAATCCGACAATGGCGGCGACAGCCAGAAGCAAGACCAGGATGATCAGGATAAACGTTCTTGGGCGCATAGTGAATTTCCTTAACCTTTCAGGTTCGTCCTCAATATCCTGTTACTGCCCGCCACCTTCGCCGCCTTCTGGCGTCGGGGTTACGGTGACCAGAGCAGGTTGCTCGGCGGTGTATTCATAATCGAGCGGTACCTCGATGCCGAACCGGGACAGAAGGTAGTTGAGGTCCACGTTTTCCACGTTGAACAACTGGCCGTCCTCGACGCTACGCAGCGCGAAGTCCACGTCGGCCCCCGTTTCGATAGCGTAGCGCAACAACAGCTGTTGCTGGGGCGACAGCGCCAGGAGCAGCACGTCAGGCGGTACCGGCGTTGGCGTGGGAACGGTGCCCGCTTCCGGCGTGGGCGTGGCTTCTGGATCGGGCGTCGGGGTCGGGGTAGGGACCTGCGGACCGTCTTGCGGCGTCCAGGGGCCGACCTGAATCACCTTGGCCGCCTGCAAGAGCATCGAAACGCGCATGGGGCGTTGATCCTCAGATGGCGTGATAAAGGCCAGCGAACCATCGGCCAGCGTCTCGAAGCGGCCAAATGGGTCCAGCAGTAAGATATTTAGTGTAGGATCGCTGCCTTCTTCTCCGGGAGGGGTTTCGAATAGGAAAGCGGCGCTGTTTCTCAGCAACGTCTGGAATTCGGGATCTACCTCGGAAATGTGGAAGGTAATCATTACGTCGACGAGATCACCGCTACTGAGGCCATAGCCCACGCTGGACAGGCGATTAAGAGGCACCGCCTGGGCCACGGATCCTTCCGGAATCAGTGAAGACGGCCCGTACTCCTCCACGCCCGCAAGTGTCAGATCGTTCACCAGGACGTCTCTGGTCAGGGTCTGGCCCTGAAAGACGTCTGTGCGCACATACTTGCCAATGGCGTCGTCAATGTCGGTGATCACGTTGTCTCCGACAAGTTCAGAGCGCCTCAAATCGGTCGTCAGTTCGGCTTCAGTCATTTGCCAGCCACGGGGTACGGTCTGTAGAGAAACGACCACTTCGACCATGGCAGGCGGTGATTCCTGCGTAGATGGTTCGGGTACTGCTGTTCCTTCTGCACCCGGTGTCACATCTTCTTCGGCTACTGGAGCAGGTGTTGTTTCATCCGCCGGTTGATCCCCCTGTAACAAGAAGAAGCCGGCTACGACTAGCAGCAACAGCAAACCACCTACCAGTAAAAGGATGGCTATTGCGCGACGGCCCATAATTCTATTCCTTGATTACTTTTATGAAATTGTTTGAGCAATTGGCACGAAGTGAGTTCAGGCTTTTACGTCGGCACCGAACTCCGCGACTCCTCGGGACTCCTCCTGACGCCCGAAGTACGACGGAACTTACAATATGTAAAGCTCTGATTTTGGTATGGTAACATAGCAGCAGATTGATGGCAAATAGTTCCACCGTCCTACACCTACAGTACGATATTGTCTGTTGGCGAGCTGTACCCAGCCTACATCACATAGTCTATGGTCTAGGTGGGGGATATGAAAATGGGAGAAAGGGGTTATCTACGCGGTTGTGGGGCGTCTGTCAGCAGCCGCCACCAGGCCTGCCAGGGCTTTGCGTCCATCGCGGGATCTCGCGTAGGCGGGGGGACTTCAGTAGGGGAGGGGGTGCCTTCCACGAAAAGGGGCACGACGCGCACTTCGCCTGGCAAGAGATAGCCGCCTTCGCCGCGCGCATACGCTTCGACATAGCCATCATTAAGGACGTAAGTCGCCGTAGCCCGCAATTCGACCTGGCGGGTGCTCTCCACGTCAATCTCAGCCTGCAGGTCGCCTTCGCCAACCCCTACCAGCCGCCCGGCCTCCGCGCGCCGGTTGAGATCGATAGCGATGAACAAGCCTGCGACTACGGCTAGCAGTACGAGAATCTGGGGAACGGTGAGCAGCGGGCGCTGGCCGAATAGACGCTTGAGCATAGTATGCACATCTTAGCCCTGATCAGAGCACGGTGCAACATGCTCTGTGTGCCGATTAGCGCGCCCTTTGTCACACACCCATTGGCGGGGATACATTCGTGACAGTCACCGTACGCCGCGGTATACTCAGGCACGGTCCGCTGGCGGCTGTGATGGCTCCTTGAGGACAACTTTGCCCAACAGCAATTGTTAATGAAGGACAGGGGTTGGCGCTGCAAAGCAGTGCGCCTGTTGTGCACAGTCACTCTCCCCTGACCGCGATCAAAAGATTACTCCCACGTGATTGATTATCTGGCGATAGGACACATAACGCACGACCTCGCGGTAGACGGCTATACCATCGGTGGCACCGTGGCCTATTCGGGACGTACGGCGCAGGCGTTGGGTTGTCGCACGGCGGTTCTGACCAGCGCCGGGCCGGACTGCGATGTGCAGGAAGCGCTGCCGGATGTCGCCGTGGAATCGGTGCCGGCAGCGGAGACGACGACGTTCGAAAATGTCTATCTACCCGCCGGCAGGCGACAGGTGGTGCACAGTGTGGCTGCGCCGCTGACGGCCGAAGCCGTTCCGCGGGAGTGGCAGCGGGCGTCCATCGTACACCTGGGGCCGGTCGCCGGTGAAGTTGACCCAGAGCTGGTCAATGGTTTTGGCACGGCCCTGATCTGTATCACGCCCCAGGGATGGTTACGCGAGTGGGATGCAATGGGTAACGTGACGCCCCGTTCCTGGCCTCAGGCGCGACAGATTTTGCCACGCGCCGCTGCCGTTGTCCTCAGCATGGAAGATCTGCCGAATGCGGCGATGTTGCAACAGTTCAGGCGCTGGTCGCGGCTGTTGGTCCTGACCGAGGGGGTCGACGGCTGTACGGTCTTTCTGGCGGAGGAGCAGCGCCATTTCCCTGCACCGGGCGCGGTGGAGGTCAATCCAACGGGCGCCGGCGATATCTTCGCTGCTGCTTTCTTCATCCGTCTCTACCAGACGAAGGGCAACCCCTGGGAAGCGGCGCGCTTCGCCAATGAGATTGCCGCTCGTTCTGTGGAACAGCCGGACTTGCCGGCGAAGATTCTGAGCCTGGAAGCGGTGGAGGAGTGATGGGATGTTTCAGGTTGGCGGATTGCAGGTTGCAGGTTAGTTGGTTGTGGGCGTCATGAAGATCTATGCGGTAGTGAACCAGAAGGGGGGCGTGGGCAAGACCACCAGCGTGATCAACGTCGGCGCGTTCCTGGCCGGGAATGGCCATCGAGTGCTCATTGTGGACATGGATCCGCAGTCGAACGCCACGTCGGGTCTCGGATTCGAAAAGACCGAAGTGCAACGCTCAACGTACGATTTGCTGATGCGTGAGGCGCGCTTTGAGGACGTGGTGGTGGAACACGAGCAACCGGGATTGTGGTTGCTGCCTGCCAGCCCCGATCTTTCGGGCGCCGAAGTGGAACTGGTCAGTGAGATGGCGCGGGAGTATCGCCTGAAGCGGGCGCTGGAAGCAGCCGACGGCCGGTTTGACTACGTATTGATCGATTGCCCGCCCAGCCTGAGCTTGTTGACCATCAACGCTCTGACCGCCGCGCGCAGCGGTGTGCTCATTCCCGTGCAATGTGAATATCTGGCGCTGGAAGGGCTGACGCAATTGATGCAGACGCTCGATATGGTGCGCCGGCACCTGAACGAAGGGTTGCAGATTCGGGGCATGATCATGACCATGTACGACGGGCGCACCAACCTCAGCCGCCAGGTGGTCGAGGAAGTGCGCGAGCATTTTTCTGGGAAGGTGTTTCGCACGATCATCCCGCGCAACGTGCGTTTGAGTGAGGCGCCCAGCTATGGGCAGCCGATTAACGTCTACGCGCCTTCATCGCCCGGCGCGGTCGCCTATCGTGTGCTGACCGCCGAACTGTTGAAAGGGGATGGCGTTCCCCAGAAGGCAAAGGAAAGAAAGCCATGAGCAAGAGACGCGGATTGGGACGGGGTTTGGGTGCGCTGATTCCACAGGGTGACGACGCCGACGAGCAGCGAGAGGGCGGCGGGCTGCGCAGTGTGGCGCTGGAGGCCATCGTTCCCAACCCCCACCAGCCCCGCAGCCACATGGACGAGGATGCTCTGGATGAGTTGGCAGCATCTATCGAGGAGCACGGCCTGATTCAGCCGCTGATCGTTAACGACAACGGCGATGGGCGATACACGCTCATTGCCGGCGAGCGGCGCTGGCGCGCGGCGCAACGGGCCGGGCTGGAGCAGGCGCCGGTGCTGGTCAAGGAAGCCTCGCCCCAGGACATGCTGGAATTGGCCCTCATCGAGAATATCCAGCGCGCCGATCTGAACCCGCTGGAAGAAGCTGCGGCTTACCGGCAGTTGATCGATGAGTTTGGGCTGACCCAGGCGCAGGTGGCCAAGCGCGTGGGCAAGAGCCGCCCGGCGGTGGCCAATACGGTACGCTTGCTGGAGCTGCCGGAGCGGGTGCAAGAGGCGGTTGTCAACGGCGAGATCAGCGGGGGGCACGCGCGCGCTCTGTTAGGTTTGCCCACAGAGGAGATGCGCGTGAACACCATGCGCACGGTGATCCGTAAGGGCTACAGCGTGCGACAGACGGAGGCCCTGGTGCGCAAGCTGACATCCGCTGCCCGCCCGCGCAGCCGCGAGAAACAGCGCACGCCTCCTGAGGTGGTGGCGCTGGAATCCCAGTTTCAACAATCGCTGGGAACACGGGTGAGCATTCAGAAAGGATCTAAAGGGGGGCGCGTCGTCATTCATTTTTATTCGGATGAGGAATTGCACGCCATTTACGAGGCCATCGTGCGCGATTGAGTGCGCCTAATCCCGAAGAGCACAGGTATATGGGTATCAAACTAAAACGACCGCAGCACATCGAGGCGCTGCGCGAGGCAAACCGGCTGGTAGCGGAAACGTTTCGTGAGATTGAACAGGAAATTAAACCGGGCGCTCGCCTATCGGCCCTGGATCGGTTGGCCACAGCGTACATAGAAAGCCGGGGCGCGAAACCTTTGTACAAAGGATACCGGGGAACGCCGCCCACCCACCCTCCTTTCCCGGGGACGATTTGCGCTTCGGTTAATCAAGAAATCTGTCACGGATTGCCCAATGAACGCACGTTGCAAGACGGCGATATTATCGGCATTGACATCGGCCTGCGCCTGGACGGCTGGTGCGGTGATGCCTGTGTGACCTTTGCCGTGGGCCAGGTGGCGCCGCAGGTGCAACGCCTGTTGGACGCCACGCGCGAGTGTCTGGATCTGGGCATCGCTGCTGCGCAACCGGGCCAGCGCCTCACGGAGATTGGGGCGGCGATTCAGGCGCGTGCTGAGGATGCAGGCTACAGCGTCGTGCGCGAGTGGGGCGGGCACGGCGTGGGCCGCTCGCTGCACGAGGAACCGTCCGTGCCCCACGTGGGACCCGGCGGTCGCGGGCCGCGTTTGCGACCGGGCATGGTGTTCACCATTGAGCCGATGATCAACGTTGGCGGCCCGGAATGGCGCCTGCTGGAGGATGGCTGGACGGTGGTGACTCGAGACAGCTCGCTTTCCGCCCAATTTGAGCACACGATTGCCATTACCGACGACGGCCCTCTGATCCTGTCGCAGTTGTAGAACGAGTTGGAACTGATCGAATGTGACACAGAGCTGCACGGAGGAAACGCGGAGGACCACAGAGACAATCAGTTCTCTCTACGCCCTCTGTGTCTCTCCTGAGTCCCGCCATGGTTTTCCCTGTAACATTACTTTATGACAATGAGAAGGACAAGAAGCGCGAACGATGAATGATTCGCAATTGATTCAAGAAAAAGTGGCCCAGGCCACAGAAATCCTGAACGAATTCGACATAGACCTCTGGCTGACTTTTGTGCGCGAGACTTCGCTGTCACCTGATCCGGCGCTGGAGCTAATCCTGGATATGGACATGACCTGGCAGTCGGCCTTCCTGCTCAGCCGCGATGGCCGGCACAAAGCGATTGTCGGTCACTTCGATGCCGAAAACGTGCGCAACGTGGGCGCCTACGAGGAGGTTATTGATTATCACGAAGGGATCGGCGATGCCCTGCGCGCGACCCTGGATGAGTTGCAACCGCGCCAGATCGCCATCAATTACTCCATGAGCGACGTGGCCGCGGACGGCCTTTCGCACGGCATGTACCTCAGCCTGTGTCGTATTCTGGGAGACACACCTTACGTCGAGCGCCTGGTCTCGGCCCAACGCGTCATTGGCGCCCTGCGCGGGCGCAAGAGCCCTACGGAGGTGGAACGCGTGCGGCAGGCGATTGCCACGACGCAGGATCTGTTCGACGAGGTGGAGCAGGTCGCGCAGCCGGGCATGACGCAGCGGGAGATCGCAGCCTTCGTGCAGCGGCGCATCGACGAAATGGGCCTCGGTTACGCCTGGGCCAACCCGTACAATCCCATCGTGACCTGCGGGCCAGAGTCGGCCATTGGCCACGCCGCGCCGGCTGACGTGGTCCTCGAACGGGGACACACTCTGCACCTGGACCTCGGCGTCAAGCAAGACCAGTATTGTTCAGACCTGCAGCGCATGTGGTATGTACTGGACGAAGGCGAGACGGAGGCGCCGGCGGAAGTGCAACGCGCCTTTGACGTGGTCTATGGCGCGATTAAGGCCGGCGAAGCGGCCCTGGAGCCGGGCACGCCGGGCTGGAAGGTGGACGAGGCGGCGCGCAACTGCATTGTGCAGCACGGCTATCCTGAATATATGCACGGCTTCGGCCACCTGCTGGGTCGCACGGCGCACGACGGGGCCACGGTGCTGGCGCCTCGTTGGGAGCGCTATGAGGGCGTGTGCGAGTTGCCCGTGGAAGTGGGCAACATATTCACCCTGGAACTACACGTCGTCGTTCCAGAGCGGGGTATCATGAGCCTGGAGGAGGACGTGCTGGTGACTGAGGATGGCGTGGAGTATCTGAGCGACCCGCAAACAGCGATGCGCTATATCCGCCCGGCGGCGTAAGGCGTGACCGACCTCATCGTCCTTTCCCATTTTCAGGCGCGGCCCCTGCTGGCGGCTCGTGAAAAGGGCCTGGAAGGCGCCGCCTCTTCACTGGATCTGGGTCTGACGTCCGTAACGCTGTCACTGACCGGCAATGGCCTTCCGCTGCCCGATGGGCAACTGTTGGCGTGGCCAATTCTGGAGCAAATTGCCGGAAATGAGTCGGCCTGCTTTCTGATAGAGGAGGGGGAGGCGTACAAGATTCAATCTTTCTCCGAGACATTGAACCGCGCCTACACGCTGTATCCCACAGCGGCGGCGCCCACTATGCTTATCTCCGGGTTGCCTATGCACCGCATCAAAGGAACAGATCCGGTGCAGGACACCAGGGAAAAAGTAAAGACGATTGCACCGCTGAAAGGCCGCGTGCTGGACACGGCGATGGGTCTGGGTTACACAGCCATCGAAGCAGGGCGCACGGCGGAGACGGTGACGACCATCGAACTGGATCCCACGGTGGAGGAGATCTGCCGACTTAACCCCTGGTCGCAGGCGCTTTTCGACAACCCGCGCATCAGCCGCCACATTGGCGATTCTTTCGACGTAGTGGAGACGTTGGCGGACGGCGAGTTCAGCCGCGTCCTCCACGATCCGCCCACTTTCAGCCTTGCCGGTCATCTGTACGGCGAGGATTTCTATCGCGAGCTGTTCCGCGTCATGACCTCGCGCGGGCGCTTATTTCATTATATTGGCGACCTGAAAAGCCGTTCCGGCGCCGGCGTGGCTCGTGGCGTGCGCCAGCGCCTGACAGCAGCCGGATTCCGGCGTGTGGTGGACGAACCAGGCGCCTTTGGCGTTGTTGCTTACAAGTAGGAGAAAATATGTCAGCCACCCTGGTCTTCACCAACGGACGAATCTACACTATGGAAGCGGCTCAGCCGCTCGTTTCGGCCCTTGCCGTGCGCGACGGACGCATTCTTGCCACAGGCACGGACGAGGACATGCAAGCGTTGCTTGCGCCCGATGGGAAGCTGGTTGACCTGGGAGGCCGTGCGCTGACGCCGGGTCTGGTCGACGCCCATGTTCACTTCCAATGGTTTTCGCTAAGCAGGTTGCAGATAGACCTTTTTGAGGCGCCATCGCTGCCGGAGGCGTTGCGCCGGGTGGCCGATGCCGCCGCCGAGGCGCCGGAGGGGCGCTGGTTGCAGGGGCGCGGTTGGACGCAAGAACTGTGGGAGGCGCAGCGCTTTCCCACTGCCGCGGACCTGGATGCTGTGACGGGCGCGTTCCCTGCGTTTCTGACCCACAAGAGCGGGCACGCGGCCTGGGTGAACAGCCGCGCCCTCAAGCTGGCGGCCGTAGACGCCAACACGCCAGACCCGCCGGGCGGGCAGATCCAGCGTGACGAATCGGGCCGGCCCACGGGCATCCTGTTCGAGTCGGCCATGGATCTCGTGCGCGAGCAGATTCCGGAGGCGACGGCGTCAGAAACGGCGGACGCCATGCGCGCGGCGCAGGAATACTGCTGGAAAGTGGGACTGACCGGCATCCACGATTTTGACGGGCGCACCAGTTTTCGGGCTCTCCAGACGCTGCATCTGGATGGCGAACTGGGGTTGCGAGCGGTGAAGAACATCCCCGCCTCGCGCCTGGAGCACGCTGTGGGCCTGGGGTTGCGCAGCGGCTTCGGCGACGAGTGGCTGCGCGTCGGCGGCATCAAGATTTTTGCGGATGGCGCGCTGGGCCCGCGCACGGCGCTGATGATCGAACCGTTCGAAGGGGAGCCGGACAATCGCGGCATCGCCGTCACGGACAAAGAGGAGATGATGGCCATCGCCAGCGAAGCCAGCGCAAACGGCCTCAGCCTGACCATTCACGCCATCGGCGACCGCGCCAACCACGACGTGCTGGACGTCTATGAGGCGCTGCACGAGGAGGAGCGGGCGCGGCGAGAGGCAGGGCAGATCGCCCCACGACTACGTCACCGCATCGAGCATGTACAGTTGCTGCATCCCGCCGATCAACAGCGGCTGGCGCAACTGGACGTGATCGCGTCCATGCAGCCCAGCCACGCCACGGCGGACATGGAGATGGTCGACCGCTACTGGGGAGATCGAGGGCAGTATAGTTATGCCTGGCGCACCATGCTGAAGAGCGGCGCGCTGTTGGTCTTCGGATCTGACTCGCCTATCGAATCCATCGCCCCGCTGCCCGGGATTTACGCCGCGGTAACCCGCCGCCGCCCGGACGGCGCGCCCGGTCCTGAAGGCTGGTACGGCGAGCAACGGTTGACGTTACAGGAGGCGATTCACGCCTTCACGGTCGCTGCAGCGCAGACGTCGGGCCAGCTGGCGCATCAGGGCACGGTGCGCGCCGGGAAGCTGGCGGACTTCACTATCTTCGACCGCGACATTTTCAACGTTGCGCCGGAGGAACTGCTGGAGGCGGAAATCGCCGGGACGGTAATCGGCGGACAATTCCGCTACTGCGCATTCTAGCGCGACCTAGCCCCTCAATCGTAAATACCCTCTTTCGTCTCCTGGACCAGGTTATCTACGACGGCCTTTAACGCCTGCTCGCGGTTGTCGTCGCCCCCGTGCTGGCGATAGACGCGGATCTGGCGATCGGCGCTGGTGCCTTCTTCCAGAATGGTGCGCACGTATTCCACTTCCTTGCGGCTGCCCAGGTCGTCGACGACGTCATCCAGAATCTCTAACAGCTCCTCCATAAGCGCCTCGAAAGGAACCGAGGCCTCCTTGCCCCAATCGATCAGCTCGCCGCGGATGCCGTAGCGCACGGCGCGCCACTTATTCTCGGTGACGTTCATGTGGCGGTAGCGACGCCAGGAGAGGTTGTTGCGCCGCAGTTTGAGCAGCTTGGCGCAGATGGCCTGGAATAGGGCGGCGATGCACACCGCTTCTTCCACCCGCGTGCAAATGTCGGCAATGCGAAACTCCAGCGTGTCGAAGGTGGGGTGCGGGCGGATGTCCCACCAGATTTTGGCCACGGGGTCGCGCTTGCCAAATGACCCGACTTTCATCAGCGTGTTCTCGTACGATTTGTACTCGGCCCAGGAGTTGAAGGAGTGAGGAATGCCCGTGCGCGGCATCATCTCGAACACAATACTGCGGTACGATTTGAGCCCTGTGTTTTCGCCGTGCCAGAAAGGGGAGCTGGTGGACAGAGCCAGCAGGTGGGGCACGAAGTAGCGGGCCTGGTTCATGATTTCAATCATCAGGTCCTTCAATTCGGGGTCATCTTTGTGACCGAAGCCGATGTGTACGTGCATGCCGAAAATGAGCAGGCGACGGGCCACCGCGCGCATGTCGTCCAGCAGCTCGCGGTAGCGAGCGCCCTCTGTAATAGATTGCTCGTCCCAGTGGGCGAAGGGGTGAGTAGAGGCGGCGGCGATCATCAGCCCATTCTCCTCGGCCATCTCGAATACGGCGCGGCGCAATCGCTTCACCTCCCGGCGCACCTCCTGCACATCACGACAGACCCGGCTGCCCACTTCCACCTGCGATTGCATAAACTCGGGTTTGATATCTAACCGGCTGCGTTTTGCGTCTTGCGACAGAAACTCCGAAATGTAGGAGTGCAGGTTACGCGTTTCGGGATCGATGATCTGGTACTCTTCCTCGATGCCAAGCGTCAGCGGAGGGGTGGGAACAGTCATTAACGTTCCTCCTAAATCTGGGTCAAGCGGTTGACGCAGTCAGTTGGAGTAGCCGTTTGGTTCAATCAGCGCGCCAGTTGCGCAGGAATTCCACGAGCAGGCGCACGCCAAAACCAGTGGCGCCGGCGGGAATGTATGAATTGCCTTTCTTGTGGGCGGCCACGCCGGCGATGTCCAGGTGCGCCCAGGGATAGTCGGTAAATGCCTTAAGGAACATGGCCGAGGCGCCCACGCCGCCATATCGACCGGCGCTGTTCTTCATGTCGGCCACGTCAGATTTCAAGCTTTCCTCGTAGTCGCTCCACAGGGGCAGGGGCCAGACGCGTTCGTGGGTGGTGGCGCCGGCGGTGACCAATTGTTCGCGCAGCCAATCCTCAGTGCTGAAGAGGCCTGCTGCCACATTCTGGCCCAGAGCCACGACGGCAGCGCCGGTCAGCGTCGCCAGGTCGATGACGGCCTTCGGCCGGTAGCGCCCGGCGTAGACCAGCCCGTCGGCCAGGATCATGCGGCCCTCCGCATCTGTGCTGATGATCTCAATCGTCTTGCCATTGCTGGCGGTGATTACGTCGGAGGGACGATAGGCGTGCGCGTCGGGCATGTTCTCGGTGCACGGAGCGATGCCCACCACGCGCAGCGGCAAGTTATTGAGCATCCCCACGGCCTTCATGGTGCCCAGCACGGCAGCAGCGCCGGCCATGTCCGTCTTCATGTCGCCCATGTTTTCGCTGGGCTTGATAGAAATGCCCCCGGTGTCGAAGGTGATCCCTTTCCCCACGATTACAATCGTATCCAGGTCGTCGCGGTCGCCGTTATACTCCAGAACGATGAAGTGCGGCGGTTCGCCTGCGCCGCGAGCCACGGCCAGAAAGGCGCCCATATTGTGGTTGGCGGCCCATTCGCGGTCGCCGAGGATGGCTGTCAGCCCATGCTCCTGGGCAATCTGCCGTGCAGCCTGCGAAAGTCGCGTGGGGGTGGCCACATTGGGCGGTTCGTTGACCAGGTCGCGCGCCAGGCTGACACCGGAAATGATCGCCCTTGCCGTTTCCACCGCTTCCGAAATCGGTGCCATTTTTCCGTCGTCGAACTCAACGATAGTGAAGGTTTCAACGTCGTGCCGGTCCTCTTCTTCTTTTGCGCCACCCTGGAAACGGTACATGGCCAGCAGGGTGCCTTCCAACACTGATTGCGCGGCAAGCGGCACAGGAAGTCGGGCAATGCCCGCGCCGTGCACGATGCTGGCGACGTGGCGCGCCTTGAGATCGCGCGCCTTGCGGATGGCCGCCGCTGCTGCCTTGCGTACCTGTTCCAGCTCGAATTTATCCTGCTCGCCCAGCCCAGCGACCAACACGCGACGGGCAGGAATGGCCTCGCGCGGGTAAAGGACGGTCACTTCGTCCAGTTTTCCGCTCAGGTCACCCCCCGCAATCAGATCGCTAATAGCGCCGCCCAACGCTCGATCCACAGCGCCGGTGGCGCCTCCCGGTTGTGTGACGCCCTGAAACAGATTGACAATGATCGTATCCGCTTCCGCGGCTTCAATGCTGCCCTGTCTGACCGTAACTTCCATTGCTGTTTCCCACCTCCAGAACCATTTGACGCGCCGGGTTCCATTTTTATCATGATTGGGTGTGGAACGCTATACTAAAGGCGCGACAGGGCAAAGAGACGATTTTCACGACACAAATCTGTTCAACGAGCGTAACGGAGGCGAAAGATGCACATCCTGATTCTGGGCGGCACCCGTTTTGTGGGCCGTCACATGGTGGAGGTTGCCCGCCAACGGGGCCACCAGATCACGTTGTTCAATCGAGGTCAGAGCAACCCCGATCTGTTTCCGGACGTGACGACGCTGCGAGGCGACCGTGACGGCGATTTACAGGCGCTGCGCGGCAAGCGTTGGGACACGGTGGTGGATACCAGCGGTTACGTTCCGCGCGTCGTTCGCGACTCGGCGGAGCTGCTGGTAAATGCTGTGGATCGCTATCTCTTTATTTCGTCAATCTCGGTTTACGCCGATCCGCTACCCATGGAAGCGGATGAGAGCGCGCCGCTGGCTACGATTGAGGACGAGACCGTGGAAGAGGTCACGGGCGAGACATATGGCGCCCTCAAGGCGTTGTGTGAAAAGGCAGTGCAGGAGGTCTTTGGGAGGCGCGCGCTGATCATTCGGCCCGGCCTGATCGTCGGCCCCCACGATCCCACTGACCGTTTCACGTACTGGCCCGTGCGTGTGGCCCGCGGGGGAGAGGTGCTGGCGCCGGGCACCGCCGCCAGGCCGGTGAAGTTGATCGACGCCCGCGATCTGGCGCAGTGGACGGTGACCATGCTGGAAGAAGCGCAATCCGGCGTTTACCATGCCACGGGGCCCGAGGGAAGGCTGACCATGGGTGAGGTATTGGCCACCTGCCGCGCCTACAGTCACAGCACGGCAAAATTTGAGTGGGTTGACGAGGACTTTCTGCTGCAGCAGGAGGTGCGGCCCTTCGTAGATTTGCCGCTGTGGATTCCCGGAGACGAGGGGCTGGCCTATGGCGCTATCGATGTCAGCCATGCCGTAGCTAGCGGCCTGACGTTCCGCCCCCTGAAGGAGACGGTAGCAGACACCATGGCCTGGGCCGAGACGTTGCCCGACGACCGCGAGTGGCGGGCCGGTCTGAGCCCGCAGCGGGAAGAGGCGTTGTTACAGGCGTGGTACGCGGCGCAGCAGTAAGGTCTACCTGCTGGCGCCGACGCGCTGTAGCTCTCTGTCCAGACTCAGCTTCATAACCTCTAGCTTTCCCGCGGGAATGGTGAGGTTAACGCTCGTAATCTTGCGGTTCAGGCGGATGAGGCGTGCTTCAAATTGGCGCACGTAGGCGCGCCAGGCCTCATGTAGCTCATCACGGGCAGGGCCCACGGCTGTCTGCAGGCCCATCTGGTAATAGGCCCACTCTTCCTGGAGATCGGCGCGCAAAGCCTCGATCTTCTCAAGGAGCTCGTTGCGATTGGCGATCCAGGGTAGCGTGTAGTCGTTGTTCTGGAGCAGTTCATGGGCCAACGAACGCTCGCCGGTGAGTGGATTCTTGTGTTGCTTGAGCGGCTTGCCCTGGCCCGGAAGGTTGTCAAAGGCCCCTTTCTGCTGTGCTTCGTCAATGATGCGATCCACAGCGTTGCGCCAATCTTCTTCGGCGCGCTCTCGCCGCATGCGGTCCAGTTCGTTGCTATCGGAGATTTTATCGAAAAGATCGCTCATTTTGTCATCCAATCCCTTCTAATCGTCGCCCGGTCGCTGGCGTTCATACTGCTCCGGCCTGTCCAGGTCGCGCAGGACAGCGTCCGATTCCACCTCAACCAGGCGCAGTTGCTCAGGATGCCGGCGCAGCAAGGCGCGCGGCGCTTCTCCATACGGCAGAGCCAGTAATTCCTGGAAAAGGGCGCGCCCGATGAGCACCGGGTTGCCGCGTTGGCCCTCAAAGACGGGCGCTACCAGCGTAGCGCCGCCCCGATCATACGCCGCCACTATTGTATCATACGTCTGGGACGTTACCATAGGCTGGTCGGCAAGGACCACCAACACCGCATCGGATTCTGGGGGTAGAATGGATACCGCTTTCTGCAGCGAAGACAGCATTTCACCGCGCGCGTAATCAGGATTGTGCACGACGCGTGCGCCATGCGCGCGCGCCACCGCAGCCACCCTGTCCGCCTCGTGGCCCGTGACCACGAGCACGTCTTCAACCTGGCTCTGGCGCACTTGCTGCAGCGTCTGGCCCAGAACGGTAGTGTCTCCCCAGGGCAGTAACTGCTTGGCTTTTCCCTTTCCCATCCGCCGGCTTTTACCCGCAGCCAGCACAACGGCCGTTACTTTCGACACCAAAAAATCAGTGGCGGTAGTCGTCTTGCATGGGATCGTAGCTGCTAGAGTAAGGCGATGGGGTGCCCGGTCGCTCACGCCCCGCGGGGCTGGCGAAAGCGTAGCCCAGGATGAGGAAGAATTGCATGATAATCACGATCAGCAGGATGAGACCGGCGAATATCACTTCCTCGGGCACGGCGCGAGGAATGCCGAGAGTGTTGTAGAAGAGATTGTATTCGAGTGTGCCGGCATCGAACAGCCAGCGCAGGACGAAATAACCAATGGCGCCCGAGATCAGCAGCCAGATGGTTTGAACAATTGTGCGTGAGGCGAACCCCTTCCGTTGGGCGAGCTCTTGTTCCTTCTGTCTTTCGAGGCGCATCTTTTAACTGCTCCAGAGTGATTTCTGATTAGGGATTGATCACACACCAGCCAGCGACCCAGGCTTCTACATTACGCTCGGGGACAAACACGCGGTAGAAGGGAACCTGGAATTCGGCGCCGGTAGCGGTCTCCAGGACGGTCACCAGCCGTTCTTCCACAACATTGACCGCCGTTGCTGCCGGCACGGCAAGATCGTGCTCGGCTGCCATCACGGCGGGTTGCTCCAGGTTCAGCAAGACCACGGTGCCGCGGTCGGTGCTTTCGCCACACTGACCGCGATCGGCGCACTCCTGGCTGCAGGTCAGAGCCGTGCCGCCGGCAGGCGCGACGTCGCCGATTCCATCATCCGCCGGAGCGTCGTCGTTGCCGCCGCCACAGGCCGCTATGAGGCTGATAATGATTACGAAACCGGCCAGCAGCGTCAGGTGGCGACCCAGATCAGCCTTTAACTGTCTCTTATACACCAATCGTCGTTGTGTCACCGTTGCTCCTTGCGGGCGGCTGTCTCACTGGCCTGCGCACCGCCAGCGCAAATGATACTGGAAGTCTACCAGAACGAAATCGCAGCGACAATGGGTCAGGGGGGCCATGGGTGTCGTTTGTTGCGCGAGTGACCGGAGACAAAAAGGGCGCTGCCAGCTTGATTCGCCTGCAGCGCCCGTGCTTTCTCTCTTGGACGGATGGCGCTCTTAGTGGCTGCCTTCCGCCTGCATTAGATTCCCTTCCAGCGCCTGATAGGTGAGCCAATCATCTTCAGTGTCCAGGTCGAACTTGAGACCAGGAGCATGAACGACGCGGCTGCGCATGCCAAGGCGCTGCGCTTCTTTCAGATGCCGCTTAAAACTGCCATCGCCATAGCTGAACGTGAATCCGGTTGGCGGACTGACGTAAAGGGCGTTTGTTCCGTCCTCATTGCGGTCAGGGCACAGGGCAACAGCACGCTGTGCGTGGAAGGAAAGCGATCCGTTCGTGTAATCACGAGCACGAGAAGCCGCCATCGTCGGCGCAATGCCTGCCAGCATCATTTCAACATCGGCGACCGTAATCAGCGGCAGATCGGCGGCAATGATCAGGATGCCGCTGGCCTCTTGTGCCGAGGCGATATGCGCCGCTCTGGTCAGCGCCAGGTTCAGATCTTGCTTTTCGCCTTCACCGTAGGTGAGGGCTCCGTGTTGGCGCGCTATTTTCAGGGCGGCGGTATCACGGCTGACGACCAACGTCCGATAAATGCCCGAGACGTCATTGAGCACCTGCAGGGTGCGGTTCAGCATATCCGTAGTGAGTTCCGCCCGCTGGTCCGGCGAGAGAATGTGCGAGAGGCGGCTTTTTCCGTAGCGTAACGGTTTTACCGGTATGATGGCCCACGTTGTCATAGTGTAATTAGCTCCGTCCTAAAACTTAACCACTCAAGGATAGACTACACGTGCAGTCTGTCCTTTCATCTTTCATGCGTTGTTCCTGGCACACCAGATTGCCATTCACATCTGGCAGGCGCGCCTTGCAGGCGGCATGAAAACACCGCCCTTGTGGACGATGTTTCTCTGGTGGCCAGTCGCTTTCGCTTGTATAGAGGCGAACGGCTAAATATGCTCCACCCAAAATGATCTGCCAATTTCTGTCTTGTCGAAGTGGCGTTGTTCCAGTTCGAGATCACTGTTGGGCATTTCCAGAAAGACTTTAACACAGTTGTGCCGCTCCGGCGAGTCGCCCCATCCTACGTTTAACCAACGTTTAGAGTGAACGACCCTGGCGTTTCTGCCTTCTACCGTTCGCTGCAGTACTTATTTACTACGTTGCCCTTGGCAACACGTGTCCCTATGTTGCCCTTGGCAACACGTATCCCTATGTTGCACTTGGCAACACGTATTCAGCCGCAGCCCGCGCCATGACAGCCACACCGTTAATCATGGCCCGTTCGTCGAAGTCGAAGCGGGGATGATGATGCGGATAGTGCAGACCCGCTTCTTTGTTGCGAGAGCCGACAAAGAAATAACACCCGGGAACTTCCTCGAGGATGTGGCCCATGTCCTCAGACGCCATGTCCCGCCCGTCTACCACATTCTGCACGGGAACTATGTCGGCGGCTGCCTCACGTACCACCCCGACAACGCGCTCGTCGTTGACCACGGCGGGCACAATGGCCACGGTCTCCATTGAGGCCTGGCAGCCGAAGGCGGTAGCCATATTTCTGGCCATTTCCAGGATACGTCTGTAAATGAGGCGGTGCGTCTCGGCATCATAACTGCGCACCGTGCCCTTCAATAACGCCCGTTCTGGGATCACGTTGAAGTTGGAGCCGGCTGTGAACTGGCCCACGGTGACTACGACACTGTCCAGGGGATCGACATTGCGGCTGACGATGCTCTGCAGCGCAGCCACAATGTGCGCTGCCGCCAACACCGGGTCGGTTGCCTTATGCGGCGCTGCGCCGTGCCCGCCCTGGCCCTCGACGGCCAGCGTGAAGACGCTGGACGACGCCATACAGGGCCCCGACGTCACGCGAATCTGGCCCAGATCCAGATGGTTCCACAGGTGCATGGCCAGGGCCACGTCGGGCCGCGGGTTCTCCAGAACGCCATCGGCAATCATGGCAAAAGCGCCGCCCAACCCTTCCTCTGCCGGCTGGAAAACGAACTTGAGGTTGCCTTCCAGCTCGTCACGCCGGCGGGCCATCAGACGCGCAACGCCCAGCCCCATGGCGACGTGGCCGTCGTGCCCGCAGGCATGCATTTTGCCCTCGTTTTGCGACCTGTAGGGCTTATCGCTTTCCTCGGTCACTGGCAACGCGTCCATGTCAAAACGGAGGAGGACGGTTGGGCCTGGCTTACTCCCACCCAGGAGACCCACGACCCCTGTCTGGCCGATGCCGGTCTGCACCTCCATATCCAGGTCCCGCAGCTCAGCGGCAATCAGCGCCGCCGTCTGCTCTTCCTGGAATCCCAGTTCGGGATGGCGATGGAGATGCCGTCGCCAGTGGACTAACTCTTCAAATAGCGTTTGTGCTTCTTCTTTGAAATAGGACATTGCTTTCTACGAGGTGGTTGAGAAGTGATCGGCAGAGGGACATTCACGTGTACTACTGGCCGTTGAGCGCCTCATTCTGGAGGCGCGCCAGTTGCTGAATGCCATGCTCGGCCAGTGTGAGTAGTTCGTCAAGCTGCGTGCGTGAAAAGACCGCCTTTTCGCCGGTGCCCTGCACGTCTACCAGTTGGCCGCTGGCGGTCATGACCACGTTCAAGTCCACCTCCGCGGCGACGTCCTGTTCGTAAGCGAGGTCCAGCAGCGGCTCGCCTCCGACAAGGCCCACGCTGATGGCCGCGATTTGCCGCTTGAGGACATCTGAAGGGAGTTGGCCGGCAGCGATAAGCGGGTGCAGGGCCAGAGCAATTGCCAGCCAGCCGCCGGTGATGGCCGCCGTGCGCGTGCCGCCATCGGCCTGTAGTACGGTACAGTCGACGATGATCTGTCGCTCGCCCAGCGCCTCCAGTACAACGCCGCTGCGCAGGCTGCGGCCAATGAGACGGGAAATTTCCTGCGTGCGCCCGCTGGGGAACAGGCGCTCGCGCCGTCGCTCTTGCGTGCTGCGCGGCAACAT
>DATHSI010000173.1:0-16203 GCA_035464315.1 Candidatus Sulfomarinibacteraceae bacterium
CCATCCGCCGCCTGCGTCATGGGGCGTCCGGCGATACGGATAACGTAGGGGACGGTGGCTGATGAGCACATCTGAAAAAGGCCGTCCCCCTGATGGAGACGGGCCGCCCGTCCTGCGCCTTTACGTGGCGGGCAACGCGCCCAATTCGCAGCGGGCCAGGGCCAATCTGGAACGCATCAACGGCCAGTACTTTGATCATCGTTGCCAGATCGAGATTATTGACGTCTTTGAACAGCCGGACCTCGCCTTGCAGGAAGGCATTATCGTCACGCCGACCCTGTTGAGGCTGGCGCCCGGCCCGCTGCTGCACATCATTGGCGATCTGAGCGACAGCGAACGGGTATTGGCCACGTTGGACCACAAGCAGGGAGAAAGATGAGCGAGGAGCAGACCACACGTGGACCGGCGATGAAAGAGCCGGGCGCAGGTCACAACCGCGCGCTACAGGATGCGCAACGGCGAATCCGGCAGCTGGAGCAAAAACTGGCGGCGGCGGAATCGACCATCGAGGCGCTCGTTGCCGGCGAGGTAGACGCCGTCGTCGATTTCGAGAGACAGAAGCCGCTGCTGTTGCACCAGGCGCAGCAGGCGCTCCGCGAGAGCGAGCAGAAGTTCCACGCCATTTTCGAAGGCGCCGGAGACGCATTGGTCATTGTCGATGATGACGCCCGTCTCGTGGATGCCAACCCTGCCGCCTCTGACCTGTTCCAACAGGAGAATGAGGAACTGGCAGGTCTGTCGATAGCGGCATTAGGCCGCGAGCCATCGCGATTTGATGCCGTCTGGCAGCAGTTGCAGCAGGAAGGGGACGTGCGGGGGGAAGGACGACTACAGCTTCGAGATGGCCAGTCGTGTCACGTGGAATACTCGGCGGTGGCCCACATCATGCCCGGACGTCATCTCTTTATGATGCGCGACGTCAGCGCGCGCAAGGCGGTGGAGCAAGAGCGCGAAGAAGCCCTCTACGAGTTGCGCGAGCGAATCAAGGAGCTCACGTTGCTGCACCAGGCGGGCCATCTGCTCAGCCTGCGCCGGCAACCGCTGCCGAAGCTGCTACAGTTGCTGGTGGACCTGATTCCCCCGGCCTGGCAATATCCATCCATCACGTCGGCGCGCGTCGTGTGCGGTCCGCTGGACGTGCAAACGGCTGGTTTTGCACCCTCGCCCTGGTCTCAACGGGCAACGTTTGACGTGGGAGGCATCGGGGGCCTGATTGAAGTCGTCTACAGCGAAGAGCGTCCCCAGGCCGACGACGGCCCTTTTCTGGATGAGGAACGGCGCACGCTGGATGCCCTGGCCAGCATGGTGCGCGCTGAGTTTGAACGACGCCGCGCCGAGGAGCGCCGCGCTCAGCTGGCGGCCATCGTGGAACAGTCAGAGGACGCCATCGTGGGCATTGATCCGGACGGCGCCATTACCAGTTGGAACCGCGGCGCGGAAAAGATGTACGGCTATAGCGCTGAAGAGGCCATCGGCCGTCCCGTTAGCTTCGTTGCCCCCCCGGAGCGCAAGCAGGAGATGGCCGCGTTCGCCGCCCTGGCTCGCACAGCCAGCGGCGACCCCCAGACCTTCACCACCGTGCGCCAGCACAAGGATGGGCGGCGATTGCTGGTGTCGCTCAGCGTCTCGCCCATTCGCGATGCGTCGGGCCGCCTCACCGGTTTTTCGGGCATCGTCCGCGACATTACCGAGCAAAAGCGGGCCGAGGCCCGGTTGCGCTTCCAGGCCCAACTATTGAACAGCGTGCGCGAATCGGTGGTGGCCATGGATCTTGAAGGGCGTGTCGTTTATTGGGGGAAGGGCGCTACCGAGTTATTCGGTTTCACGGCCGGAGAAGCCGTGGGCCGACCTGTCAGCGAGCTCATCATTCAGGCGGAGGAGGTGGAAAGGGGAGAAAGCCTCCTGCAACAGATGCTGCAGAGTGGAGCGTGGAGCGGTGAGTTGCGCCTGCGGCGCAAGGACGGGACCGCGTTCTGGGGACACAGCACCGTCTCGCTGGTGCGCAACCGCCACGGCCGGCCGGCCGGTCTTGTAGGCATTGCCCGTGATGTGACCGCGCAACGGCAACATGAGCAAGAACTGGAGGCGATTGCCGCCGTGGCCGACGCCCTGCGCGCCGCCGAAAGTCGCGAGGAGATCGAGGCGGTGCTGCTCAACCAGCTTCTGTCCATATTGGAGGCGGGCACCGGGGCCATTGCCCTCTACGACGCTTCCGACGGGGCGCTGCGCCTGGAGCATGTTCTGGGCCGGCATACCGAGATTCAGGGCGCGGTCATGGAAGCCGGTCGCAGCTTCACGGCGAAGGTCGTGCACAGCGGGCGCCGTTTCGTGACCGACGACCTGGGCCAGGAAGGCTCCGCCTTTCCCCAACGCTTCCGCGGTGTGGCCGGCGCCTGCCTGCCGCTGTCCACGCGGGACAAAACCATTGGCGCTCTGTGGCTGATGCGCGAGCAGCCGTTCAGTGAGTTCGAGCTGCGCCTGCTGAGCGCCGCAGCCGATATGGCTGCCACGGCCATTCAACGCGCCCTGCTCTTTGAACAGCTGGAAGCGCAGGCGTTGCAGGTGCGGACGATTATGGACTCCGTGACCGATGGCCTCATGCTCCTGGATCCCGCGCAGAACATTGTGCTGGCCAACCCCGCGGCGCAGACCTATTTGGAACTGCTCAATGGGCCGAATGCCGGCGAGCGCCAGCGTCTGACCAGGGTCGGAGAGATACCCCTGGAGCAAATTCTGTCGCTGCCGCCCGGCTACGCTGCCTCCCTGGTGGTCGAGGAACCGGCGCACCGCGATCTGGAAGTAGCGGCGCATCCCGTCGTGCGCAATGGGCAGGCGGATGGCTGGGTGTTTGTGGTGCGCGACGTGACCGAAGCGCGGCGCAGGCAGGAGGTCAACCAGCAACAGGAGCGGCTGGCTGCTGTGGGGCAACTGGCGGCGGGCATCGCCCACGATTTCAATAACGTTATGTCCTCCATTGTGCTTTACGCCCAGATATTGCAGCGCCGCGCCGACCTGTCGGACAAAGAGCGCCGGCGGTTGAACGTCATCTATGCTCAGGCCAATCACGCCATCGAGCTGATCCGGCAAATCCTGGACTTCAGTCGCCGTTCGGTGATGGAGCGCGGGCAGCTGGACATGGTACCCTTCCTCGAGGAGCTGTTCAAGTTGTGGGAGCGCACGCTGCCCGAGAATATCTCGCTGCACATGGAACATGATGGGTCCGAGTGTATTGTTCTGGCCGATCCCACGCGCCTGCAGCAGGCGATGACCAATCTGGCCATCAACGCCCGCGACGCCATCAGCGACGTCGGGTCGTTGACGGTGTCTCTCTCCCGCCTGCAGTTGGAGCCGGACGCGCCGCCGCCCTCCCCCGCCATGGGGCCCGGCGTTTGGGTGCGCATCGCGGTCTCAGATAGCGGCGAAGGTATGTCGGCGGAGACGCGGGCGCGCATTTTCGAGCCCTTCTTCACCACCAAAGGGCCCGGCGACGGCAGCGGCCTGGGGCTGGCCCAGGTGTACGGCATCGTGCGCCAGCACGAAGGGTACATTACGGTGGACAGCGAGCCGGGCCAGGGGGCCACGTTCACCATCTACCTGCCGGCGCTGAATGACGCGCCGCAGGTGCAGGAAGCGGTCCCGCTGGACATCGATCACGCTCCAAAGGCGGCGGTGGAGGCGACGGTGCTGGTCGTTGAGGATGAGGATGTGGCGCGCTTTGCCGTGGAAGAGACGTTGCGCACCCTGGGCTACCACGTGCTGTCGGCGAATGATGGCCTGCAGGCGCTGAAGGTATGCGAGCAAGAGCAGGTGGACCTGGTGCTCAGCGATCTGGTGATGCCGGAAATGGGCGGGCTGAAGCTGTTTGAAGCCTTGCACGAGCGCTATCCCGGGGCGCGTATGATCATCATGAGTGGGTATCCCCTGGAAGACGAGGGCCGCACGCTGCTGGAAGAGGGCGTTGTGGATTGGTTGCAGAAGCCGTTCTCGGTCACCGATCTGGCGGCCAAAGTGAGCGAGGCGCTGGCCCGCTGAGCCGGCAGGGCAATTGCGCCTGTGTTGGCCAGCGCGCAAGAAAAAAGGACCGCCTGATAGAGCGGTCCTGCGTGTAGACTCAAGTTTTTGTCTGTGCTTAGCGGATGGGGTGGGATTCGAACCCACGAGGGCTTGCGCCCCACACGCTCTCCAGGCGTGCGCCTTAGTCCGCTCGGCCACCCATCCAACGGTTGCGTATTATAGCAAGTGAGAGGCGGGGCTGCCAGCTGAATTGCGTAAGAATGGGGGAGATCGGGGATTGGAGATTAGAGATTGGTTGACTCAAAATTTCCGCCGCAGATTTACGCTGATAAACGCAGATAAAAAGAGAAAAAATCAGCGTTCATCCTGGCCCGCCTCCGGGCCGTGCATCAGCAGCTAATCTCCAATCAACCAATCTCCAGTAAACCAATCTCCAATCAACCTATCTCCAATCAACCGATCTCCATTCACCCCACCCAGCCCCCCATAAAGAACTGCCCGCTGAAAAACAGATACAACACAATCGACGGATACAGAATCAGCCGGTTGAGCCACGGCTTGCGCCCGGCGGCGCCCAGCAGCATGAAGAGGGGGAAGAAGGCCAGCGTGTAGCGCGAAAAGGAGTAGAGGGGCTTCACGGGCGAGGTGGGCAGCAGCATGAAGAAGAGCAGCGCCAGGGCGTAGAGGCCGTAGAACGGGCCCAGGCGTCGAAAGGCCACTGCCGTGCTGACAAGGATCAGCAGCAGGGAAACGAGATCGAGTAGCAGGCTGTACTCGCCGGCGCGCGGGCCGCTGCCGGTGAGCGCCGCGCGCACGGCGACCAGCACGTCCAGACCGGGGACCGCCGTGTTCTGGAACCAGTACTGCTCGTAGACCTGGCCCAGCGGCGGCAGGCCCGCCAGCGCGCGCCACAGCAGGAAGGCCGCCGTGCCCAGCAGCGGCAGGCACACGCCCAGCGCCTGCCAATCCAGCCGCCGCCAGGCGGCCCGCCACTCTGGTCGCCGCCAGTCCAGGCCCAGCCGGCGCGCGTATTCGTAGGCCAGCGGCGCAACCAGCAGCCAGCCCGTCAGCCGCGTCAGGGCCGCCAACAGGCCGAAGACCCCGGCCCACAACAGGTTTCGCCTCTGCGCCGCCAGCACGCAGGCCAGCGCCCACAGCAGGAAGAGGGACTCCGTATAGCCGGCAAAGAGGAAGAATCCGGTGGGGAAAAAGAGCAGATAGGCTACCGTTTTGGTGGCGGCTTCCTCGTCCAGCAGCCGCGCCGTCAGATGGTGCAGCAGGGCCAGCGCTGCCAGCAAGGCCGCGTTGGCGATGACCAGCGCCGCGACCAGTGTGGCCCTGTCGCCGTCCACGCCGGGCAGGAGCGCCAGCGCCGTGCCCAGGCCGCGAATGGCCAACGGGTAGAGGGGCGGGAAGACGGAGTTCTGCGCCTCGTAGCCCTGGCGCGCGATGCTCAGGTAGTGCATGGTGTCGAAGCGCTGCCACGGCCCCAGGAGCGCGCCGGCCTCCTCGTCCGCGGGCAGCGCGCCGCCGCCCAGCGCTCGCAGGAACTCGTCCTCCGCCGACAGCGGCGGCATCACGCTGGCCACCAGCGCGCCCCACACCGTAATCAACACACGCGCCACGACGAAGAGCGCCAGCGCCACGCGCACCGACCGCGCCCTGAGCAGGCGGGTGAAGAGCGAGGATGGAGGGCTCATGGTGGCGTCGGGCATAGCGTGTCGTACTCTGGGAGCACTAAAGATTTGTGAATTGCTGTGGCCGGTGTCCCCACCGAGCCACTTCGCGGGCGCGGTCAGGAGACCGGCCCGATCACAACATTTTCGCACTCCCTCGTACTCTGTGGTCGTGGCAAACAGCCGGCAAACTATGGTACACTTTTTCTCAGGTTACTCAAGAAAGGGGGAAAGAGGTTGCCTCCTGCGACGTTCCCCCGTTACTTTTCGACCCTGGCGCGCGACTATGTTGTTGAACGGACCGCTGGGCCACAGCACGCAGTTGCGCCGGGGTCGCGACAATTAGCCGGTCGTGACTGCCTATGAAACTGCGCAATATCTGGAATGAACTGAACACCAGCCTGTGGTTCCGCCCCGCGCTGTGGGTTCTCGTGCTGGCGGTGCTGGCCTTTGGCCTCATGCTGGCCGACCGTCGCGGTGGCGAAACGTGGCAGCCCCTGGCCGGCTCCTCGCTGGCCTGGTTTTTCGTCAGCGGCGCCGACGGCGCGCGGGCCATGCTCAGCGCCGTGGCCACCGCTGTACTGACCGTAACAACGCTCGCCTACTCAATCATGATGGTCGCCGTCGTACAGACCGCCAACTCCTACTCGCCGCGCCTGCTGCGCCAATATCTGAGCGACAAGGCCAACCAGCACGTGCTGGGCATTCTTATCGGCACCTTCATCTACAGCCTGCTGGTGCTGCGCGCCATCCATTCCACGGATACGCTGGACAGCCTGGAGGGCGCCTTCGTGCCCGCGCTGGCGACCAACGGCGGGCTGCTGCTGGCGTTGCTCTCCACCGGCGCTTTCATCTACTTCATCAACCACGCCGCGCATTCCATCTCCGTGGGCAATATTATCCTGCTCATCATGCAGCGCACCGAGAATCTGATCGAAAGCGAGCGGCTTTTTCCCAAGCAAGTCGGCGCGCCGGCGCACGGCGAGCCGGGGCGCGCGCCCGAGCAGCCCGGCGCGCCGCTGCGGGCCAAAGAAGGCGGCTACGTGCAATATTTCGACACCGAGTTGCTGATGCGGCGGGCGACGGCGCACGACCTGATCATTCGCCACGAGCGCACGGTGGGCGATTACGTTTTGCCCGGCATGCAGCTGGTCACCGTGTGGCCCGCGGAGGCGCTGGATGACGATACGCTGCAACAGGATCTGGCCTCCGCCGTGCCCCTGTCCAAGGAGCGCTCTCTGGTGCAGGACGTGCTGTACGGCGTGTCGCAGCTATCCGATGTCGCCGTGCGCGCCCTGTCGCCGGGCATCAACGATCCCAGCACGGCCATCCAGTGTATCGACGCCCTCAGCTTGCTGGCCGGCAAGTTCCTGGCGCGGTTGCCGATCAGCCCCTATCGTTATGACGACGAGGGCCAGCTGCGCCTGATCGCGCCCGGACCGGCCATCGACGCCTTCCTGGACACCGCTTTCACCCAGATCCGGCGCTACGGCGGCGGCGACTTGAAAATTACGCTGCGCCTGCTGGAGGTGTACCAACATCTGGGGCGCATGAATCTGGACGCGGACGAGCGGCGCATCCTCTGGAAACATGCCGCGCGCCTCATGGCCACCGCGGCGCAACACCTGGACGTGGCCAGCGACCGCCTGGCGGTGAACCAGGCCTTCCGCGACACGGCGGGCATCTTGCAGCAGGACCCGGAACGCTACCTGCTGCCGGTGGACGTTGCGCCGGCGGAAGCGCCGCAGGAAGCGTAGTGCAAATAGATGGAGAGGGTTGGTAGTCGCCGCTTTAGCCGTGCAACCGCTAAAGCGGCGACTACCAACCGGACCCAAGGAGCAGGCATGATACTGCTGTATAACCCCGTCAGTTCCGCCCAGCGCAAGCCGGTGCTGCCCATGTCCTTGCTGGCAGTGGGCGCGGTGCTGGAGGGCAAATACGACTACCGCATCATCGACGGCAACCTGGAGGACGACCCTCTGCAGGCGCTGGACCGGGCCGTGCGGGAGACGGACGCGCGCGTGCTGGGCGTCACGGTCATGCCCGGCCCGCAACTGGAACACGCCACCCCCCTCTGCCGCGAGCTGAAAACGCGCCACCCGGACCTGACCATCGTCTGGGGCGGCTACTTCCCCACCCAGCACTACGACGTCTGCCTGCGCGCCGATTACGTGGATTACGTCGTGCGCGGGCATGGGGAGCTGGTGTTCCTGCGGCTGCTGGAAATGCTGACGGCGGAGCAACTAAGTGACACGGAGAACCACGGAGGCGAGAGGGGAGAACCACGGAGAGATGCTGAGGGGGACGGCGCCCCCCCATCCTCCCGGAGGTTCGAAACCTCCGGGAGGATTCCCGTCGAAATCCCCCCATCGGAGTTGATTTCATCCGCGTCCCTCCGCGTAAATCCGCGGCAAAAATCAATCTCCAATCCCCAATCTCCAATCTCCCAAGCGCCAACGGCGCCCCAATCCCTCCCCGGCCTCGCCTACCGCCATCCCCACACCAACGAAATCACCACCAACCCGCTCGCGCCGATTCCCCACCCGCGGGAGCTGCCTGACTTTCCATATCACCGGGTGGACGTGGCGCGCTATATTCGGCCCACGTTTATGGGACAGCGCACGTTGCCCCATCACTCCAGTTATGGCTGCCCGTTTTTGTGCAACTTCTGCGCTGTGGTGAACATGGTCAACGGGCGCTGGCTGGCGCAGAGCGCGGAGCGCGTGGCGGGCGTGGTGCGCGGGCTGGTGCAGAGGTGGGACCTGGACGCGGTGGAATTTTACGACAACAACTTCTTCACGCACGAGGCGCGCGTGGCCGAATTCGCCGAACGAATCCTGGACCTGAACATCGGCTGGTGGGGCGAGGCGCGCATCGACACCATGCTCAAGTACAGTGACGAGACCTGGGCCCTGATGCGCGACAGCGGCCTGCGCATGGTGTTCCTGGGCGCGGAGTCCGGCTCCGACGAGACGTTGCGGCGCATGAACAAGGGCGGCACGGCGTCCACGGCCAAAACGCTGGAGATCGCGCGCAAGATGGCCCATTACAATATCGTGCCCGAGATGTCCTTCGTTCTGGGCAACCCGCCCGAGCCCGAAGAGGACGTGGCCCAGACGATGGCCTTCATCCGCCGCGTGAAGCAGGTCAACCCCGCCACCGAAGTGATCCTCTACATGTACACCCCCGTGCCCCTCTCCGGCGAGCTGTACGAACAGGCCAAAGCGAACGGTTTCGCCTTCCCCGAGACGCTGGAAGGATGGATCAGCAAAGAGTGGCGCGACTTTTCGCAGCGGCGCAGCAGCGCCATGCCCTGGCTCAAGGATCCCCTGCGGCGGCGCGTGCGCAACTTCGAGCGGGTGCTCAACGCCTATTACCCCACCGCCACCGACCCCGGTCTCAGCGGCGGCTGGCGACGTTTGTTGCGCGCCGTCAGCGCCTGGCGCTACCATCTGGGCGTCTACGACTTCCCCCTGGAGTTGCGCGCCCTGCACCGCCTGATCCATTACCAGCGCCCGGAAACGACCGGATTTTAGCCATGATCAACGCCCTGGATCCCTTGTGGCAGCGCGCGGGCCGCCTGCTCCTGCGTTTGCGCTACCTGCTGTGGCAGCGGCGGCGGCACAACCGGCTGGTGCTGGAGCGCGTGCTGGGCTGCGACTTGCTGATCCTGCCCGGCGTGATGAACCCGCGCCTTTTTCGCACCGGCGAGTTCCTCGCCGCGCAGCTGGATCAGACGTTGATTCCTCCCGGCAGCCGCGTGCTGGATATGGGCACGGGCAGCGGCATCGGAGCCATCGTCGCCGCGCGCTGGGCGGGCGAGGTGCTGGCGGTGGACATCAATCCCGCCGCCGTGCGCTGCGCCAACATCAACCGGCAGCTCAACGGCGTGGAAGAGCGCGTGCAGGTGCTGGGCGGCGACCTGTTCTGGCCCGTGGGCGCGCGCCGTTTCCACGTGGTGCTCTTCAACCCGCCCTTTTTCCGCGGTCGTCCGCAGGATCCCTTTGACTACGCCTGGCGCTCCGAGGACACGGTGGAGCGCTTCGCCGAGGGGCTGGGCCGCCATCTGACCCCCGGCGGTTACGCGCTGCTGGTGCTCTCCAGCGACGGCGACGCGCCCGCCTTCCTGCGCTGCTTTGAGCAGCAGGGATTTGAGCGCCGCGTGGTGGCCCGGCGCGCCCTGCTGGCCGAAACCCTGACCGTCTACCAGTTCCGCCCGCCGGAGGACCCATGCCCTCAATAAAAGAGATGGCCCAACGCCAGTTGACCCTGCGCACGCACCGCATCCACACCCTGCCCGTGGTGGTGCTCATGCCCCACAGCCGCTGCAACTGCCGCTGTGTGATGTGCGATATCTGGAAGGCCAACCGCAACGGAGAGGAGATCGGCGTGGAGCAGCTGCGCCCACACTTAGACGCCTTCCGCCGCTGGAACGTGCAGTGGGTCACCCTCTCCGGCGGCGAGGCGCTGATGCACAGCAACCTGTGGGCCCTGTGCCGCGAGCTAAAGGCGTTGCCCGCGCGCATCACGCTGCTTTCCACCGGCCTCCTGCTGGAAAAGCACGCCGCGGACGTGGTGCGCTGGTGCGACGAAGTGATCATTTCCCTGGACGGCAGCCGCGAGGTGCACGACGCCATCCGCAACGTGCCCCGCGCCTACGAACGCCTGGCCGAAGGCGTCGCCGCCGTGCAACAGGCCCACCAGGACCTCGTTCGCAGTATTGACTTCAGTCAATCTGGCTCCTTTCCCATTCACGCCCGTTGCGTCCTACAGCGGCGCAACTTCCACGACCTACCGCGCATCATCGACGCCGCGCGCGAGCTAGGCCTGGACCAGATCTCCTTCCTGGCTGCCGACGTCTCCAGCAGCGCCTTCAACCGGCCCCAGGGTTGGAACGAGGAGCGCGTGACCGACGTGGCCCTCAGCCGGGAAGAAGCGCGGCGCTTTGAAGAGGTGCTGGAGGAGACGTTCATCACACACGCCGCCGATTTCGAGAGCGGCTTCGTGGCCGAGAGCCCGCGCAAGTTGCGGCGGCTGGGCCAATATTTCGCCGCGCTCAACGGCGACGCGCCCTTCCCCCCGGTCACCTGCAACGCGCCCTGGGTTTCCACCGTGGTGGAAGCGGACGGCACGGTGCGCCCCTGCTTTTTCCACCGCGCCCTGGGCAACATCCACGAGCAACCGCTGGAGGAGATCCTCAACGCCGAGGAAGCCATCGCCTTCCGTCGCGACCTGGACATGGCGCGGGATCCGATCTGTCGCAAGTGCGTTTGCACCCTGCACATTGGTCCGCGGGCTGAGGTGAATGGCGGGTAGGGGACTTTTGCCACGAATTTCACGAATTTCACAAATTAGAGAACAGAAAGTACGTGACATTTACTTTTTTTCCGGACTGTGCGCGCTCACGGTCTTGTTCCTGGCGGTGGCGGCGGCCAATCTGGGGAACTATTGGCCGGTGACGGCGGACGAGGTGTGGATCATGTCCGCCTCTTACAAGTGGGCCGAGGAGGGCGTGTTCGGCTCCGACCTGTATCGCGGCTACTTCAACGCCGACCGCCACTACTTCATGGCCCTGCCCACCCAGCACCTGTTGCTGGCCCTCGCCTTTCGCCTGGCGGAGCCGGGCATCGAGAGCGCGCGCTGGGTGACGCTTGGCGCGGGCGTGATCTTGTTGTGGACCGTCGTCTGGCTGGCCTGGCGCTGGTACGGGCCGGCGGTGGCTGCCTGCACGGCGTTGCTGCTCCTCTTCTGGCGCTCCGGGCTGCTCGGGGAGGCCACCATTCCCCTGCTCCAGGTGTCGCGCACCGCGCGCTATGACCTGACCGCCGTGGCCTTCATGTGGCTCAGCGTGCTGGCGGCGACCCTCTGGCTGCGGCACAGCAGGCGCCCCTGGGCGCTGGCAGCCGGGCTCTTCGCCGCAGGCGCCCTGCTGGCCCAATTCTTCGCCGGGGCCATCCTGCTCATCCTGGGCGGCCTCTGGGCGTGGGCCTGGCGGCGGGAACGAAAGCCGCCCCTCGCCGGCGGCCTGTGGTTGCTGGCGGGGCTGGCCCTGCCGCTCCTGCCCTACCTGCTGTACCTCGCCGCGTACTGGCCCGACGCGGTGGGCCAGCTGGGCACGCAACAGAGCTTCCGCCTTTCCTTTGGCGTGGACGGGTTGTTGCGAAACGTGTTGCAGGAAGGGCAACGGTTCCGCGCCGCGCCGCAACTGGCGCGAGTTGCCGCCGGGCCCTGGTTGCTGCTGCTGGCGCCGGCCCCCGCGGCGCTCTATTTGCTGCATCGCCTGCGCCGGTCGCCCCACACGGGCGACGTCGTGCTGGCGCTGAGCAGCGCCGCCTCCTGGCTGTTCCTGGCCCTCGTCGACAGCACCAAGGCGCCGCTCTATGGCATCGTCCTGCTGCCCCCGTTGTGCCTCCTGCTGGGCCTGCTGCTGGGCGCAGCCGCCCGCAAGGTGTGGGCCGCCCCCCGGCTCAGGTCCTTTGGCGCGTTCGGCATGTTCTTGCTGCTGGCGCCCATCGTCGCCGAGGGGCTGGTCTTCTACCAGCGGGAGCGCGCCCGGGCGCTGGATGCCATCTCCTACGCGCAGGTGGGACAGACCCTGCGCGGCGAAATCCCCGCCGGCGCTCGCCTGGCAGGCGCTGAGCGTTGGTGGTGGCCTCTGCGGCAGCATGACTACCTGGCGGCCAACAGCCTCTGGCTGCGCTGGGACGCGGCCCAGGCGCGGGGCGGGCCGCGCCCCACGTTCGCCGCGCTGGCAGAGGAGGCCGGCGTGACCCACATCCTGGTCAACGACAACGTGCGCGGCGACATCAGCCGCCGCCACGAGCAGTTGCAGCAGGAGTTCTGGTCTTTCTTGCAGGCCTGTACCACCGTGCAGGCCACGTGGCAGTTCCCGACGTATGGCGAAATCGCGCTCCACGAGACCCGGGCCGGCTGCCGGTTGTCGCCATGAAAGTGGCCATTTTCCTCTCCTCCCTGGGCCGGGCGCGTGGCGGGCTGGAAACAATTGCCGCCGGCTTCGCGCGCCAGTTAGCCGCCGCCGGGCACGAGGTAACCTGCGTCGCCGGTCGCGGTGGCGCGCCCTTGCCCGCCGACCTGCAGGCGCTTCCTGTGCGCTGGCTGCGCCTGCCCGCCGTGGCCTCCCGCGGCGAGGGGTTGGCGTTGCAATCCCTCTCCTTCTCCGCCGCCTGTTTCCTTTCCCCCGCCGTCCGCCGCCTGCTGGCGCGCAGCGACGTTACGCTTTCCCTGCTGGAGATAGAAACGGTGCTGCTCTCGCGCTGGCGCGCTCGCGGCGGCCCGGGGGCGGGCAGGCCGCATCTGTCCTATTTTCCCGGCGGCATCGACTGGCGCTGGCTGCGCCGCGACCGTTCTACCGTGCGCGTGGCCACCAGCCACACCGTGGCCCAGACCTACGCCGGGCAGCACGGGCTGCGCATCGACGGCGTGGTGACGCCCGGCGTGGACGCCGCGCTGGGTCGGCAGCCCTACACCGTGCGCCCGCAGGCTACGAAGCTGCTGTTCACCGGGAGACTGGAGCGTAATAAAGGGGTGTTGGAGCTGTTGTACATCTTTCGCGCGCTGGCTCGGGAGCAGCCAGAGCTGACGCTGACCATGCTGGGCCACGGCCCGTTGCGCCGGCGGCTGCGGGCGCAGGCGGAGGACGCCGGGCTGGCGGCGCGCCTGTTTCTTCCCGGCGCGGTGGCGCCCCACCGCGTGCGCCGGGCGTTGGGCGCGGCGGATCTCTTTCTCTTTCCCACGCACTACGAGAGTTTCGGCGTGGCTGTGGTGGAGGCGCAGATGGCGGGCCTGCCGGTGGTGTGCAGCGACCTGCCGGCGATGGCCGAAGTAGCCGCGCCCGCCGCTCGCCTGCTGCCGCCGCGGCAGCCGCAACAGTGGATCGAAGCGGTCGCCCCGCTGTTGGCCGACGCCGAGAGCCGCCGGCGCATGTCAGAGCAGGGGCGCCAGCAGGCGCGCCGCTTTACGTGGGATCGCGTGGGGCAGTCGCTGCAGCGCTATCTGCGGCTGGCGCTGCACCGCGGCGCAACTGGCGCAAAATAGGGGCCGTCGTCACCAGGATGCCGCCCGCGCGGGCGATGAAGCGGGCCAACACCGCGCCGTACGCGCCCCACAGTGGAATGGCCGCCGCGCCCACGGCAACCAGCAGCAGCACCTGCACGCCATCAGAGGCCGCCAGCAGGCGCGGGCGGTTGAGGGGCAGGGCCAGCAGCACCAGCGGCGAGGCCAGCAGGTCCAGCAGCACCACGGCCATCAGCGCGTAGAACAGGGGCGCGGAAGGCGCGAACTCGCTGCCATAGACGAAGACAATGAAAGGGCGCGCCAGGGGCAGGGCCAGGACCATCAGCGCTCCCAGCAGCAGACCGCGCCCCAGCGTGCGCCGGGCGTAAGCCACGTAATCGCCGCGGCCCTCCAGGCCCGACACCTGGGGCAGCAGCACGGTGTGCAGCGTCTGGTTGACGATGTCCGCTTTGAAAGCCAGGTTGCGCGCCAGGGCATAGATGCCCACGGCAGCCGGAGCCAGCCACTGGTTCAGCAGCACGATGTCCAGTTGCACGGCGGCGATGGACAGGATGTTGGAAACCCACAACCAGCGGCTGAAGGAAAGCAGGCGGCGGCTGTGCGCGCCGCCCAGGGGGACCGACCGGCGCAACGCCCTGCGCCAGGCGGCGGGGGCCATGGCGTAGCCCAGCAGAGCCGCGACTCCCGCCGTCATCCCGCCCACCAGCAGCGCCTGGCCCACATCCAGGCGGCCCGCCAGCCACAGCGCGCCCATCAGCAGCACGGTGAGCGCCGCGTTGGCCGTTTGCGCCAGGGTCAACGCACCGAAGCGGCGCAGGGCGTGCAGCAACGTGCCCACCAGGCCGCTGAGCAGCGTGGCCAGCATGGCCAGCGCGCCCAGCCGCAGCAGCCCGGGCCCGGCCTGCGGTGGCAGGCCCAGCAGGAGGGCCAGGGGCCGCGCCGCCAGCAGCACGAGGAGCGTCAGCAGGACGCTGCCCACGAGTTTCCAGCGGGCATAGGCTGCCGCCGTCTCTTGCGCCTGCGCCACGCCGCGGTCCGTCGCGCCGGCGGCGGGGGCGATGTAGCGGATGGCCCCGACGCGCAGGCCGAAGTCGGCCACCGTGCCCGCCATGGCCGTCGCCGCGCCCACCACGGCAAAGAGGCTCAATCCTTCCGCACCGAGCGCCCGGGCCAGGATGGCGCTGCTGATCAGACCCAGCCCCAGCTGCGCGCCGTGACCCGCCAGCACCACGGCGCTGTCCCGCGCCACGCTGTGGAACGAGTTTTCAACTCGTTTTACAAGGAGCGCCGCGGCCCGCGCCAACCGGTTGCGCTTCTTCATTGCCGGCCGCGCCACCACAGACGCCAGGCGGCGATTTGCAGCGGGTTGAGGCGCAGGGCCTCCACGACGTAGGACCATCTGTCAGATGGTCCTACAAGGAGCGCCAGGTGCGTGCGCGCCCGCGCCCGGCGGCGGCGCAGCAGCAGGCGCTGGCGCGGGCTCAGCCGCAGGCGCGCGGGCAGGGCGTCCAGCACGCGGATCACGTCGCGCGCGATCTGTTGCTCGTGACGGTGGCTGAAGCTGTCCTGATGGCGGCGGATGATGGTATGCGGCTCCGGCTGGAAGGCCACGGGCGCGGCGTGCGCCAGGCGCAACCACAACCCGTAATCCTCCGCGCTGCGCAACTCTTCGTCGAACCCGCCCGCGGCCTGCAGCAAATCACGGCGCACCAGCACGGTGCTGGGGAAGATGAAGCAGTCACGGAGCAGAGCCGAAAAAAGATTGCCGCTGCGCTTTTGCGCCCGCGTCAGCACCGGGGCCGAGAGGCTGCCGTCGGCGCGCCGGAAGCGCACGTCGCCGTAGACCAGGCCCGCGTCCGGATTCTGCCGCATGTGGCGCACCTGCCGCTCTAGCTTGCGCGGCATCCACACGTCGTCGTCGTCCAGAAAGGCCACCAGCCTGCCGCGGGCCCGGGCCAGAGCGCGGTTGCGGGCCACGGCGGGACGCCCGCTGTGCGCCAGGCGCAGATAGCGCGCCGCCGGCCCTGGCTCTGATCCCGCCCACTGCGCCGCTACCTGCGCTGTGTTGTCGTTGGATCCGTCATCGGCAATAATTAGCTCGTAATCGGTATATGTCTGGGCGCGGACGCTGCTCATGGCCTCCGCCAGCCAGGCGGCCCGGTTATACGTGGGAATGATGACACTGACGTGCGGCTTGTGGTTCATCGTGAACCAATCTCCGGAGGCGCGGACGACCGTCTAGTCCATCCTCCCGGAGGTTCCCAACCTCCGGGAGGATGAGGGTTACGGACTTCTGTGTGACACGGCATTATAAGGAAGTGGGCAGCGCATGACCAATCAAGCGCAAGACAGGTCAGATGGCATCCCGCCCCCCGCGCGCGTCCTCCCCCTCCTCATCCCCTCCCTCCTCTTGCTCCTCCCCGTCCTGTTCCTCATCCTGCGCAGCGGCTTCGACGGCCTCTATGGTCAGGACGCTTTC
>DATHSI010000174.1:0-5144 GCA_035464315.1 Candidatus Sulfomarinibacteraceae bacterium
GGCACGGGGCCAAAGAAGAGCCAGAAAAGGAGAGTGGGGACGATCAGCAGTGGCTGCGCCAGCAAGCGGGAGATTTCTTCGGGCGCGATGCCCCAACCGCCCTGGGCTACGTCAATCAGCACCGCCAGAGCGGTTTTCAGGGGAACGAAGAGGAGAATCACGGCCAGCCAGCGCCAGCCAATGCGTCGCCAGTCAATGATGCGCCGCCAGAAGTCGCGTGCGTAGGAAGGGCCGTGTCTGATGGCAAGGGCCAGGGCAACGGCGATGGGAGCCAGACCACCGCTGTAGGCCAAAAGCACGACGACGCCAGGCGGCAGCTGCCCTTGTAGGGCGACGGCGCTGAACCCCAGGAGCCACGTCAGGCCCAGTGTGAGCGCCAGGAAGCGCCAGGGCTGCGCTTCTGTGGAAAACGGGGGTGATCTCCTGGCGCTCATCGGACTGGTTTTACTGCTGTGCGGCTTCTTGTAGACGCCCGGCGCGAGGCGTCGCGCTAAACAGATCGACCAGAGAGCGATGAGAGCGGTGTAGCAGCCAGAACAGCAACAAGCCAAAGATGAAGGTTGAGCTTACCGTTTCGACGAAGTGTACCAGGCGCACATCGGCGGGCATGTAAGCGTTAGGCACGATGTGGGGGATGTTCATGGGCACGCTGACAAAGAGGCCGGTCAGCAGCGCGCCGGCCCAGCCTTTATGGCGCAGCATGGCCACGAGGGGCAGGGCGAATGCCGTCCAGAGCAGCGCGCGCATGGCCTGGAAGGGAATGAGTGTGGGCGTTTGTGTGGCCACATTTTGCATCTGGGCCAGGAAGCTGCCGGGATCCGCGCCCTGGTAAAAGGCCAGGATGACCGGATTCTTCCAGGCTACGTAATAGCCAAAGCCGAAGTAGAGTAGCTCATAGAGGATGATGATCGCGCCCAGCTTCCACAGCCACTGACGGGCGTCAATGCCGGGATTGAGGCGCAGGGGTTGTGGCTCCTGCGCGGCTCTGGCTTTGCGGAAGAGGAAAACGGCCACGGGAATGCCTACTATGGCGGTCGCGGCGCCGATGAGTATCTGGCTGACAATGAAGTCCATGGGCATGGTCAGGACCGGGATGCTGCCGGCACCCCAGCGCTCGCCCAGGGGCGTCAGGAAGACAATGGCTTCAATCTGCCCCACGAGGGTTTTGGTGCCGTAGAAGGCGAAGGTCAGGCCCAGGATGAGGGGCCAGCCCCGCCAGCGCGACTGGGTGATGACGAGGGCCAGTATCAGGGCGTCCACGAAGCAGATGATGAAGAGGAGCAACATCACGTTGCCTTCTTCTTCAGGCGCGGCGTCCATGGTTTCCGCCGGGAGCAGTACGCTGCTGGCTACGATCATGACAATGAGCAGTACAATGGCGACGGCCAGGGTCTTCAGCGCGAAACGGATGACACTCTTTGCCGAAAAGCCTCCTTCTGAGGTTGAACTTGCTGCGGTAACTTCACTCATGAGTTAGTTTCCTCCTGAATTCTATGATTGAGCGTAAGTTGCGTCAGGGTGCGGCGAGCACCTGGTCTTGCATGGCAGCAGCGATTTGCTGCGCCAGGGCCTGGGCCAGATGGTCTGTGTAGGCCGGTTTGGAGATAAGCCCCCATGTGGTGTCAACGGTCGTAAATTGACCGTCCGCTTTCAGCGCGGGGGATACTTCAAAAACGACGGCCTCGTCCAGGGGCCAGGGCGCATCGCCGTCATAGGCGTAGAAAAGTTGCGCCTGAACGGTGGCCCGCCCGTAGAATGGGGTCCACAGGCGATCCGTGTTCAGATCTACGAGAAGTAGCGGCGCGGCCTGGTTCTGTTCGAACGTGGAAACGGCGGTTACGGCCCCCACGTTCGGTAGTTGCTCCAACTCCGCCTGCAAAGCGTCCGTGAGGGCCGAGGCCAGCTGTTCTTCGCCACTGACGGCGAAGGAAAGGGTGAAGCCAGGGGCCATGCTGTCCGGCAGGCGCTCGCCAACGCGATAGACGGAGAGGGAATGGTTCGTTTCTGTCGTGCTGCGCGCGGCGTGGAAGTTGAGAAAGTTGATGATCAACGCGAAGGCTACCAATATGCCTGCTACGACGATCAATAGGCGTCCTCTGGACATTGTGATCTCCTTTTGTTGCTGCTTACGTTGCTGGTTGCTCGCGTATTTTGGACATGGGTCGTTGTTCGCGACCCAGTCTGGCGGCCACGACGGCAAGGGCAATCATCAGCGCCAGGGTCAGTACAAAGCCGTAGGTGGCCTCGAAGGGCATGGTCAGCCCGTCGCCGAGGGTGGTGAACAGGCCGCCGACCGGTGTGTAGAAGGGCCACAGCACGAAGATGTTCCTGGTCAGACGGAACATGGCGCCGAAGGTGATGCCCAGGAAAAAGAGCATGAGAAGTTCCTGTCCCTGCATGCCGTAGCCAACGTGATAGAGACTGTAACAGAGGGCGGCGAGCAGCAGGCCGGGTACCAGACCAAAAGCGTCCTCAAAGCGCATTTGCATCCAGCCGCGGAAGAAGACGGCCTCGAACAGACCCACGGTCAGTGACATGGCTACGAGGGGAACGATGTCGCGGCCCCAGGCGAGGTTCAGCGTGGCCAGCGTGTTCTGATAGGTGTCGTATCCCAGGAGCAGGCCCAGGGCAAGACTGGGTAGCAGGTAGCGCGTGGTAATGCCCACGTCGGCCAGGGAGCCGCCGCGCAGCAGCCTCGTGTAGAAGATAGGAATGCCGACACCGAGTAAGGCCAGCGTGATGGGGCCATAGGTGATGAAGTTGGCGGCCACGCGCTCGGTGGTGAAGATCTGGAACGCCGTATAAAGGGCGGCCACGACCAGGACGTAGGACAGGATTGCGGCGAGGGTATCCCGGCCGGGACGCCAGCGCACGCCGCTGAGTATGGACCACTTTTCGGACGTTTCTTGATGTTGCGCAGACATTTTGAATCTCCTTTGATTTTTGATTATAGGCTGTGGCAACCTGTGGCGAAGTGAGCAATGACATGCTTTGTGAAGAGATTGCTCACTTACGATTCGCAGTCGATGATGTCTGGCGTCTGTGGCCGGGCCAGGCGAACGGCCAGCAGGGGCATACCCAGCGTGTACAGGGTGCGCAGCACGCCGTGTAGGGCGGCCTGGTCGCGGACGGAGCCGCGCAGGACCGTGACTGCGACACCGCCGGCGCGACGCACTTCAACGGTCATGCCGTTGAACCACTCGCCGCGTTCGGGATCCAGGCGACCCTCAGCCGTGATCTGGTACTCAGCCGGTTGATCCATCGTTAGCTTCAAGGGGGGCGCCATCTGTCTCTCCTCGTAAGGTTAAGTTATCTCCAGCTTAGCGTGGGACGTGGATCGAGGGATCATTCGAAGGGATGAACGGAGGATGATTGCATTTCCCGCTGCGAGGGGTATCCGCGCTTCGTCCCTCATTCATACTTTCGACCGATCAACTTGTGAGCCGTAACGGCTATGGTGAAGGTGTAGCGGCAATGAGGAGCTGGGCTGGCGCGGATTCGCGCTACCACACCTTGAGACCCGATACGGCGCGCTGCTGTCCAGCCTGATCATCGGCGTCGTGTGGACGTTATGGCACGCTCCGCCGGGCATCATTGAGTTGGGCGTCGTGGCCTGGGCTGTTGATTGGCCCTTCTATATGGCGACGGTCACCGGTATTTCCGTCGTGGCTACCTGGCTGTACAATGGCACCGGAGGCGGCGTACTGCAGACGACCACGCTTGTTGCGGTGGAAGATTGACGCTCATCACACAATCGTGGCACGGGTCGTTGCCGGCCATCGGTGACACCAAGCGCTGACCTTCTGCCATTGAACGAAGGTGCTGACGGCCATGTCACCGGCACACTTATCTCCTGAAGGAGGCCATCATGGAGACCTGGAAGTACTTCGACATCACGCACGCAGAGCATACCATTTGTAATCCCAGCAGCCTGGAGAAGTTCCGGCGCCTGGTGACGCTGTTGCGCCTGCAGCCGAACGCCAGAGTGTTGGAGCTGGCCTGCGGCAAAGGGGAGTTTCTGGCGCAGCTGGCGGAAGCGTATGCGATTTCGGCCGTGGGCGTGGACCTGTCGCCATACTGCATTCGCGATGCCCGAGCCCTGCTGGCAGAGCGCGCGGCCGACGCCGACGTGACCTTGCTGGAAATGGACGGGGCTGACTATGAGCCGGAGACGCCGCAAGGCTTCGACCTGACCGTGTGCCTCGGCGCCAGCTGGATCTTTGACGGACATCGCGGCACGCTGGCTGGCCTGCAGCAGATGACGCGCCCCGGCGGTCAAATCGTGGTTGGTGAACCTTATTGGCGACAGGAGCCGGCTCCGCAGTATCTGGAAATGGCCGGGATGGCGCGTGATGACTTTGGCAGCCATTACGAAAACGTCGTGACCGGGCAGGCGCTGGGCCTGAAGCTGCTGCACACGATCGTCAGCAGCGAGGACGATTGGGACGTTTATGAGGGACTGCAATGGTACGCCAGCGAGCGTTACGCGCTGGCTAATCCCGACGACCCGGACGTGCCGGAGCTGCTGTCGCGCCAGCGCGAGCAGCAACAGGAGTATCTGCAATACGGTCGTGACACGCTGGGCTGGGCTATTTATCTATTTCGAAATTAAACGGAGACAGTATCAATGAGCCACTTTGCGGAGTTTGATAATTACGTTGAGGCAGCCATGGCATCATGGCATTGCCCGGGCGTGGCTGTGTCTATTGTGCGCGGCGACGAGGTGCTGCATCAAAGCGCCTATGGGCTGCGCGACGTGGAGGCGCAACTGTCGCTGACGGAGGACACTCGTTTCCCTATGGCTTCTGTCACCAAGTCGTTCACGGCGATGAGCGTGGCCTTGCTGGTGGATGAGGGGAAACTGGAGTGGGACAAGCCGGTGCGGGAGTATATGCCAGAGTTTATCCTGGATGATGATTACGTCACGCAGCACGTAACCGTGCGCGACATGTTGAGCCACCGCACCGGCCTGCCGCGCCACGACTTCGCCGCCTGGCGGCTGGACGTGCCGCGCGCAGAGTTCATCCGCCGCATGAGGCATTTCAAGTTCAACGCCAGCTTCCGCGAGAAGTTCCAGTACAACAACCTGATGTACGTGGCGGCGGCCTACCTGGTGGAGAAGATCGCGGAGCAGCGGTGGGAGG
>DATHSI010000175.1:0-22302 GCA_035464315.1 Candidatus Sulfomarinibacteraceae bacterium
GAAAAGGCGCACCCCGATGTCTGGAACGCGCTGTTGCAGATTCTGGACGACGGACGCCTGACTGATGGTCAGGGCCGCACGGTGAACTTCCGCAATGCGGTCGTCGTCATGACCAGCAACGTGGGTACTTCGTTCGTCAACCGTTCTGGCGCGCTGGGCTTTGCCGGTGTGCGCGACTCGGATGAAGCGGAGAATCACAAGCGCATTGAGGACGAGCTGAAGAACACGTTCCGGCCGGAGTTCATCAACCGTATTGACGAAATCATCATCTTTGAGCGCCTGAGCCGCGAGGACGTTATCCAGATCGTGGACCTACAAATGAAGGAAGTGAGCGAGCGCCTGGCCGAACATGGGCTACAGATTCAGTTGACGCAGCGGGCCAAAGAGTGGCTGGCCGAGCAGGGCTTCGACGAAGATTTCGGCGCGCGTCCGCTGAAGCGCGCTTTGCAGCGCTACGTGGAAAGTCCGCTGTCTGTGCGCCTGCTGAACGGCACGTTCGAGAGCGGCGACCACATTCTCATCGATGAAGAGGATGGCGAGCTGACGTTTGAACGCCTGGAACCGGCCGAACCGCCGGTGCCCATGGACGAGGAAGTCAGCGCCGGCTAAGCTGAAAGTGAGAGCTCGGATGTCTCCAAGACATCCGATTTCTTCTAGTCTAGTAGAAAGAAAAGACCCCCTCATTGCGAGGGGGTCTTTTTTATCTCACCCTGGCAAGTCCGGCCAGTTGGGCGAGTCGTACTCCTCGTCCCGGGGACGCCTGGGTCTGGCTATGCCAGACCTGGCGAGGCCGATCATACCCAGGAATAAGCCTGAAAGTGATGCGCCGTAGGAGATGAAGCTGACGAGAAAGCTGGGTGGAATGACGCGCAACACCATGGCGAAGGCCAGTATCATACCCAGTAGTACCAGCAGAAAGCCAATCACAATCAGCTGGCGCGGAGAAACTTGCATAGGTTACTCACTTATGTTCGTGAAGCCAGCACGCCGAGTGGTGACCGGCTTCGATCAGGAAGTCCGGCGGCTCTTTGACATCACAGGTGCCCTCCATGAATTCCGGGCAGCGGGGGTGGAAGCGGCAGCCGGGTGGGGGGCTGACCAGGCTGGGCGGCTCGCCCGGTGGAATCTCTTTATAAATGCTGGCGTTGCGCGCATCCGGTTCTGAGGTGCCCTCCAACAGCGCCTGGGTATAGGGGTGGCCGGCGTTGTACAGAATCTGGTTGACGCTCGCTTTCTCCACCAGCTTGCCGGCGTACATAACGAAAATGTACTCCGAGAAATAGCGCACGGTGGAGAGGTCGTGGGTGATGTAAATCACACTCAGGTTGTGGCTCTCCTGCAGGCCGCGCAGAAGCTTGAGTATTTCCACACGCACCGAAGCATCCAACATGGAAACAGGCTCGTCGGCCACCAGCAGCTTGGGCTCCAGGATCATGGCCCGGGCAATCACCACGCGCTGCTGCTGACCACCGCTCAGCATGTGCGGGTATTTGTTGAGGACATTCTCCACGGGCGTCAGCTTGACTTCCTCCAACGCCTCGCGAATGCGTCGCTCTCGCTCTTTCTCGCCCTTGACGCCGTTAATGGCCAGAGGTTCGTTCAGAATCGTCTCCACAGACATGAATGGGGGAAGAGCGCCAAAGGGGTCCTGTTGTACGTAGCCGACCTGCGAGCGATACCAGTGCATCCCCTCTTTGTCCATCTGGGCCACGTCGCGGTCGCGGAATATAATGCTTCCTTTGTGAGGCGGCACCAGACCCAGAATCGCCTTCATCAGGCTGGATTTGCCGCAGCCACTCTCACCCACGACGGCGATCGCCTTGCCTGCGGGCAGGTCGAAGGAAACGTCGTCTACGGCGCGCACGTAGCCCGCATGGCCAAAGCCCCATTTTCGTAGCTCGTACCATATATGCAGGTTTTGGACGGAGAGCAGCGGCTTGCTTACGTCGGAAGCAAGCCCCACGGCCGGCTCTGTTATGGTATCTTGTGTAGGTAGTGTCAGCTCACTCATTCGGTCACCTGCATCCTATGCGTAGAGCCAGCACTTTACCTGCCGGCCTTTCTTCTGAATCATTGGTGGATCTTCTGTGCAGCGGTCGTGTACGTCAGGGCAGCGGTCGGCAAAACGGCACCCGGTGGGTGGGCCGATAAGGTCCGGCGGGTGGCCCGTAATAAACTCCAGTTCCGCATCCCCGCGCAGTCGGGGCACGCTGGCCATCAGCTTCGCCGAGTAGGGGTGCAGCGGCTGCTCAAAAAAGTCGTGGGCGCTCGCCGTTTCCACAATTTGCCCGGCGTACATCACGGCCACGCGGTCCGCCAGCTCGCTGGAGGTGGCGATGTCGTGTGTGATGAGAATGAAGCTGGTCTCCATCTCCGCCTTCACGCGCTTGAGCAGGTTGAAGATGTTGGCCTGCGTCAACACGTCCAGCGCCGATGTGGGCTCGTCCAGGATAACCAGGTCGGGCAGGGTGACGAGGGCCATGGCGATGGCCACGCGCTGGCGCATCCCGCCGCTGAGCTCGAAGGCATAGCGGTTGAGGAAGTCTACGGGCACGCCGACCTGCTGGAACATGGAGCGCGCCTGCTCCAGGGCCGCTTTGACCTCCAACTGCAGATGTACGCGGGCCGGCTCCGCTACCTGGTCACCCACCTTAAGGACGGGATTCAGGGCGTTCATGGCTGCCTGGGGCACCATAGACATGCTGATCCAGCTGATTTGCCGGCGAAACTCTTCATCGCTGAGTTCCATAATGTTCTTGCCATTGAAGCAGACCTTGCCATCGTAGATGGCCACGTTGCGCGGCAAGAGGCGCAGGATGGCCCGGGCCAGCGAACTTTTGCCGCAGCCGGATTCGCCAATAATCACGACAGCTTCGTTTCGTTTCAGTTCGAAGTCCACGCCGTCCACTGCCTGTACCACGCCTCTTGTGGAACGAAAGTACAGGGTGAGGTCCTCGACGCGCAGCAGTGTGTTGTTCTCTGACATTGATCTATAGTTCCCTCAGTCTGGGGTTGATAATACGGTCGAGGGCAAAGCCCATCATGGCGAAACCAAGTCCCACCATCATCAGCAGCGCGGCCGGTTGCACCACCCAATAGTAGTATCCGTTGAAAAGCGCGCCCTGCGAACGGGCGTCGTCAATCAGTTTGCCCCAGGTGGGCAAGACAGGGTCACCTAGCCCCAGCACGGCCAACGATGCCTCCAGGAAGACAAAGGTTGGAACCAGAACCACAAGTTGTGGCACCAGGAGGGGCACGATGCGCGGCACCAGATAGCGGAAGATGATGCGTATATCGCCGGCCCCATAGGCGCGCGCCGCTTCAATGTAAGAGGCAGATTTCACCTGCAGGAAAATGGCGCGGTACTGCTTTATAGCGCCGCCGAAGATGCTGAGAACGATCGTTGCACCCAGCATCAGCCAGATGCTGCGTGAGTAGAATGTACCGATCATGATTAGGATCGGCAAGAAGGGCAGGATGAGATTCACTTCGGTGATGCGCTGGATCACGGCATCAACCATGCCGCCGAACCAGACGCCGAAGGCGGCGATGATCATCGTGGTGATCGTCGTGCCCACGGCTGCCAGCAGGCCAAAGGCCAGGGCTATCGGCGTGCCCCACAGCAGGGCCACACTCAGGTCGCGCCGGCGGTGATCGGTGCCCGCTATGCCGTGCACCTCTCCGTACACCACCAGCCTGGCATCCACGTCCGCATCTTCTTCAAAAAGGAAGCCGCTAAACTGCAGCTCATAGTTGCCCTTAAGCGGTACAGGTGGGTCGGAGTCGGGCACGGCAAAAAGACCTCTCTCCGGTGAAAGACCGCCGATCCGGCGTTGCAGTCCACGCTCATTGAAACGGTATGAGAAAGACCTGTCTGCAGAAAAACTTCCGGCGCGCAGTTCCCGCCCGTCCGGTGTGATCCACGTCAGGTCAATGTGCGGTTGCTTCGTAACGTACTTGGAATTGACGAAGAGGATGATTTCCTGCGGAAAACTATCATAGGGGAACGTCACAGGAAACGTCATGCTTACTTCTTGCACGCCCTCGCCCGCCGGCTCCACGGTCTTGTTGATCTGCGGATCATCGCTGCGCAACACGATCGTTTCCGACAGGTTTTCACTTGTGATCCAGTTATACCATCGCGGCCAGGCCGTCCTGGGGTTGTCTGCCCACACACTCCCGCCACCCTGCCACAGGCGTATGGCGTCATCATAAGGAATGGTGATCAATGTGTAGGCTGCCAGGCCAAACAAAAAGATGATGATGATCAACCCGCCTATGGCCGACGGGTACTTTGTAATATCCTCCAGAGCCTCTTTCAGGAATGTCATAATTTGCGTCCCCCACCTTCAACGCGTACACGCGGATCGACCAGCGCGTAGAGGAAATCGAGGAGAAACACGGTGAAGGCCAGCAGATAGGCGTAGATGACGGTGTTGGCGATAATAACGGGTACGTCAAAGAGACCAATCGCCTGGAAGTAGAGCCGCCCCAGTCCCGGCCAGTTGAAGACCGTCTCCAGGATGATGGCCCCTGTCCACAACTGGATGACCAGCAGCGCGAACTGGGTGATGATGTTGGGTAATGTTGGTTGCAGAATGTAACGGCGCTCGATCATCTTGTCGGGCAACCCTTTGGCCCGCGCCATTTCCACGTAATCTTCGCTGGAATAAATGAGAAAGAAGGTGCGCCAATTGTATATGCTGAGGAAGATAGCGCTCATCAGCCACGCGGATACCGGCAGAATCATGTGCTTCAGCAGGCTAAGCAGATAGGCAATTTTGTCCTCCGGCGGCGGCGCATCCACCATACCCCCGAACGGTAATAGCCTGAACACCCCGGCAAAAACGAGAATGAGGAAGAGTCCGTAAAACCAGGCCGGCGCAGAAGACGTCGGTGTGAAGGCGATGACAAGTTTATCGATCCAGCTACCATACTGACGAGAGAGGGAAAGGGCGAAGAAAACGCCGAAAAAGAAGAGTAAGAGCTGCGCCGTGGCGAACAAGACCAGGGTTGACGGCAGGCGCTCCACGATGATGTTGCGCACCTGTCTGGAGCCGCTGTCGCTGGTCAGCGCCTCGGCCATGCCCAGGTTCAGGGTCAGCGCATCACCCAGATAGGTGAAGCTGCGCAAGATGAACGGTTGATCCAGTCCCAGTCGCACTTCTGCCAGGCGGATCTGCTCGTTGATGATCGCCTCGCGCTCCTCGCGCGGCATTTGCATCAGCTCCTGGTTTCCCTGCACGCTGATGGCTACCTGCTCGCGGATTTGCGCGCGGCGGATGGTGTCCACGTGCCCGCCCATGTTGGCAATGATCACAGCCAGATAGACGCCGACGACGACCGTTGCCAGAAGGGCCGCCGCGCGTACCATCGTGAACTTGGCTATACGTGTCCAGCCGCTGGACGAGCGCGTTGATTCTTCTTCAGGCGCAACCGGTTCTTCAACCGCTAAGGGGACGGCTTGTTCACTCATGATAATTCTTGCCTTTCATACTTTTCTAAACGCAGCCCACCGCGCCCGCTACGTAAGCCGCGAGACGCTGTAGTGTTTAAAGCCGGAGGACAGGGCAAGTTTCTGCTGCCAGAAACTTGCCCGCCCTCCGGATTACTGAACGGTTAAGTGGTTACTGCGTGGTCACGAACTCGAAGGTAGCGAGGCTGGGGAGCGCCACTACGTTAGAGGCCACAACGACCTCCAGACGGGTGGAGCCGGCCTCGAGTGCTTCGGTCGTATCCGACGACAGCACAATCTCCCACAGACCGTCTTCTACAGCTTCGGCGTCACCGGTTGCAACCATCTCGCCGGTAGCGTCGAAGAGCAGATAGGTCACGCTGGCAATATCCTCCACCGGATAGGGTTCGCCTTCGAAGTCGACGAAGACGTCGAAGACAGCTTCCTGACCGGCGGTGACGTTGCCCGGTCCATCAACTTCAACCTCGGCGAGCGGGGCCTCGGCAAACTGAGACCAGCGGTCGGCGGGGTCGGGGAAGTTGGGATTGCGCTCAAGGATCACGTTGCCTTCCACGGGGAACGCGCCGCGCATGAAGAAAGGCCCGGTGCCCACCCAGTAGTGGCCACGACGGCTGTGCCAATCTTGCAGGTTGGCGTACCGCTCTGCCGCTTCCTCGGCGGTGATGAACTCACCCAGCGTCGGCTCGTAGGGGATGGTGCCCTCTTCGGCCAGCGCCTCCAACTGTTCCGTCAGCGTCTCGATAGTCGGACCACTGAGGTAGCTGATCCGTTCTATGTCAAGAGCCTCAGATTTGTCCGAGGAGAAGGCGGCCAGCTCGTTGGCCTCGGCCTGTACGCCCACGGCAACGGTGTGCCAGGGGGCTTCACCAAAGCCGTAGTAAGGCCATTGCGCCGTGTTGGTGCCGAAGATGCCTACGATGGCTTCGGCGTCGAGCTGCCATAGGTCGGTGTAGTATTCAATGGTCAGCGGATCCTCAGATGTGATCGCGAAACCCTTGAACGAGGAGATGAACGACTGGTAGGACGGCACCTCAGCTTCGTCGAAGATAGCGCTGTTCTCGTCAGCGCGGTCGAAGAGCATGATCCAGCGCATGACGATGTCGGCGGCGTCGAAGGTGCTGCCGTCGTGCCACTGCACGTCATCATAGAGGCTGCTGGGGTAGGTTACAACGCTGTGGACCAGCGCTGTCTCCGTCTCCGTGTAGACCTCACCGGCCGTCAGGAAGCGTTGCTCCGTGGCGTCCCAGCGGGCCCACACATCGTCGGGTACGACGATTTCAGGCGCCGTTTCCAGCGTCAGCCAGTCCAGCGTCTGTCCCACGGGTAGGTCTTCTTGCACCGTGATTGTGGCTGTATCCAGCCGTGACGGGTGATAGAGACCCGTGTTCGGATCGGGGATGGCGGCCACCTGGCCCGTGGCGCGGATCAGGGCCTGATCATAGATCCAGTTGCTGCCTGCGAGCGGGTTCCAGGGCTCGGTCAGGATGCTGGGCATGGCCCAGGTCACAGAACCACCCACCTGACCTGTTTCACGCAGGGTGTAGGGCCAGAGGAAGGTGCCGTAGATGCTACCGGAAAGGTCGGCGGCGACTTCATACTCGCCGCGATAGGGAGCCACGCTGGAGCGGTCGTAGAGCCAGACGCGAACCGAATCTTGCAACGCCAGCGGCAAGGCCTCACCAAACAGCTCAGCGCGTTCTTCCAGCGTGCTGAAGTCGTTGTTGGCCAGGCGCGTGGCGATGGTCTGGAACTCGTCGGTCGGCGTGTAGGCCAGCCACAGCGGGGTCGGCAGACCGGCCGGTGTGTAGAAGTATTCGAAGTTTTCGCCGGCGTCACGGCTGATGGCCGTGCTCACCCAACCGCCGGTGTAGAAGTGGAAGTCGCAGGTTGCGGGGTCTCCGCTGAACCAGATGGGCGACGCTTCGGCGCTCGTGCGGTAGTCGCGCACCACGTTGAAGCCCAGTTCTTCTAGCTGATTAGAAACGTAGTCGCCGACGTCAAGGCGCTCGTCCTCGGTGCGGATGAGAGCCGTCAGCTCTACCGGTGCACCCTCATAGGTCCAGACGCCATCTTCCATGGTGGCGCCCAGCGCTTCCATCTCTTCAGCGATGACCTCTTGCGCACGGTCCATGTCGTAGGCGTATTCAGCCTCGATTGCGCGGATTTCCGCGGCGAAGCGAGCGCGATCGGCGGAAGCAGCGTTGATGGGTACGAAGCGCGGCGAACCGAGGCCGCCCAGGATCTCATCGACCAGATGGTTTCGATCGACGGCCCAGTTCATCGCCTCGCGAATGGCGGGCTCGCTGAAGGGGTTCAGGCTGCCATCGTCACAGACAGCCGGGTTCATAGTCAGCTCGTTATAGGAGCCGAAAGAACGGGCTATCTTGAGCTGATCGCCGGCCGCGTCAATCTGGGCTACCGTCTCCGGGCTGGAAATCGTGTAAGCGTAGATATCGATGTCATTGGCCAGCAGGCGGCTGACAGCGGCGTCGGCGTTAGGCTCTTCGACCACGACGACGGTGTCTACCCACGTGCCTGTGCGATCGACTACTTCGACCTCTTCTTCTTCTTCGACTTCTTGTTCTACCACGCGCGTGACCTCGACGACTTCTTCTTCGGTCACGACGCGCGTTACTTCGACCGTTTCACCCTCTTCCACCACGGTCTCGGTGATGACTCGCGTCACCTCGACGACCTCTGGCGTTTGCTGGCAGGCCGCAAGCGCGGCGATGGCCAGCAGAAGCACACTAACGGCCAAAATTGGGAACTTCTTTTTCGACATTCTCTCCTCCTGGTTGTTAAACCCGAGTAATTATTAACATTCCCTGTTTTGTGTTGAGTCTTGGACTAACTCTATATGCTGCCACCACCTCCTTTTGTGCAGTGCACCGACCATCGAGCTGTCAGTTCCCTCGAGCAGGTCGCCTGATACAAAGTTCTGGATAGCATTACAACATTCCTCCAGGGACGTTGCCATCCCTTAATGGAATGTAGAATCGTAACCGCGACTTTTGTGCAGAAAAGTAGCCGGAAATTGTCGCGGCTCCGATTGGTTAACGAAAAGAGTGTGTCGTTGCTTCTCGTGTGCTGGAAGCGTGAAACAGCGCGCACGAGAACGGCTTTTAGTGATTCCAATTCTCCTATTCTAGTATACATTATTTTTGCAGGTTGTCTAAAAACACCATGAGAAAAGCCCCCTGTAGGGAACAACAGGGGGCTTTGGGGCTCTCAGTTCGGGGTCACAGCCGGATCATGTCAGGGCCAACTCAGTGTCACAACCTTGCTCAGGGTAGCATCGTGGAGTCAAAGAGTGGGCCACCGCCGATTGCCGTGCTGTTGACGCTCACTGGCACGCCGACCTCTACGGTGCCGGTGCAGGAGCCGCCCCGGCCGTCCGTTGCCGTGAAGGTGATGTAGTACACGCGACCGTCCGCCGTGCCCACGCGCTCTGCGCGCACCTGGGCCGTTCCGGTTCCGATGCCCGCTCCATCGGGCGCGGTGTTACCGCTGTCGTCGGCGTCCACAGCCTCATCCTGGAAGATGCTGTCGATGGTGATGGTGATAGGGTCTCCATCAGGATCGGTCACATCCAGGATGTCGATGCTTACAAACTGGTGTTCGGGCGGCCATAACGAGGTCAGGCTGGGTCTCGCCGCGTCGCACACCGGCGCTTCATTCAGTGCCAGGCCCACGATCACCGGGTCATGGTCGGATGAGCGATAAGGATCAGGTGCATATAGATCCTCAATATGGTTCGGCGACTTGAAGTCGGTGTTGTAATCCAGAATGTCCGGCTCGTCGGCGTTGATGTGCCATACTGTGGCGCCCGTTACCTGTGATACCAGATTCTCATTCGCCAGGGCGTGGTCCAGATAGCCCAACTGACCGTCGAAGACGAAGGAGTATGCGAACTCACCCTGGTATTCCAGGAGCAAGTCGGTGTAACCGGCGGCGACGAGGGCGTCGATGGGATCTTCTTTGTCATAAGCGTTGAGGTCGCCGATGATCAGGAAGTCGGGGTCGCCGCTATCAGTGGGATCCGTCGCCAGCCAATCGGCCATGGCCTGGGCGGCCAGCGTGCGCGTCACGTTACAGTTGGCCTGGCCGTCGCCGATATCCGGGTCGCCTACGTCGTCACAAGGCGATCCTTTCGACTTCAGGTGGTTGACAGCCACCGTCACAACGTCGCCCGTGGCCGCTTCCATGAAGGTCTGGGCCAGCACGGGCCGGTTTTTGTCGTCATCAAAGCGCGAATCAACTGTGGAATCCAGAATGGCGTAGTCGCCGATGGGGATGACGGTCGCCGGCTTGTAGATTAGGCCCTGGCGGATGGCGTCGCTGCCGATCGCGCCGGTGGGCACGTAGGCGTAGGCGCCGTCACCCATCACGTCGTTGAGGCCTTGTACCAGGTCGGCGATTGGGTCGTCGTCCGGGTGGTTCTCCAGTTCGATGAGGCCTACGATGTCAGCGTCCATCACGGAGAGCGCGGCGATGATCTTGGCGCGCTGCCGCTCAAACTCCTCCAGCGTATCTGCTCCGCGACAGTCCTGTCCACCGGTTGGGCCGCAGATCTCAGCGCCTGTATCAATTGTCGTGAAGTAGTTGAGCACGTTGAAGCTGGCGACAGTCAGCCGTCCGCCCACGTCATCCGGCGCTTCTGGGCGCGGATTCGCGGGTATGTACGTTGCTTGCTCTGTAGGCTGGATGCGGTAGAGGCCAAACGCATCATCCATCACGCCGACAACGTTCTGGACGATGTCACCGCCGCGGAAGCGGTTGTCCAGGGTGAACTCGTTGCCGTTGGGGTGGATGGCCGGATCCGGGTTCTGGGCCGTGCGCCCGTCGTCCAGCGTAATCCGCCGCAAGGCGTTTGCTTCGGCAATGGCTGCGGCCTCACTGCCCGGTTCGGCAATGGCCGTGGGCTGCTGCGGTCGCCCCCCGTCTTCTTCTTCGCCCAGGGGCAGGGCCAGTACCATTTCGCCGAAGCGATCATAGTTGAAGTACTCGGCAACCACCAGCTCCTGCGGGAAGCGCACCAGCATGCCTTCGTAACGCTCGAAGTCGTCGATGCTAGTCACAGGTAGCTCTATATCGGTCACTGTGGGCAACTCTGCATCTCCGCAAATCAGCAGGTCGCTCACGTTAGTCAGTTCGGTTATCGACGAACCGGACCCGAACTCGACGACGTCGCCAGCCACACGCACCTGTTGTCCAACGCTGACGTCGTCCAGACCGCCGGAGAAGACGAAGATGCCCTCGGACGTAGCAGGATCATCGTCGGCATCGGCGTCTTCTTCCTGTACGAAGAATCCGTTCAGGTCGCCGTGGTCAGGCTCAGCGTTATTCTGGAAGTCGCCAACCACGACGCCTTCGACCACAACCGTTTCACCGACCAGCGGGCTGGTAAGGCCGCTGCCCTGGATCTCGTGGATGAAGGTGGCGGGATCGCCGCAGAAGCCGATTTCATCGCCGCCGCCATCATCACAGTCGTTGGCTGCGCCGGGCGTTGGCTGCGCCGGGACGTAGGCGTCCGTATTGCGCGCGCCGCCGGCGCCGTTGGGACAACGCTGCAGGGAATGGATCGTGGAGTCGCCTCCGCCTGATTCATTCACCTGGCCCTGACCATCGTTCAGCAACACCAGCAAACCGGTCGCATCGGGGTCGTTTGTGCCGTAGACGATGGCGTCGATCAGATTGTCGGTCGTCACAGGGGTGCCATTGGGGAAGTCGCCGGCGTCGGCCTGGAAGAGCGCGACGGCATCTGGTCCGTTTTGCAGCCCATTGCTGCCGAAAATGATAGAAGGCGTGGGCTCGACAGCCTCATTGCCCAGCAGGAAATACCCGTTCTCGTCCGTGCTGTGACCGTCGAGGTCAAAACGGGCATAGGAGGTATCCCCATTGCCATTAAAGAAGACGACGACGAGGCCATCCAACGACGTGTTGCCTTCTCCGCCGTCATACAACTCCACAAACTCCAGCACGTCTGTCCCAGGTGTGTCGGAGTCGATTTCGTTGATGATCACGTTGCTCGCCGGCGGGGCGCTTCCCTCAACATTTATCGCGCCCGGCGTGTTTACCGCCTCGCCTGGCTCCGGTGTGCCGGCAAAACCGGGTAACCCTTCGCCGTCGAAATCGTTGCGCATCCAGTCACTGACGGAATCGGTGTCCACGCCGTTGGGAATGCGCGAGGCGCCGCCGACCGTGAAGGAACCGCCGTCAAAGTTGGCGACCAGCACCGTGCTGGCGTAGGTGTGATCACTTGCGCCGCCATCGGAAACGGCCAAGTCATCCACGATTCGCGTCCATGGCTCAGTGTCCAGAACGCCGTCGTTGTCTATATCCAGGTCGTCGCCCTGGCTGCCATCGAAACCTTCCACCAAAAGCAGCGTGACCGTGCCATTCTCAAAGACGTTGCTCAAGAAATCAGTCACCCAAAGCCCATTAGCGTCCGTCGTGCCTACGGGGTGCACGCTATCGATCACGCCGGCGCCTGTGCCGTCGCCTTCAATTTGCAGTACCGCATAGGTCGAGTAGTCGGTGTTGGGAGAACCGAAGACCTCCACGTACTCGTGAGTATCGGTGCCTGTGTGGTTGAAGACGAATTCGTTGATAACGGGATCGTCAGGCTCGGGCGCAGCGCCATTACAGGTGGATGTATGAGTGCCCAGGCCGTCAAACGTGTTCGTGGGGAAACCGACCCACTCATCGGCGGGGTCGAAGGGCTCCTCGAAATTCGTATCTCCCTCGCAGATATCGGCCTTGCGGCGGAGCGTGTTGTCCTGTGTGCTCGTGTCGCCCGAACCCCACTGGCTGCCCGGATCAAAACCAACCTGGCCGATGCGATCAATTATCTCCGTGTCTTTCCGTAAAACGACGGCGTCGTCACCATTAAACCAGCCAGCGCCATTTGTCTGGTCGGCGTGATCCAGAATTTCCTCGACAGCACTGCTCTGGGCCAAAACGAAGACATCTCCGTTGGCAACTGTTCCTTCCAGAGCAATGGTCAGTCCGGCGCTGCTGCTGCCGTTGAAATACATCTGCACGTTGTAGTTTTCTGCTGCCAGATCGATAGTTGCGCCGGTTGCGTTGTATATTTCCAGAGCCTTGTTGTTACTGGTCCCCTCTATGTACTCCGAGAAAAACAGGTCCGGGGCTGCCGCGCTGGCGATACCCCGCGCCTGTGTGCCCATGGCTGCCGCAAAGAGCAGCGCCACGATAAGAGTAAAAAGGGCTGAATATTGGCGTGAGCTATTCAAAACATCCTCCTGCTTGATTCACGAGATGGGGCAGTGGGGACAGGCCAACATCCTCTCCTGCCAAGGTTGTCAGTTCCTTCCACTTCCGTATTTAATTACCACAAGGGTCGACGTTGCGCCAGTTCAAAACCGTGTCTAGCACCTCCTGTTGGCCGTCTGTGCCGTAATCCAGCGTGATTTGGCGGTCGGCCAGTTCTTCACACGCTGCGCCTTTCTCTACCAGCTCCCAGGTGCCCAGCGTGTACTTGTACGCCAATTGCACACCCTCCACTCCCTGTAAGGTAATGGACCACTCGTTCTCCGCCGTCTGTTCCAGGGCAACGCCGCCAGGATCCCACTCCGGCAGGCCGCCTTCCAACAGGTGCAGCGTGCCCGCGATGTACACCTGGGCGTCCGCCGGCGTGTGTTCGGGTACGGTGACGCGGAACGTGATGTCCACCAGGCGCAACTGCGCCGTGGCCGATACCTCATCCGAATCGGGAGAGCGGTTGAAGGACGTATCCACCGCGCGCACCACGTAGTAGTACGTCTCGCCGGTGACCACCGCCGGGTCCACGTAACTCGTCTGTCCGCTGACCAGGACCAGCGTCTCGTAAGGGCCGCCGCTGGTCTCGCTGCGGCGCACCTCGTAGCCGTGTAACGTGGGATCGTCCAGCACTGGATCCCAGGCCAGTTCTACGCCGTCGGGCGAGGCGCTGACCACGTGTAGGCCCGTGGGCGCTGCCGGCGGCACGTCGTCGTCGCTGGGGACGACGGTCATTTTGCCGGGGTTTGCCGGCAACGCGCCGTCTGCGATGGGGCCGTTCTGGTCTGCGTATAACCAGTCGCGACCTCCCGTGGTGGAGTAACGGTAGACATAATCAAAAGCGCCGGTTTCATCCGGCAGCAGACTGGCGACGAATTCGTCGTTGTTGCCCACGTCCACGTTGAAGGCGGCGTCCTCCCAGATCCAGCCGCTGTCCGTGGCCGGGTTGCTGCCCTCGGGGCCAAAGCCCACCTGGGCCAGCAGCGAGGGCGTGGGCCCCGGCTGAGAGGTCACGCCGTCGATCCACACCTGCCCGTAGATGTCCGGCGTGCGCTGCACGGCGCTGATGGTGTGGTTGATGGCCGGGGGCCACTGTAGATTGGCCCAGCCGATGGTGTGGTGAGGCAGCCCTTGCGCCTCGTTGGAGCGCGGCCCTTCGTTGCCCGCGGCGTCCACGGCGCGCACGACGTAGTAGTAGCGGCGGCCGGGATCCAGTCCTTCGTCTACGGTCGCGGGGTCCGTAACCTCGGCCACCTGTACGTACCCACCGCCGCTCAGCGGGCTGCGGTACACACGGTAGGCCGCGGCGCCGGCGACCGCGTTCCACTGCAGCGAGAGTGACGTTGCGCCCTCGTCGATCACCTGCAGTCCGCTGGGCGCAACCGGGGCCAGCAGATCCTGGCCCGCTTCTGGCAGCAACACGGCGGCGCTCAATGGCGGCAGCGTCAGGTTCAACACGCCGTCGCTGGCAGCCGGCGGCGATAGACCGCCCAGCGCATCGTAGAGGGCGACGTTGTCGGGCAGCCGGCTCTGCAGATCGATGGATAGCTCTTGTGTTTCATCGGAGCGGTTGAGGACCACCAGCGCGGCCTCGTCCGCCGTGCGCATCAGATAAGCAAAACTACGCGCCTCGTCGTCGAGCAGCAGGAAGGTCAGCTCACCTTCGCGGAAGACGGGATTCTGGCGGCGCAGCTCCGTCAGCGCGCGGTAATGGTCCAGCAGCGAAAGATCGCCGCCCGCGCCCTGCGGCCCCTCACCGCCCCAGGGGAAGGTGCGCCGGTCGTCGGGGTCGTCGTCACCCGTGACGCCGACTTCGTCACCGTAGTAGATGGTTGGCGCGCCGGGCACCGTCATCTGCACCACCGTGGCCAGGCGCAGCATCTCTTTGCCATGGGCCACGTTCTCCGCGTCGAACTCCTTGTCCTGGCGATTGTTCTGGCCCGGCGTCAGCGACCACAAAATGCGCTGTGTGTCGTGGCTGTCCAGCAGGTTCAGCAGCGTGTAGTAGGTAGCGTTGGGGTAATCCTCGCGGATGGAAGTCAGCTTGCGCGCAAAGAGAGAAGGCGGCTGGTCCGATTGCCCATCGTCCACAAACCCCTTGTTGTCCACCGTTCCGAAAAAGCCCAGCACGGCGTTGCGGAAGCGGTAGTTCATGGCCGTGTCCGCGCGGTCGCCGTGGATAAAGGGCAGCACGTCGAACTTCTTCCACAGCTCGCCAATAATCACCGCTTCCTCGTCCGTTTCCTTCACCGCCTGGCGGAACTCGGGCCAGAAGTCGGCGGGGAAGGAAGGATCGTTCATCACGTCCAGCCGCCAGCCGCTCGCGCCTTGCGCCAGCCAGTAGCGGGCCACGGCATCGTCAGCGGCATAAACCAGATCACGAACTTCAGCGTTGTTCTTGTTGAGCACCGGCAGGCTGTCGAAGCCGAACCAGGCGTCGTAGGTCATGGTGTTGGGGCCGTCCGGGCCGGCGCAGGGACCGCCGGGCGCGGGGCGGAACGTGAACCAGTCGCGATAAGGAGAGTCTACGCTCTCGCAGGCGCCTACGTCTTCGAAGTGGCCGTAACGGTCGAAGTAGGGGCTGTCGGAGGAGACGTGGTTGAAGACGCCGTCGAGGATGACGCGAATGCCCGCTTCCTCCGCCTGCTTCACGAGCTGCGCGAATTCCTGGTTGCTGCCAAAGAAGTGATCAATCTGGTAATAATCCTGCGTGTCGTAGGCGTGGTTGGAAGCGGCTTCGAAAATGGGGTTAAAGTAAATGGCCGTCACGCCCAGCTCCTGTAGGTAATTGAGCCGCTGCATCACCCCGCGCAAGTCACCGCCGAAGTAATCACGGCCCCGCGGCTCTTCGTCACATGGTTCGGCCGGATTTTCGTAGAAGCGACAGTAGCCTTCCGGCAGCTCGTCCCACGCTTTGACGATGATCTGATCCAGTTCCTGCGGCGGATAGCCGTAGCGGGGCTCGTCCGGCGAGGCGTCGTTGTTGGCCCGGCCGTTGCGGAAGCGGTCGGGGAAGATCTGGTAGACGACGCCGTTTTGTAGCCACTCCACGGCGGCGTACGCCTCGTCGTAGACGGTGACCGCGTAACCCTCATCCTCAAGATGCGGCGTGGCCTCGCCCCAGCCGCCGTCGCGGAAGGCGTCGTCGTCATAGTAGGCCGTGGCTGTGCCATCGCTGATGATGAAACGGTAGTAGAGCGTCGTGGGCTCGTCTGGCGTGTGCGTCGTTTCCCAGAAGTCGCAGAGCTCCTCCAGCTGCGCCTCGTCGTAGCAGGAGACGCCGCTGGCGGCGATCTCCATGTCCTGGAAGAATTGGCCGTTGCGCGCCGTGTCCCAGAAGCGCACGCGCACGCCGGTAACGTCCTGGTGATAGGTGCGGAAGCGCAGCGTCAGCTCCGTGCCCGGCGTGATGGCGCCAAAGGGCACGCGGTAGAGGTCGTCGTGTGAATTATGCCCCAGCCCGAAATATTCCACGTTGTTGTCGTGGGCATGCCCCTCCGCATCGACGATGATTTCCAGGATGTGCGTTGTGGGCTCGTAGTGGAAGCTCACGGAGCGTGCATTATCGGGCACCGTAAAGGGGATGTTCGGGCCATTGAATACGCCGCCCTGACCGTAGTTTTCGTCCCAGGACTCGTCGATGGCCACTTTGGCTTCATAGCTGCCCGGCGGAATGTCTGAGGTGCTGAAGCTGTAGAGGCCATCTCCGTCTGGATCTTGCAGCCAGCTTCGCAGGCAGTCGGGCTGCCAGTCGCCGGGGCAGCCGAGCTCGCTCTGGAAGCTGCCGGGCACGGTGGCGATGACGGCATTGTGGTTGTCTGTTATCCAGTGCGTCTCGTGGTCGTAGTAGAACTTTACGTCGCCGGCTTCGGCCAGCGAGAGGCCGATGTTGTCGCCGTCCACGGTGGCGTTGGCGCCGTAATTTTCCGCCCAGTCGTCGTTCAGAGCAGCTTTGTACTCCCAGTTACCGGCGGGCAAAGAAAACGTTTCCTGCCAGACCGTGTCTGTGGCGTCTAACGCCAGATGCGTCAGCGCACAATCCGCCAGCCAATCGCCGCTGCAGCCCAGCTCGCTTTGAAAGCTCCCTGCAATGGTCACGCTTCCCGGCTCATCCGTATGGTCAGCCCCTGCGGGCATCGTGGCCACGAATGCGAACAGTAGAAACACCAGTAGAGATAGTTGTGCGACTCTTGAGTTTTTCATGATGTGCCTCACATCCCCCAGGATACAGAATAGGGCCGGTAAAAGACGTTCAATACTGCAGAAAAGAAATTATAGCATATGCTACCTTGCAGAGATGCTTTCGATGGGTGGACGGCAGACGGCTGACCGCAGACCGACGTCGCTTCCAATCTCCAATCTCCGATCCCTATTCTCCAATCTCCCCCTCCATCACCTCCAGCGGCGGGCGCACGCCCATCCAGATCTCAAACGCCAGCGCGCCCTGCTGCAGCAGCATACCCAGCCCGTTGATGGCGCGGCAGCCGGCAGCCTGGGCCTCTTGCATCAGGCGCGTCTGGCGCGGGTTGTAGATGAGATCGTAGATGACTGCGCCTGAGGGGAAGGCCAGATCCGCGGGCCAGGGCGAGGCGTCGACATCGGGGTGCATGCCCACCGGCGTGGTATTGACGACCAGTGGCGCGCTGAGGGCCACGGCGTCCGCCAGCGCATCCCAGGGCCGGGGGACCAACACCGGGTCCTGCAGATGAGGGCCAAAGGCGGCGACCAGTTGTTCGGCCTGGGCCGGGCGGCGGGCGTAGACGTGCACGCGCGCGCCGGCCTGGGCCAGGGCGTAGACCACGGCGCGGGCCGCGCCCCCCGCGCCAAGCACCAGGCAATCGCGACCGGGAAGGGCGACGTCGTGCGCCTGGAGATCGGCGAGGAAGCCGGAGTGGTCGGTGTTGAAGCCGATTAGTTGATTGGGGATTGGGGATTGGAGATTGGAGATTGGAGAGTGAGGGCTTTGGTCGTCTGTGGTCTGCCGTCTGCGGTCTGCCGCCTGCCGTCTACTGTCTGATTCTCGACCGATTCTGATCGTATTCACAGCGCCTATGGCGCGGGCGGCGGGGTCTACCTCGTCCAGCAGGGGCATGACGGCCTGTTTGTGGGGCACGGTGACGTTGGCGCCCAGGAAGCCCAGAGCGGGCAGGCCGCGCACCGCCGCCTCTATGTGTTCCGGGCGCGTGGGTAAGGGCACGTAGACCACGTCCAGGCCCAGCGCGCGGGCGGCAGCGTTGTGCATGGCGGGGCTGAAACTGTGTTCCACGGGCCAGCCGATGAGTCCCAGCAGGCCGGTTTTTCCGGAAATGGGCATTGCTTTTTGCGCCATGGTTACCCGTTCAGACGGTAAAAATGCGAAGGATGCCGGATGCTTAGTCTTTTTTAACCCAAACTTTGGTCTAGTTTACATTTAGATCACTCTGTTTTACAATCAGAACCCAAATAGGGGGCCAGTGGGAACTGGTTGCGGAGTCACGTTTAACAATTGGAGGCAAGGTGATGTTCCAAGATATCAACGATGTCAGTGAACGGCTTGGCCAGCAGCAATACATCGCGTCTGAGGAGATTGCCACCGTCGTCTATCTGGCCCAGTCCCTGTGCAAACCGATCCTGGCCGAAGGGCCGGCGGGTGTGGGCAAGACCGAGCTGGCTAAAGTGTGGGCCGGCGCGTTGGACCTTCCCCTGGTGCGCCTGCAGTGCTACGAAGGTCTGGACGAGAGTAAGGCGCTCTATGAGTGGGAATATGCCAAGCAGATGCTGTACACGCAATTGTTGCGTGACACCCTCCACGACTTTCTGGGCGACGCCGGCAGCCTGTCCGAAGCCGCCGGTCGTCTGGCCCAGGAAGAAGACGTTTTCTTCTCCGAGAATTTTCTCCTGCCTCGCCCCCTGCTCACCGCGCTCACATCAGACGAACCGGTCGTTCTGCTCATCGATGAAATCGACCGCGCCGACGTAGAGTTTGAAGCCTTTCTCCTGGAAGTGCTCAGCGACTTCCAGGTCAGCATTCCCGAACTGGGCACGATCAGCGCCAAGCACCAGCCGATGGTGCTCCTGACCAGTAATAACACGCGCGAGTTGAGCGAAGCGCTCAAGCGGCGCTGCCTTTATTTATTTGTAAATTATCCTACCCGTGACGCCGAAGTGGACATCGTGCGCCTGAAGGTGCCCGGCCTGACGCCGCAACTGGCGCAGCAGGCAGTAGAAGTGGTGCAGCAGTTGCGCAATATGGACCTGCGCAAGGTGCCCAGCATCAGCGAGACGCTGGATTGGGCGCGGGCGCTGGTGACGTTAAACGCCAAGCAGATTGACGAAGAGACGCTGCGTAATACGCTGACAGTGCTGCTGAAGTACGAGACGGATGTGGCCAAGGCGCGGCGCATGCTGGGCAACGGCGGCGGCCATCGCGGCAGCCCCGGCGACCCCGGTAGGCCCGGCCCCGGCAGCCAGCGCGGCGGTGGTGGAGGTCGTTATGGACGATAGGGTTGTAGAGTTTGTCCGCGGATTGCGTGCGGCGGGCGTGCGCGTCTCTCTGGCGGAGTCAATCGACGCCCTGCACGCCGTGGAGGAGTTGGGCATTGGCCAGAAAGGCGTCTTCCGCGAATCGTTGCGCACGACGCTGGTCAAAGCATCGGACGACTTTCCCATCTTCGACGAGCTGTTCCCACTGTATTTCGGCAGCGGCGGCCCGGCCATGCAGAACGCGACGGAGGAGCTGGACGAAGACGAGCAGCAGATGCTGGAGGCGGCGCTATCCGCCCTCAGCGGCCGGCTGCAGCAGTTGATGGATTGGCTGACCAGCGGCGAAGGCCCCAGCAAAGAGGAACTGGAAGAGCTGGCGCGCCGCGCCGGTGTGCAGTGGGCGGAGAATCCGCAGGAAGGCACCTGGGTCACGCGCCGCATGTTGCGCCAGATGGGCTTTGAGCACCTGGAAGAGCTGATCCAGCAGCTGACGCAGAAGTTGCAGGAAATGGGCATGAGCCAGGAGGCCATCGAAAAGTTGATGGGCGTGGTACAGGCCAACCAGGAGGCGCTCGCCGAACAGGTGGCGCAGCAGATCGGCTTGCAGATTGCCCAGGACCGCGCCAAACGGCCCGACCGGCTGCACACCTCGGACCTGATGCACAAACCGTTTTCGGCGCTATCTGAGGAGGAAATGAATCTATTGCGCCGCGAGGTGCAGCGTCTGACCACGCAGTTGCGCAGCCGCGCTGCCCTGCGTCGCAAGCGGGGCAAGAAGGGTCGCTTCGACGCCAAAGGCACCATCCGCGCCAACCAGCGGTACGGCGGCGTGCCCTTCGAGATGAAGATGAAGCACAAGAAACTAAAGCCCAGCCTGGTCATCCTTTGCGACGTGTCGCGCTCCACCGAAACGGTCGTGGAGTTCATGCTCTATCTCACGGAGGAGCTGCACGACCAGGTGTCTAAGATTCACAGCTTTGCCTACTACGACCGGCTGGTGAAGATTCCGCAGGACGTGCTATCTCTGCTGGGCCACAATAACGCCGACGAGGCCTTCGACATCCTCCGCCGTTTGTTGCCCTATCGGCCTTATGGCACCGACCTGGGCAACAGCCTGGAGATGTTTTGCGACAAGCACGCCGCCACGGTTACAGGCCGCACGACGTTGATCATCCTTGGCGATGCGCGCAACAATTATAACTCGCCGCGCATCGACCTGATCAAGGACCTGCAGCGCCGCGCCCGGCGCTTCATCTGGCTCAACCCTGAGTTGGAGAGCCAATGGGGCACGGGGGACAGCGATATGCTGGACTACGTCCCGCACTGCGATGCGGTCTATCCCGTGCGCAATCTGGCCCAGCTCTCCTCGGCCATCGACCGCTTGCTGACCGGGACTTAGAAAGGACGTTTCACGGGGAGCCACGGAGAAAGGCCCGAAGACGGGCTGGGGAGATTCACGGAGAATTGAACTCTCTTTCTATCTCTGTGGTTCTCCCCAGCGGCCATCGGCCGCCCCTCTCCGTGCAACTCCGTGTCACGTTAGTTTCTCATTCACCTTTCCCGAATGCTATTGACTCTCTTTTTATCTCTGATATCATTATAGTATATTTGATATCATAATGATATCGTAGGAGGTGAAGGTAAAATGCCCGGACTGTTGCTCAGGGATCTACCGGAGACGGTACACTATCGCCTAAAAGTGCGCGCCGCACAGAATCGACGCAGCATGTCTCAGGAAGCGATCATCCTGCTAGAGCGCGCGCTTCTAGAGAACGAGGTGGAATCAACGCAACCGCCCATACCGTTCCAGGGACAGTTTGCCATCGATGATGAGTGGCTAGACGAAGCCAAGCGGCGTGGACGTCCATGATTGTGGTAGATACAAACGTCATGGCCTATTTGCTGATTGCCGGTAAGAAGACTGAATTGGCCCAGCAGGCGTATGACAAAGATCGCGCCTGGATCGTCCCCTTGCTGTGGCAGTATGAGTTTCTGAATGTGCTGGCTTCCTTCGTCCAGTACGGTGGCGGCGCCATTGAAGATGCTACCGAAATCTGGCAGCAGGCGACTGCGCTCTTTACCGTCCGGGAACATGAGGTCAACATGGAGCATGCGCTCTATTTGGCCCATGAACATGGTGTGAGTGCCTACGATGCTCAGTTCGCTTCCACCGCTCTTGAGCTAGAATTGCCCCTGATCAGTGAGGACCGCCGCCTCTTGCACGCTTTCCCAGAGATTGCGCGCTCGCTAGATGCTTTTGTCACAGCTGAAACGGATGAATTTGAATAATTTGGTTGTCATCTTGCAGCATTGAACGGAAGATTCCCGGATTTGGCCGCCTCTTTTCGTTGACGCCGCCCTCATCACCTGCTATGCTTAACAACATGAACGAGATGCCACACGCTACTTACGCCTACTACTATTATGACAAGAACGCCCTGCCGCGGCTGCGTGGGAGGTTTGTTCGTGCGTAAGTAGAGGGCACGAGCCACCGGATTTGCCAGCGAGACGCGGCCTGCAGGTCGCGTCTTTTTTTTGGCGTGTTGGACAGAGCTTCAGGGGGAACCAGCCACGTTGACGCAGCCGGGCGGGACGACTAGGATCGAGGGTGCCGAATAGTGGATAGGAGAAAGAAGACAGTGAGCGACAACATTTATGAAGAATTGCAATGGCGTGGCCTGATCTACGACGAAACCGAGGGCTTGCGCGATTTGCTGAGCGGAGAACAGAAAATCACCCTGTACAATGGCTTCGATCCCACGTCCGACAGCCTGCACGTGGGCAACCTGGTGCCCCTGCTGCAGCTCGCGCGCTTTCAGCGCTTTGGCCACACGCCCATCGCCATCGCCGGCGGCGGCACAGGCATGATCGGCGATCCCAGCGGCAAGTCGGAAGAGCGCAACTTGCTGAGCCGCGAGGAGCTGGCGGCCAACGTAGAAGGGATTAAGAAGCAACTTGCCGCCTTTCTGGACTTTGACGTCAGCGGCAACCCGGCCCTGCTGGTGAATAACGCCGACTGGTTGGCCGGCATAACCATGATGGATTTCCTGCGCGACGTGGGCAAGCACTTTACTGTGGGTTAC
>DATHSI010000176.1:0-27193 GCA_035464315.1 Candidatus Sulfomarinibacteraceae bacterium
ACCGGTATGGAAGTTTCCAACGCCAGCCACTATGACGGCGCCACAGCCCTTGCCGAAGCGATCATCATGGCCCTGAACACGGTGCGCAGGCGAAACCGCGTCATCATGCCCCCAACCGTGCACCCCCAATATCGCCAGGTGGTCCGCACCTATACCCAGGGCATGGGACTTGAAATCACCGGCGACGAAGATCCGTCCGCCGATCTGGAGCAGGCGCTGGCCTTGCTCGACAACAACACAGCGTTGGTCATCGTGCAAACGCCTGATTTCTTCGGGCGCCTGGCAGACCTCGAGGGCCTGGCCGACCGCGTCCACGATGCGGGCGCCCTGCTTTGCGTGGTGGCCGAACCGCTGCACATGGCCCTGTTCCAGCCGCCCGGCGCTTACGGCGCGGACATCGTCTGCGGCGAGGGACAGCCGCTGGGCCTGCCCCTCAGTTATGGTGGCCCTTACCTGGGCTACTTCTGCACGCGCCAGCATTACGTGCGCAAAATGGCCGGGCGTCTGGTGGGCGAGACAATTGACGCCGATGGACAGCTCAGCTATACCCTCACCCTTTCCACGCGCGAACAGCACATCCGCCGCGACAAAGCCACGTCAAACATCTGCTCCAACCAGGGCTTGATGGCTCTGGCGGCGGGCATCTATATGGCGGCACTGGGCAAGCAGGGACTGCGCCATGCGGCCGAACTGACCTACCACAATGCCCACTATCTGGCGACGCAAATAAACGCGCTCCCCGGTTATAGCGTCTGGCAAGACCGTCCCTTCTTCCAGGAGTTTGTCGTGGAGTGCCCGCGCCCGGCTGCCGAGGTAAACGAACGGTTGCTCTCGCAGCATGGCATCGCCGGCGGCTACGATTTGGGACAGGATTACCCGCATCTGGATCACCATCTGCTGGTCTGCGCCACAGAAGTGACCACCACGCAAGAAATGGCTACGCTAATCGCTGCCCTGGAGGAGATCGACTCATGAACGAAACGCAAGATGCAACGCTAAGGACATCGCAACAGGAACCATTGATCTACGAACTGAGCGCCTCCGGTCGAGCCGGCGTTTCCATGCCCGCTCCGGCTGTGCCGCCGGCGCCCTTGCCACAGGAACGCTTGCGAGAAGAGCTCAACCTCCCCGAGGTCAGCGAAGGAGACGTGGTGCGCCATTACACGCGACTGTCGCGGCAGAATTTCGGCGTGGACACGACCATGTATCCCCTTGGTTCCTGCACCATGAAATACAACCCGCGCCTGAACGAAGCCATGGCCCATCTGCCCGGTTTCGTGGCGGCGCACCCGCTGCAGGACGAAAGCACCGTGCAGGGCAGCCTGCAACTGATGTTCGAGCTGCAACAGTGGCTCAGCGAGCTGAACGGCTTTGCAGAAACCACGCTACAGCCGGCGGCAGGCGCGCACGGCGAGTTCACGGGCATTCTCATGGCCCGCGCTTACCATCAGAGCCGCGGCGACACCGGGCGCGACACCATTCTCCTGCCCGACTCGGCCCACGGCACCAATCCCGCAACCAGCAGTATGGCCGGCTTCCGCGTGGTCGAACTGCCCACCGACGAGCGCGGTAACGTTGACATGAGCGCGCTCAAGGACAACCTCGGCCCACACGTGGCGGCGATGATGATCACCATCCCCAACACGCTGGGGCTCTTCGAGGAACGAATTCTGGAAGTGACGCAGCTCGTGCACGAGGCCGGCGGCCTGATGTACGCCGACGGCGCCAACATGAACGCCCTCATGGGCATCGTGCGCCTGGCCGATCTCGGTTTTGACGTCATGCACTAGAACCTGCACAAGACCTTCTCCACGCCGCACGGCGGCGGCGGACCGGGCGCCGGCCCGGTGGCGGCAAACGAAAAACTGGCCCCGTTCCTACCCGGGCCGATTGTGACGCTAGATGCACAACGTTCCACGGAGGGGGCGCCCGTCTACACCTTCACCATGCCGCCCCAGAGCATTGGCCGCCTGAAAGCATTCCACGGAAACTTCGGCATCCTCGTGCGGGCCTATGCCTATCTGCGCAACCACGGCCCGCAAGAGTTGCGCGCCGTCTCTGAAAACGCCGTGCTCAACGCCAACTACATGCGCGTGCGCGTCGGCGAACATTATAAGGTCCCCTACGATCGCATCTGCATGCACGAGTTTGTGGCCGAGGGGCAACTGGCCGAAGAAGGTTTGCGCGCCCTGGACATCTCCAAACGCCTCATTGACTACGGTTTCCACCCGCCCTCCAATTACTTCCCGCTGGGGACGCCGCACACCAGCCTCAAAGTGCACGAGGCGCTGATGGTGGAACCAACCGAGACAGAATCGCTGCAGACGCTGGATCGCTACGTCGAGGCCCTGGCGGCCATTCGCCGCGAAGCGCGCGAACAGCCCGAACTGTTACACGATGCGCCGCACACCGCGCCGGTCGCGCGCGTGGACGAAGTCTATGCGGCCAAAAACCTGGTGCTCTGCCGCACCGCGCCCGAGACTGACCAGGCCGGCGAGGAGAAATCGAACGGCCAATTGCGCCAGGCGGCGCCGGCCTGATTAACAAAGATCACACCGATTTAGTGACATTTGTCGCTGATGCTAGCAACCTGATGGAAAAAATTCAACTGTGGTTGAAATAATCAAGTAAGGAGAAATCAATGTTACAGATCAAAGTACTGGGTCCCGGCTGCGCGAACTGCGAGAAGCTAGAAGCAGTGGCCAAACAGGCCGTCGCCACGTCCGGCATCGACGCCCACATCGAAAAGATCACCGATTTTGCGCAAATCATGAGCTATAACGTCCTGGCCACGCCGGGCCTGGTCATCAACGAACAACTGGTGTCGGCCGGACGCATTCCCAGCGAGGCCGAAGTGTCGACCTGGGTGGTCAACGCGCTGGAAGCAAGCTGATTGCCTGTTGGCAGGCCCTTTTTCCCCACAGCGCCTCCTTCTGTAGAAGTTGTATATTGAATGAGCGAACACGATGATGACTGATTACGTAGCTACATACGAGAAACTGGAAGAACGGCTGGCCCAACTGGGGAGCGAAATTCCGCTACCCTACGGCGGCTTCGCCCGCCTGCACCGCAAAGCGTTGGCCGACGGCGTGCTCAGTGGAAAAGTAAAGGAATTGATGGCCCTGGCTGTGAGCATCGCCGTCGGCTGCGACGGCTGCATTGCCTACCACACACACGACGCCGTCGCCGCCGGCGCCAGCCGCGAAGAGCTGCTGGAGACGGTCGGCGTGGGCCTGTTCATGGGCGGCGGGCCCGGTTCTATCTATGCTGCCCATGCCCTGGAGGCTATCGAGCAGTTTTTGGGACAAACACAACAGGACAGATCGGATGAAGATGAATGAGAAGATTCCCCGGGATGGTGCAACCCTGGACGAGGTCGCCGCAGTGCTCAAGGCGCTGGGCGAGCCCAACCGCCTACGCATCCTGGACGAGCTGATGAAGGGAGACACCTGCAACGCAGAGCTAAATGAAGCGCTGGGTCTGTCTCCCAACCTGCTTTCCCACCACCTGCGCGTGCTCAGCGACGTGGGCTTGATCACTTCCCGGCGCGATCGCATCGACGGGCGCTGGATCTACTACACCGTTGATCCCGACGCCGTCGCCCGCTGGCAACACTGGTTCAGCGCTTTCCTCGATCCAGACCGCATCCAGGTGCGCGAGGTTTGCGGGCCTGAACGCGAGCTGGCGGCTTCAGACAGGATTACTCTTTCGGAACCATTGACCGAGAATTCTGACTGACACCTCACCACGGGCAACGCCCATCCTCTGCGAAACCGAGAGGCTTACTGGATTAAAAGCGGGGGTGGGCAGTGGGTCCAGCGGCAAAACCACTATGCGAAGTTATGGAAGTAAAAAAAGTGAGGTGGCCGGTGCAACGGGCGTTGTCCGTGCCACCTCTGGGCGGGGAGCAATCATAGTATAGCCACTTTCTGCGCCCGCGCAAGTAGAATTTCCAGCCATTTATGAAACCGGCGTCGTTTGCTCCCCTACCTCCAGTATTGTTGCCAGAAGTTGTTGTGCTTTCTCCTGCATCGCCTCGTCTCCGGCCCGGGCGAACGAAGACGCCGCGGCCCGCGCGTACTCCGCCGCAGCAGCACGCTGTTGTAGATCGTTATGGGTGAAGGCCAGAAGGATCTGCTGCTCGCCCAGCAGCCCCGGATCGTTCAGTAATCCGGTCTCTTGCAGGTTCTCGGCCCAGGCCAGCGCCTGCTCGGCGGCAGTGACGGCTTCTCGCAGGCGGCCCATCTCGGCGTAAACCGCACCCAGGCGACCGCTTAGCCGCGCCTCCGCAATTTGGTCCTGAAGTCGCGCAGCCAGTTCCAGCGCCTGCTCGTAATGCGTCAACGCCTGTTCGTTGTCTCCGGTGCAGTAGGCTGCAAAGCCCGCCTGCGCCTGCAGGCTCAACTGCCAGTTCCAGTCATCCTGCTCTCGCGCCAGGGCCAATCCTCGCTGCAGATGCGCCAGCGCTTCTCCCTCCTCTTCCCAATCAAGCAACGCCGCAGCCAGCATATGAATGGCCGTCAATTGCGACGCCGTATCTCCGTTTTCTTCGGCCAGCCGCAGAGCGTGCTCTCCGTAGAGGAGCGCCGGTTGTCGTTGGCCGTCAGCCACATGAGCGCGCATCAACCCCGTAAGCGCAGCGAAGGTGATCGCCGCGCGCTCGCCCGGGTGCTCCTGACCCACCGAAGCCGCGTCCAGCGCCCGCTGAAACTGCTCTATCGCCAGCGCCGCCTCATTTTCCGCCAGGTAAATGTTGCCCAGATTGAGATAGTATCCGGCGGCGGCGAGGACCTGGCCCAGCGCCTTGGCCTTCTCCAGGGCCAGCGCAAAATACTCCAGCGCCTTCTTATGCGCTTCGATGGCCGAAAAGAGCGTGGCGGCGCGCCCCGCTGCGTGCATCGCGCGCACCTGGTCGCCACACTCCAAAGCCAACGACAGCGCCTGCTCAAACTTGTTCACGGCCTTCTCCGGCTTGCCGCTGCTGGCCAGCAGTGAACCAAGCTGCAACAACGTATCTACCAATAGTGGTTTGTGGCCCGCTTCCTTGGCCAGATTGTGCGCCTTGTACAGGGCGATCTGGGCGAAGTGGCTGTTTCCCAGGCGACCCAGGCAGATGCCTTTGTATCCCCAGAATTGGGCGGCCCATTCCACAGCTGCATCGTCCGGCAGCGCCTCAGCCAACTCGATGCCTTCTTCAAATTGTGTCAGCGCGCGGGGAACGTTGCCGCTTTCCAGATAAGCCTTCCCCAGCGCCAGCAACGTCTCGGCCGCTTTCTGGGCGTCGTCTGCCGCCCGCGCCTGTTCCAGCGCCGTTTCCAGGCGCCTGATCGGTTGGGGAATGTCGCCGGCCATTGTGTTGTCGCTCATGTTATCCACTCCTATACTGTTTACCTCGCACATTCGTTACTTTGGCGTCGCCAGACATGTATGCTTGCCGGCAACGCTCACATCTCCTCGTCGCTAAGGTTCCTGCCCGGCGTGGGCGTGACGTCAGACGCTCCCGGTCCAGGCCCATGCCCATCACGGGGATCGTCATTCGCCGGCAGTGCGCGCAGCGTCGGCGACGTCTCTTCCATACTTCCGTTGTCCACCTCGCGATAATAGCCGGGGATAGCTTCCTCGCCCTGGCGTAGCCCGTCGGCCCAGATGAGTCCGACGAGAATCACGCTGACGAGCACAAAGGCCAGCAGCAACGTCTGTCTTACCCGTTCGTTACGCTTGCGCGCCATTGTGTGACGGTCTCCTTGCCCCAGCGGCGCGCGGCGGCGATAAAGTCGATCACCGCGTCCAGGGGACATAAGTAGTTGCAGAAGGGACGGTAAAGGGCCAGGCTGGCCAGCAAAATAACCACCAGCAAGGCCCAGCTAAACAGCCCACCCTGCAGGTCAAAGAGAGTGGCAAACGGCTCGTAACCGGCCACGCCGGGCCGGCGCAGCGCCAGGCCCAGCACAATGGCCACGAGCGCCAGGCCCCGTTGCAGCCACGTCAGCAGCTCCGCATATTGCCGGGGACGATAGAACTTGGCCCCGGAAACGGTAGCCAGGCACTCCTGCAAGGCGCCGAAGGGACAGAACCAGTGGCAGTAAGGATTCTTGGCGTCAACCGTCGTCACGAAAATGATGCCGCCCAACAACAGATACCAGTACAGGTTATTATGCCAATCGGGCCAGTAACCGCTGAGCAGAGATATAATCATGGTGATGGTCAGGGGCGCAGTATACAGGAAGCCCAACACGATCATGCCTGTGAGCAAGGTTGCCCACCGCACGCGCCGCTTCCAGACTCCATTGCGCCAGCGGTGGCCCACGTAGCCCGAAGCAAAGAGCAGGAGCAGGACCAGCTCCGGCGCCCCCACGTCGACAGCCTGCTGCACCGCCGGGCGCGGCTCTTGCAACCCTTGTTCGGCGATTTCGGCTGCCGCGCTACGTACGGCCCCGGCGACGCCCTGGGCGCTGATCGTGGCGCCGCTGACGGCGTCCAGATCCTGACCTACTTGCAGCGGATCTTGCACCCTGGCCTGGCTCACCTGCGCCAGCAGGTCGCTGCGCTCAAGCAGGCGAAAGAAGCCGGGCGATTCGCGTTGGCTGAGAAAGTGTATACCGACGACGTCGCCCTGAGCGTTGACGCCCACCAGGACCTCCAGCGGTCCACCGTATCCGGGCGCCTCGCCCACTGCTGCGTACCCGATCACTTCTCCGGCAGCATCCTGGCCCACAAAAAGGCTGCCTCGTTGCTCCACGTTCTCGGCCGCGGGCAGCACTTCTTTTACCAACGGCGCGACCGCCGTGCCGCTGGTGAAGTAACCGTATAACCAGGCAGTAAGAATGAGTACGACAGTCGCCACCATGAACCACCGTTCGCGCCGCTTGCGACGCGCGCGGGGCGAGAGAGACTTCGTTGCCTTGTCGCTTGCGGACGTCATCGATAGACAAGACTCTTAAAGGTGGGAAGCCAGGGGAAAGGCAGCCGCTGCGCCGCCCTTCCTCTGGCTTCCTGTTGCACAGAACAGATTGGCAATCGTTACTCGCTGCGGCGCACGAACCAGACCACGCCGCCGGCAATCAGCGCGACGGCAAAGCTAATCCAGAAAATAGCTGCAGCGCGTGGTTCTATCTCCTGACCGCTGGCAATGGCGTTCTGGGCCAGAAAGACGAGGAGCGCGAACCAGGCAATCCAACCCAGCCAGGCGTACCACGCCCGCTTCTTGATTTCCATCACATAACTGTTTTCAGCCATCGCTTATACCTCCATGACCGGTGCGGTGGTGTCGATGCCCATCTCAGGCAGATCGAGCATCCACCAATCTTCGTTATCTTTCTGCACGCCGTAGCCAAAGGCATCGTCCATGCTGCGGAAGAAGTTGTCCAGCACGGGCGCCGCCGAGGCGCCGGCCTTGACCCACTCATGCACCCAGGCCTTGTCCTTCTTGGCGAAGGGGCACACGGCGAAGCAGATGCCACAGTTGGTGCCGGCGTCGGTGCGCTGCCAGGTGCGGCACTTGATTGAATCTTCGAAGTAGGCCTTGTGGCCAGGGTTATTCCACGGCCCCTGCACTTCCCAGGTTGGCTCATCCTCAAAGCTGAGGGCGCCCGGCGCGCAGGCCTCCGCGCACTTCTTGCAGCGGCGGCAAAATTCCATGATTCCGGCGTCGATGGGCTTGTCCGTCGCCACCGGCAAATCGGTCAACAGCTTGAAGACGCGCACCATCGGCCCAAACTCCGGCGTCACCAGCCGGTTCAGGCGCGACATCTCGCCCAGGCCAGCCAACACGCCAAACGCCGGGGCGATGCCCAGCGCGTTGGTGCTTGACTCGCCCAGACACTGGTAGCCCAGGCCGCGCAGGAACTCTTGCGTCGAAGCCTGAATCTGCTCGCCGCGCAGGTAACTGAGGGACGTCGTCTGCGAGCCCAGTTGTGTGGGCGCCCGCTTCAGCGTCTCCTCGGACATCTGCACGGTGAAGGCGATGACGTATTTACAGTCGTAGGGAATGTAGCGAGCGTCATCCGTCTCGTAAGCCTCTTTCTCCTCGGTGAAGATCAGTTCCTTGCCGTCGGGATCTACGGAGTAAATCAGCTTGCGCGTGTTCTCGTCCAGCTCCATGAAGCCTACGGTGGCCGCTCCTATGTGGCGCATAGCGGCGCGAATGATGCGCGCTGCTTCTTCGGGCGAGCCCGTCCACTTGGGCACACCCCGTTCTTCGGGCGTCGTCGCCCTCTGCGGACCCAGGAAACTGCGCCCCACACGCACGCGGTGAGCGCCGGCAAGGGCATGATCCTTAAGCGTATAGCCCGGTACATTGTCCCGGATACGCTGCAGCTCCATTTCATCGGCAATGTTGCTCAGCTCTTCAGCTCGTTCCTCGCCGACATAGCTGGCAAAACCGGGCCCACGCACCGTACCTGTGCGCTCGTTATAGCGCTCCATCATATCCCAGTCGATCTCGGTGGTCGGCTCGTCAACCGTGCGCACCCACCAGGGGCGGGCAGGCCGTCCTGCGGAATCGGAGAAGGCGCCGCCCTTCATTTTTGGCGCAGCAGCGGCCGGTTTAGTAACCGAGGCCACAGCCGCGGCGCCGGCGCCCACGCCCGCAATCCGCAGGAAGTCCCGCCGATTTAGCTTGATTTTCTTTTCTTCTGACATCGGTTTTCCTCCCGGAACCTGATTCACACTCTGTGGAGGCCCGCGGTGCAGGCCCGTGTCCTCCGCATTACCTCGGCGATTACTTCGCCCTGGGACTGCGTCCCACCTGCACTTATAGCCTATCAGGCCGAAACGGGTCCCGGTATCGGGAGAAAGAGGATTTTGTGTCAGGATTTTTCCTACACAACTGTGGTGAACTGCAACCCAACGGAGGGTTCTACTGGCGGTACTCGTCGAGAATACCAGCGCGGATGGCAAACTTGATCAGATCCGAACGATGGTCCAGCTCTAGCTTGACCATCGCTCGCTGGCGGTACGTATCCACCGTCTTGGGGCTGATCACCAGCTTCTCGCCTATTTCGCGGCTGGTATAGCCCATAGCCGTGAGCTGCAGCACTTCCTGCTCACGCTCAGACAGCGTGGCAAATGCTTCTGCTTCGGAGCAGTTGCCGGTGAGGGAGTGCACCAGCGCCGTCGCTGCCTTGGGGTGCAAATAGCGCTCCGCACGCATGACGACGGGAATCGCTTCCAGCAGCGCCGTGTGCGTCGAGGATTTCGGGATATAACCGTCACAGCCGGCTTCGATCGCGGGCAAAACAAACTCTCGCCGCGTATACATGGAGAGGACGATGATGCGGCATGTCTGATCCTGCGCCCGAATCTGACGGATCACTTCCAGGCCGTTCATGTCCGGCAGCCCCAGGTCCAGGACGACGATGTCCGGCCGCAACGAGCGCGCCAACGAGAGGCCCTCGGCTCCGGTGCTGGCCTCTCCCACCACGCGCAACCCGGGCTCGTCGTCGAGCAACACCCGCAGCCCGTCGCGCAGTACAACGTGATCATCTATCAGCAGGATCGTGACCTCAGCCGGCATTCTCTTTCTCCTCGTGAAGCGGCGCCCAGACCACAACGCTGGTCCCTTCGCCGGGCGCAGTATAGACATCGAAGGCCCCGCCAATGATTTCGGCCCGTTCCTGCATACTGATCAGGCCCAGGTGGCGGCGACCGTCGCCCCTCGCCGCGTGGACCTGGTGCACAGAAAAGCCGCACCCGTCGTCTTCGATGCGCATCATGATACCCTTGCGCCAGGGGCTGATGCTGACGTCCACGTGGCTGGCCCCGGCGTGGCGCACGACGTTGGTCAGCGCCTCTTGCGCAATACGATAGAGTGTGACCTCAACGCCGGGCAGCAACGCGTTCTCGTCCACGGCAATGGCGCAATCCGCGCTCAACCCGGCTTCCGCCGCCATCTCCTCCACCAATGTTTGGATAGCGACAGCCAACCCGAATTCCTCCAGCGCTGCCGGTCGCAACCGGTAGGACAGGTCGCGCACGTGCTCAATTGTCTGCGCCATCGTATCCAGGACCTCGTTCAGACCCTCACTCAACTCTGCCGAAGGCGCCCGCTTCTCCAACGTCTTGATGCGCACCAGCAGATTGGTCAGCATCTGGCCCGCGCCGTCGTGCAGCTCGCGCGCCAGGCGGTGGCGCTCCTCCTCCTGCGCGTTCACCAAAGACTCCAATAACGCCTGTCGCGCCATCTCCTTTTCCGCCAGTTTCAGGCGCAACCAGGCATTGGCCACGATCTCTGACACCTGAGTGCCGATGGCCTGCAGGAGATCTACATCGTCGTCGGAGAACGCGTCACCACCGTTACATAGCAAATTCATCACACCAAACTGCTCCTCGCGCACCTCAATGGGCAGCGTGATGTGGCGTAAGCGGTCGCCGCTCACAGAGTGCAGCCCGTCCAGACGCGCGCAGCGCCTCACGCGCCCTTCCTCCGGCAGGCGTCCGGCCTTCAATTCTTGCTGGCACTGGCAGGTCCAAGCGCCATCTTCTTGCAGCAGAAACGGTTGCAGTTGCTCGGGAACGTTATACCAGCTCGCCAAATGAAAGCTGTCCCGCTCCGGATCGCGCAGGTAAACCCAGCCTGCTTCCAACCCCATGACGTCGAGGGTGCTTTCCAGGACGGCATAGAGAACGTCGTGGATTTCATTCTCGCGGTCCGCCGCCAGAATGATGCGGTTCATGGCCGCCAGGCGGCGGTTGGAACGGGTCAGATCCTCCTGCGTCTGCACGAGGTGGTCCGTCATACTGTTGACGGCTGTCGCCACCTCACCAATCTCGTCATTAGACCATACCGGCGCACGGGCATCTAATTGGCCCGCAGCCACCTGCTGCGCCATCGTCCGCAGGGCCAGCAGCGGCTGCACCAGGATGTGCGTGAGGAAAAATGCCAGAGCGATGGAGCCTGCGGAGGCCAACAGGGTGACCAGGATCACGCTGCGGCTGCCCGCAGCCATGGCAGCCACCACGCGTTCATCGGTCAGCAGGTAAGAGAGCCAGTCGGAGAGCCCCATCGTCACCCAATAGTTCAAGGCCATGCCCAGGATTAACACCGGCAGCAACACGATACCCGTGATCTTGACGCGCACGGGTACGGAAAGAATAACGTCGTAAAACCAGGTCTGAAGGCGTCTACTGAGTGCTGTCATAGTGAACAAGGGACGAGGCTTGCGTTGTTTCTACACAGGCGCGGCACAATGCCACTTATCGCACATAAAGTTTAGGCCGGAGGCAAGGAGACAGACAGTGACAAATGGTATGAAACGGGCTAGAAGAAGGTCATCAGATCAGGGCAATTGCATGTCCAACTCGGTTTGAGGGTAGATGGCCGACCAGGCGAACCAGTAAACCAGCGGTGCGCTTAGCCGCTGCAACCGCGCGCCGCGCATGGGGCCATCGATGGCCACGCCGCTGCTGACATCCCACTCCGAACCGGTGCTCTCATCCCAGACCACCCCCGCCCCGTCGCCCGCCATAAAGGTCAGGAGCTCCCCATTCACACGCCGACTATAGGCTCTGATCGCTTCTACTTCCCAATCATAAAGCAGCAAGAGGGGCACTGACGCCAGCTCGTCATTGATGGGCGTACGCTCTTTCAGCGCTGCCAGCGGATAGGCCCTCGCCTGGCTGCCAACGACCAGCCCCACGACCAGCTCTTTGGCTGGTAGCCGATCATCACCGCCGGGACCTATGAGCCCCGCCAGGCCACTGGCGTAGTAACCCGCATAAGGGTCCACGATACTCCCGGTCCCTTTGCCCATCCGCTCTGCCGAAAGCACACGCGTGTGCGGATGCTGTGCCTGCCACTGCCCCCATTCCATTAGCTGTGACGGAACCAGGTCGAGCTTCTGTCCCTTCAGCGCGCCCCGGATGCCCTGGGCCAGAATCTGGCTCCAGACAGTGTTCGTCTGGTGGTCGTACATCACCAGGTTATTGCGAAAGAGATAGCCAGACACGCCAAACGTCAGCTCTCGCTCCACAACACGGTCGAAGACCAGGGCCGAATAGCACAGTGGGCACCAGGTAACAGCCACTGGGCGCCCACCTACAACGTCGTTGACGATTTCGTGGGAGCTGAGCAACCGTACCGGATAAGCCCGTGCATCACCGTCAATAACCAGGCCAATCACCAGGTCGTCGTCTTGCCACTCGCGGCTACCGGCCTCAGCATCCACGAAGAGGGTGTCGTCGGCAAAGATAGCCGGAATATCATCCTCGTTCGCCGCCAGCACCAGCTCTCCCGCTCGCAAACGATAATCATCTGGACGGTAAGCAGCGGACCCTATCGCGCCAACTTCGTCGTCGATAGCTGCCGGCGTGGCCCCTGCGATAGTGGCCGGGCCAGGCCCGAGACGATTGCAAGCCACCGCGATCAGGGACATCAACAACAACATTGGCCACAGAAGACACTTCTTCATATACATATACCCGAGGCCATCAATACAACAATACGCAAAGGATGGCTGACCATCTACAGACTAAACAATAAACCATATGGGTCCGAGATCGAGTAATACGGCCTACAAAACGCAGCAAATTACGCCCGTTAGTGAGCCACCTCACAGTCACCGTGTGCAAAGTGCGTAAAATAGGAGCGAACCCGGTGCAAATTGTTAGAATAAGATCCGAAGCACCAATGAAGCAGCGCCTACACTATCGTGTAGCAGAAAGGATTGATACATGTTGAAATTACAGATTTTCGTCACCGACGATTGTTGGTCCTGTGAGGAGTCGCGCCGCATTGCGGCGGAGACGCAGGCCCGGTTCGAAGCGGTTGAGGTTACGCTACTTGATCTGCAAAGCGACGAACGTCCTTCTAGCGTCTTCGCCGCGCCCACGTATCTTCTTAACGGGCGCGTTATTTCGCTGGGAAACCCCCGGCGAGAGGATTTGTGGGCGCAACTGGCACAGAGAAACGACAACCTCGGTGACGAGGAGGAACGACCTGAATGAATGCCACACCCGTCAACCGCCGCAAGGAAAAACTAAACTACCTCTCGTCGATTGAAATCTTCCGCGATCTGAGCGCCCGCGAACTGGAGGAAATAGATCGCCAGTTCACGATGACCGGATGCGTCCCCGGCAAGATTTTCTATATGCCGGATGAGACAGGTGAAGTGCTCTTTCTGCTGAAGAAAGGGCGTGTGCAACTGTACCGGCTGTCGACCGAAGGCAAAAAGATCGTCGTGGCCACGCTCGGACCCGGCGCCATCTTTGGCGAGATGTCCCTGGTCGGGCAGGGGATGTACAATACATTTGCCGAGGCCGCCGATGAGTGCGTCCTGTGTGTGATGAGCCGCTCTGACGTGGAGCGCCTGATGCGCGAGAAGCCCCAGGTGGCGCTGCGCATTGTCGAGGCCATGGGCCAGCGTCTGACACAGATGGAGCGCCAGCTAGAGGAAGTGGCCTTTAAGTCAATCCCGGCGCGATTGTCCAGCCTGCTGCTGCGCCTGGCCAGTGAAGCAGGAAGCAACGAAGTCACAGGCTATACTCACCAGGATCTGGCCGAGGTACTGGGTACCTACCGCGAGACGATTACGCAGACGTTGAATGACCTGAAGACGAAAGGCCTCGTCGAGATCGGACGTAAAAAAGTGACATTGATCGATGAGGCGGGATTGGAAGATATTGCCGAGGGCTGATCTTCCACGCCTATTAAGAGTGCGAAGGAATGGTAGCCGTGAACAAACAATTGCTGGCTCGCTATAATTACGACGAATTCATCCCCGAAAAATTCGAGCCGTGGCTTAACTTCGAAGCCAGCCCTTCACTGGGGCAACAGGCGCCGGACTTTCCACTCTGGCGTCTGGACGGCAGCGCCACGCGGCTGAGCGAGGTCTGGTCCAATAATGTCTATACCATTGTGGAATTCGGGAGCTTCACCTGACCTTATTGTGGGATGGCGGCGCCATCCATTGATGCCATAGCCGAGCGCTATGCGGACCAGGGTGTGGGTTCAATCTTCCTCTATACCCATGAGGCACATCCGGGCGAGAACTATCCCCATCTGACTTCGATGGAGCAGAAGTTCAGGCACGCCCAGGCGCTGCGCGACGTCTACGGCGTGAAGCGGACCATCCTGCTCGACGCGCTGGACGGCGCCTGCCACCGCGCTTATGGCTCCATGCCCAACATGAGCTGGATATTCACCCGCTCCGGCCTCCCCGTCTACAAGTCAGACTGGACAGATGCCCATAGCGTGGAAAACGCCATTCGCTACTTCCTGGAAGTCGTCGAGCGACGCCGCCAGGGCGCGCGCCTGGCCCCTTTCCGTGTCGAGCGGCTGGACTTTCGCAAGCAGGACAGGGAAGGCTTCTACCGTGGCCTGGAACGGAACGGGCCGAAAGCCGTGCGCGAGTTCCGCGAAGCGTTCCAGTAAGATGCTCAGGAAGCCAAACAGGGCGCTGCTGGCGCCCTGTTTGGGAGAGAAAAGGGTTTGGGAGAAGCCCTGGGAAAGGGTCTGGGGGGCTATCAGTTGCGTCGCAGAGCCAGGAACACCAGCGCCGTGATCACGCCGTAGAGTAGGTGGCCCAACAGACTCATCCACTGCGTCTGCTCCACCACGAAAACCATCTCGCTCATGCCCAGCATCAGGGGCATCAGCAGCAGCGCGCCCAGCACCCACCACACGATGCCATTAATCACGCCGCCGGCAAGGGCAACCGAAAGCGTGTTGGCGAAACGGCTAATCACCAGGCCGTACACGGCGCCGATGAAGGCGCTGATCACCAGATGTACGATGAAACCCACCACGGCGCTTTCCACACGAACGAGCATGCCCACCATGGGCAGCATACCCATCATGGCCATCATGACGCCAAAGACAACACCCCCAACCACGCCGGCGATGGCACCCTGAACGATCACCTGGCCCGTAGATGGTGTATCGGCGCTCTCAACTGTTGTCGTCGTCATACTTTCACCTCCATTTCTGTTACCTCCGTTAAAAACTCTTCACCTGGATAATAAGACTCTGTCACCGGGAGCGATGTAATGTGCCCTACGAATCCACCGTTACGGCTGGAAAATACGCGTTTCTGGGCGGAAAGCGGCCCAAGAGAACCAGAAATGGTCCACCTTCACCACCGGTTGCAGCTGTTGCCCGGCCAGTTCACCGTCCACCGCCTCACCCAGCACGCTCCAGGTACTACCCGTCTGCTCATCCTGGATAGTGTCCCCGTCTGCCACAAAAGTCAGCGTCTGGTCGTCCAGCGTCCGTTCGAAAACGGCGCTGGTACCTACGTCGCGCCCGGCGGAAATGACGCTGCTATCCAGAGCCGAGGCCACCCCCGGCTGCCAGAAGACCACCACGTCCACCCCGCCCACCGTGTCATTGACCACCACGACCTCTTCCAGCACTTCGTTGGGATAGGCCACAGCCTCGCCGTTGAGCTCCACGGTCGTCACGCGGGCCATCGCCGGCAGCTCGCCCGGCGGCAACGGACCGTCATAGAGGAAGGGAGAACTGTTGATATTATCGTAGCCGGTGTAGGGGTTCTGGCCGTAATTGCGCCGGTGCCCTGTGTCGCGTGAAAGCACCGGGGCGTCCGGATATGTGTCCTGCGCCTCGGCCCAACTGACGGTAGCCGCCGGCAGGAAGGTCAGCCGCTCGCCGGTGAATTCGCCGATGACCGCTTCGCCCGTAGCCTGTTGCCACCAGCTCTCCGTCTGCCGGTCGTACATCAGCAGATTGCTGTAGCGCAGACGCCCGGTCGTGCCGAAATCCAGCGCCATGCCGTCTACGGTGGCATCGAAAGCGATGGCCGTGTTGCACAACGGGCAGAAGGTAACGGCCACAGGCCGGTCGCCGATCACGTCGTTGACGATTTCGTGCCAGGTCAGGATCTGGTAGGGGTAAATGCGCGTCTCGCCGCCGTGCTCCAGGACGGTCACCGGCTCCACGTCGTTCAGCCACTCGTCGGCCTCAGAGACGCTGACGAAACTGGGGCTGTCAATGGCCGGGATGCCGTCTTTGGGTGGCCCGCCGGAGAGGATTTCGTTGAAAGGTATGGAGTGTTGGCTGAAGTCGGTGCTGAACGACCGCGCCACGCCCGCGGGTAATTCTTCATCAGCCGGCGCAGCCGCATCTGATGTGACAGTAGGCGTCGCAGCGCGCGTAGCCGTCGCTGCCTCTGTCGCCGCGATGGTTGCTGTCGGGACGGCGTCAGGTTCCTCTGCACCACCAGAACCACCCGGGGCGCAGGCGACGGCAAAAACAGCCACGCCGGACACAATTAAAACCAATCGGCTGTCGATCCACCGTAAAAACCTCTGCATACTCCCAGCTTATACGCTGCTGGTCGAATTTATTGTAAGCCAGCATACGAAAAGCGATCTCTGTCACCAGTAGCCTGATAGGCCCCAGTTACAGCACAGTGAGAACCGTTCCTGTTCTTCCGCCTACCACTCCCCAGCCGCGGATACAGCAGAGCGGTCAGCATCTTGGCCACCATCAACAGACCCAGGACCAGCACCGCGGCGCGCGGGCTGTTGATCAGAGGCAGGGACCAATCGAAGAGGACGGCCATGCCCAGCACTAAAGCGAGCCCACCCAGGACGTAGCCGGCGATGTGCCCAGGGTTCCACCAGCCCAACTCTGCCCCCTGCCCGAGCGGCCCGCGGGCGCACATCATTTTGAAGGTACCACTTTTGTTTTCAGCATAGAACGTTTGCGACGCCGTTACATCAGTCGAAAGTAGCAACGAGGAATGAACAAAGACGATCCTCTGGATAAGGCATGGCATTCATCACTCGCATCCCGGCCACGGCTCGGCTATGGTCAAAATAGTGAGCTGCCGGCTGCCGACTACGAGGCAGGCGTGGTGACCGTGCGAGTATGAACCGTACGGCAATTAGACAGGAGATTGGCGATGAACGACGAGGCATTTGCACCCCAAGCTCTGGCCGCAGATCTGACCCGGGTCCACGAGATCTACTCCGATTTTTTCTCGGGACTGACGGCCAATGATTGGCGTTATCCTTCAGAAAACGGTGACGAAGAGTGGAATCTGCGCGAGGTAATGGCCCATCTCGGTGCCCTCACCACCTTTGGCCAGGAAAGCATAGAGGCCGCGCTGCGTGGGGAGGCCATTGCCTTCCCCGGCTTCACAAACCGCTTCGAATTCGCGCAATTTAACCGCAGGCAAATCGACGAGCGCCTTGATCGTCCCCCCGAAGCTCTCTCCGCTGACTTTCTCCAGGCCCTGGCCCGCTCCATCGAGACGGCATCGCATGCAACCGCCGATCAACTTGATTGCGCGGTTGACCTGCCCATTTACAATCGCCCCATCCGCGTGGGCGAACTGCTCGGAATCCAGATCATGCATACCGGCCTGACGCACGCGGCGCAGGTTACCGAACCAGCCGGCGCTCCTCCCCTGTGGACTCACATGGAACCCGACATGCGCCGGCGCACCATCGGCCGCGTCATGCGCGCACTCAGCCTCCTATATCGCCAGGACCTGGGCGGCCACCTGGAAGCCGTGCTCCAATTCCAGGTGAAAGGTGAGGGCGGCGGCAAGTGGCACGTCATCCTTTCTCCACAGATTCCCTCCTCGGCACAGGGCGCTGCCACGCCCGCCAACCTCACGTTGTCCTTCCGCGATACCGCCAGCGTCTGTCGTATGTTCACCGGCCGTCTCAACCTGCTGAGCGCACTGATCACCGGCCGGCTGCGCCTCCGCGGCGACCTGCGCCTCTTCCTCCGCTTCCGCTCCCTGTTCAGCGTTGATGCGCCGGCGTAGGTACAAATTGTTGCAACAAAACACTCACCGCTGCAGAAAGCCGCTGTAGCAAAGCAGCGGCGACGCCCTTTACTGGGACGGAGGGTGTCCCCCTGACTACAGCTTCCTCTCCATTTCTAGACAAATTTCGAGATCTGTCCCGCGCAGCCACATTCGCCTCACGGCGCCGGCTGCACGTCATCCACCACCCAGCGCCTTGCCCTGTGGCGAATCGCTGCAGATCGTCTGCCGTACCTGCCACAAGTCGCTGTCGCGCTCGCGCACCAGGTGCATCGTCAGCAGCCCACCCTTCACGGGCAGATGGACCACGACGTATGCTTCTTCCTCAACGTTGCTACTCAGGTGCAGGGGCGACGGTTGCACGAAGCTGCCTTCAATGGCCACACCCACCGGCCAGACCAAGTCGCAGAGCTCGACGCGAACGTCGCGCGTCACCAGATCCGGATCCAGATGCTCGAGCCATTCGGGCGGCATCTCAAACTGCCCCGCCGCGGCGATCATCGCCTCGTAGAACCGTTCGGTCACACGCTCCGGCTCAGTGGCCTCGCGCAATATGTTCTCGCTGACGCCGGCGCTGCTGACGCCCACAATCTGCCATTGACCCTGGCTACCCTCACCGCTCCAGGCCAGCGTGAAGCGCAGTGGCGAGACAGCCAGCGTATAGTGCCAATCCCGCTCGACCCGCACCGTGGCTTCCTGTTCCTGGACAGCCGCCACACCCACCTTCAGCCGGTCGAATCCGTAGCCGTATTCCTGCGGCCCCAGGGCCGTCATCAGCACCGGATCATAGGTGTTGGCCTCCATACCCAGCGCCCGGAAGGCGGAGACGGTCGCCTCAATCTCAGCAACGAAAACCGGATGCAGGTGTGGGTTGTCCTCGTGCGCCCCGGCCGGGAATCCGCCCGCCGCCATATACGCGTCCAGGAAGTCGTCAACCATTGGTGGCGATCGCTTCAGAAGTCGCTGTAACTGTTGCCATTTCCTGGACCTCAGGCTCCACCGCCTGCTGGCAGCCCGCCAGCAGGAGTCCCAGGGCCGTGAGTACAAGCAGTGCCTGGAGCAGCCGCACGCATTTGGCGGTAGTCATTTTCCTTACCTCCTGTCAGGTTTCATATCCGCGACGTACGCTGTCGGCGGACATCCTTGTCTGACTCCACCCTACACCCTTTGCGTACAACGCGGATCAGCCACAGGAGCGGCCCACTGGCTGGCCAAACGACTGGTTTCTCACCCCATCACTCGAACCAGCGCTCCCATCTGGCCTGCCCTGCGCGGCGTGAAACGCCACCCCAGTGGCTCCACTTTAATACGCCGGCAATGGAAATTCCGGCGATGAGCCCAATCAGAGCGCCCCAGATGGCCCCATTGACGAATCCAACCCATCCCGCTGCCCACAGCCCGATCAGCCCCACTAACAGCGCAGCGACCGCGACGCTGACGGCAACGATCTTTGAAACCCACAGAAGCAACTTTGCGAAACTCATCACGCAATCTTGTCCTTACTTTTTTCCCATACACCCCAATCGTAAACGATGGAACCCCCAGAGCGTCGCCCTAAAAGCACATCCCGCACAATTGGTGACGAAAATAATGTTCCATCAGGTGCCATTCCTCACTGGCATGGCCGCGGTCGCTGCAATAGCTTATGAAAGGAGATGCTATGACCGACAGGGAGAAAGGGCGAGGGTCACCATCCCCGCCCACAACTGCCGACAGCGCAGCGACAGAGGCAATTCAAGCCGTTCTTTCCCGCTGGCGGGCCCGCGCCGTGCGCCTCATCCTCGCCTTCATCGCCATCATTGGCCTGCCCGCATGGGGCTCCGTCATTCTGAACGGCATCCGCAGCGGGGAGATGAGCCCTCTGTTGTGGGTTTACCTGTTCGTTTACCTGGCCCTCGCCGCCCTGGCCTTTCTGCCGCGCATCGACCCCCGCCTGCGCATCTGGGGATTGCTCCTCCTGGGCTACGCCAACGGTTGCGCCAGCATGGTCCGCCTGGGCCTGACCGGCAGCGGGCGCATCTACCTGTTGCTGATCCCCCTTTTCACGACCATCCTCGTCGGCACGCGGGCGGGTCTGGCTACCGCCATGCTCAGCCTCGCCACCTACGCTTTCTTTGCCGCCCAGGCGGGAAGCGCGGCAGCGCCGTCGTGGGTGGAAGCCGGTCTTGCCCTGACCGCCTTCATGCTCACCACCGTCATCCTCCTCGCTCGCTTCAGCCAGTTCCAGCTCCAGATTTTGCATCGCGAACGGCGCGCGCGCAGCCAGTTAGAAGCAGCGCGCGCGGAACTGGAGGCCTACAGCCACACGCTGGAAGAGAAGGTGCTGGAGCGCACGGCCCGGCTGGATGAGGCCAGACAACAGGCAGAGGCCGCCAACCGGCGTTTCGAGCAAGAATTGGCCTTCGCCGGCCGCATCCAGGCCAGCTTCATGGCCTCAGAATTGCCGCAACTCCCTTCCTGGCAATTTGCGGCAGCGCTGGTTCCCGCGCGCGAAACGTCCGGAGATTTCTACGACGTGTTCCCCCTCCCCGATAGTGGCGAGCGAGCAATGCAGCCTGACGCGGGCGCGACTGCCGCGGATGGGCACAGCGAGCCCGGCACACCCTCTGAGCGTTACGCCATCCTGATTGCCGACGTCGTGGACAAGGGCGTGGGAGCCGCGCTATTCATGGCCCTCTGCTGGGCCCTGCTCCACACCTATGCGCGCCGCTATCCGGACGACCCGGCGCGCGTGCTGTCCGCGGCCAACCGCCGCATCTTGCGCGACACACACGCCGGGCAATTTGTCACCGTCTTCTACGGCGTGCTCGATGCGCACACCGGCGTGCTGCGTTACGCCAACGCCGGTCACCCGCCGCCCTTCCGCCTGCGCCGCGGCGAACTATCCACGCTGGCGCGCACGGGCATACCGCTGGGCATTCTGGAGGACGCCCAGTGGAAGGAGCAAACGCTAAACCTGCAGCCCGGCGACCTCTGTTTTCTCTACACAGACGGCGTGACAGAGGCCCAGGACCGGCGGGGAGATTTCTTTGAAGGACAAAGACTGGCCAACCTGTTGCGTCACAGCGCGGGCCATTCCGCCCAGGAAGTGACCGGCGCCGTGCTCGACGAGGTAGCCCGCTTCGCGGGCGGCGTGGCCCAGGCGGACGACATCACGCTCCTGGCGCTGGCGCACAAGAATTCTCTCACCGCCGGAAAATAAGCAGACAGGGATACATCCGCTGCACCTCTACACCGGCGTCCCTCAGAAATTCATACTGCCCCCGCTGGCGCTTAAAGAGGCCAAAGCAGTCCGCACCACCCTGTATGCACAACCGCTGGCGCCAGCCACTCCACTCAAAACAGCGAAGCCCGCAATCGCGAACGTCAAAAACAACGGCCACGTCGGCTTTCACCTCGCTCTGCCACTGGCTCAGCGTCGTCTCCAAAACCTCCTCCAGCAACGGCTGCAGATCGGACGGCGCAGACCAGGGCCCCATATCGACAAGAAGGCTCAGATCCACGTCCGAATCGGGCCGGTAACCACCCGCCAACCCCCGCGAGCCATGTAGCGTAACGCGCGACACCTTTTCGTGAACCGTAAAGTTCGCCGCCGTCAGCAAAGCGTACGTTGCCGGCAACAAAGCGCCCAACGACCTTTCAAACTCCTGAACTCGAATCATATTTCTCCCATCACTTCGATCAACGCTCTGAGCCCACGCCGTAGCACTTCAGCGCTCCACTATACTCCATTCTAGCAAACTCATAGCTCTATTGGAATACGTGATTTACCCGGACATGCCCGATAAAATCAACTAGTAATCAACCCTGTGCGTGCTCACCGTAAGTCCGCCACCTGCTTGACGCCAGGCGTTCTATATTATACTATTAGTTGACCGACGGTCGGTCAGTATTAACAGAGCAAGAACAGAATGGCACGAACGGTCAAAGAATACGACGAGCGCTATGCCGAGTTTCTCGAGGTAGCCCAGGCCCTCTTCTACAGCAAAGGGTATGAACAGACGTCGGTAAAGGAAATCATCGACACCGTCGGCGTGGCCAAGGGCACCTTTTACCATTATTTTGATTCCAAAGTCGACCTTCTGGAGTCCCTGGTCCAGGCCCTCGCCGAGCAGCTATACGCCCAGGCGTTGGCCTCTCTGGAGCCAATGCTTGCCGACGAGACGATCGGGGCTTCTGAGAAATTCGAGCGGCTCTTTGCCCACGTCGGACAGTGGAAGGCGGCCAACCCGGGCTTCGTACGCGAAGCCGTGCACGTCTTCTATCAGGACCAAAATGTGCTGCTGCGCGCGAAGATGCTGGAAGCAGCGACCGAGAAGGTAGCGCCCTTGTTTGCGGCGCTTATCCACCAGGGCGTGCAAGAAGGGACCTTCGACGTCCCCTACCCTGACGAAGCGGCGCAGTTCCTGTTTGCCCTGGATCAGGCCCTTTCGCAGGCAGTAGCCCATATATTGCTTGCGGGGCAAGACGACCCTGATGCGGTCAGCCGCGTTAAGCGCAAGCTGGTGGCCTACGAACGCGGCATCGAACGCATACTGGGAGTGCCCGACAATTCATTGCAGCTCATCGATTTGGAGCAGGTTGAGATGTGGTTTTCTCTGTTTTCTGAACAAGAGTGAGCAGCGCCTGGAGAGTAAGCCTATGTCCCGCCAAGGAGAACGAACTATGACACAGCCGGCAATTGCCGCCAGCAACCTGACCTACAGCTACGGGGACAATCTCGCCGTGGACCATATCAGCTTCGACGTCGCTCACGGCGAAGTGTTTGGCTTTCTGGGGCCCAACGGCGCCGGCAAATCAACCACCATTATGTTGCTCACAGGACAGTTGACGCCATCCGAGGGCAGCGCCATGCTCCTGGGGATGGACGTCGTGCGCCAGCGCAAACAGGTACAGGCCAAGATCGGTATCTCCTTCGAAAACACCAACCTCTACGAGCAAATGAGCGCCGTCGAAAACCTCAATCTATTCGCCAGGCTATACGGCGTGCAGGGCTTCGACGCCATGGACCTGCTGCAAAAAGTAGGTCTTGCCGGGCGCGAGAAAGAGCGCGTCGCCGGCTACTCTAAGGGCATGAAGCAGCGTCTGATGCTGGCCCGGGCCATGGTCAGCACCCCCCAGATCCTCTTTTTGGACGAGCCCACCGAAGGCCTTGATCCGGTTTCCTCGCAAACCATCCACGCCCTGATCCGCGATGCGGTCGATCAGGGAACGACCGTCCTTCTCACCACCCACGACATGGTTGAGGCCGACAAGCTGTCAGACCGCGTGGCCTTCATTAACAAAGGCCAGATCGTGGCTCTGGACACACCGGCCCGGCTCAAGCGACAGTATGGGCAGCGAGCGCTGAAGATTGAAGTGGAGCTACCCAACGGCGACACCGAACTGCGCGAGGTGGCGTTGGACGGCGACCAGACGGCGCAAGCCATCTACGACCTTTTCCAGAAAGAGCGCGTGGTCACCGTGCACAGCGAAGAAGCGACGCTGGAAGATATCTTCATCGATATCACCGGCAGAGGATTACAGGGATGATCGCCGCGCTCGTCTGGAAGGACATCAAACTGTTCTTTCGCAACCAGTTCTTTGCCGTCGTCACGGTGTTGGGGCTGGTGGCCTACGTCGCCCTCTATTTCGTGCTGCCCGCCGAGGCCAACGACCGCCTCAACGTCGCCGTTTACGTGGAGAACCCGCAGGCCACGACGGTGGACGAAACGTTCGCCGAGTTCTTTGATTACACCCTGTTCCCTTCAGAAGACGAGATGCGAGCAGCGCTGCAAGGCGACGAGCAGGAATATATCGTGGGGCTCTCCGTTTCGCAGGCGGCAGCCGAGGCCATCACCAGCGGCGAAGCTGCAGAGGTGAGCGCGGTTTATGCGCCGGGCATCCCGGCCGAAACGAAACAGGTATACGACGATCTGCTGGTGATCATGGCCAATTCGCCCAATCCAGCGGCGGCAAGCAGCTTTGCCCGCGTCAACGAGACCTCGGTCGTGCTGGGGAACGATATCTACGACACCCCGATCCCCATCCGCGAGCGCATCATACCCATGCTGCTGCTCTTCATTTTGGCCGTGGAAGCCATGGGCCTGGCCACGCTCATCATCCAGGAGATCCAGACGGGTACGGCCCGCGCCCTGATCACGTCCCCCCTGCGCCTGCCCCACTTCTTCACCAGCAAGGCCCTGATGGGCATGCTCCTGGCCTTCAGCCAGCTCTTCCTCCTGGTGTTGATCACGGGCAAGTTCGGCGCCTCACCCTTGTTGCTGACCCTCACCCTGCTGCTGGGCAGTTTCCTCATCGTGGGTGTCGGCTTCTTTATTGCCGCCATCTCCAGTGACACTGTCTCCGTGCTGGCCTGGGGCATGCTGATCATCATTCTCTTCGCCATTCCCGCCATCTCCATCATGCTGCCCGGCCTGGCGACGGCGTGGATCGAGCTGATCCCATCATACTTCCTGGTTGACGCCCTGCACCGTATATTGAATTTCGACGCCGGTTGGGCCGACGTAGGCCGCAATCTGGCCATTCTGTTCGCCATTGGCGCCGGCACCTTGCTTCTGGGGGCGGGCGTGTTGAGGAGGCGGTTCTAATGAGTCTGCGACGAATCTGGATCTTGTTGCAAAAGGAACTACGCCAGGGCATCAATAACTTCTTCTTTATCTATTCCCTGGCTGTGCCGGTCGTACTCAGTCTGCTGGTGGCCCTGGTCTTCGGCGATCTCTTTGCCGCCACGCCGCGCCTGGGAATCTTCGATGCCGGCGAGCAGAGCCGTCTCACCGAGGCGCTGCTGGCTCACGAGAGCATCAACACCGCCGTTTACAACTCCGAGGAGGCCTTGGAGGCAGCCGTGGAGCGCGGCGCCGTCGAAGTCGGCCTCAGCCTGCCTTCCAACTTTGACCAGGCGCTGCAAAGCGGCGACGAGCTCAACTTCACCGCCTACCGCTGGGGCGAAGCCGGCGTGCGTAACTTACTGCTACTGGAATCGGCCGTGGGCCGCACCGTGGTCGAAGCCCTGGGCGTCGATCTTCCCGTGCGCGTCAACGCCGAGCAGTTGGGTAGCGCCGACACGGCTACGTGGTCCCAGCGCCTGCTGCCTCTCATCCTGCTGATGGCCATCATGCTGGGCGGCCTGCTCATCCCCGCCTCCTCGCTGGTCGAGGAAAAGCAGAAGCGCACATTGGTGGCCCTGACGACCACGCCCACCTCCCTGCTCGACGTTTACCTGGCCAAAATGCTGCTCGGCTTCCTGATCAGCGCCCTCATGGGTCTGGTCATTCTGTTGCTGAACAACGCGCTGGGCAACCGGCCGGCGCTGCTGATCACCGTCGTGGCCATGGGCGCCGTCATGTCCTCGGCAATCGGCATAATCATGGGCTCCGTCGTGCAAAACATCGACGCCCTGCTGGGGCTGCTCAAAGCGCTGGGCCTGCTCCTCTTTGCGCCGGGCATCATCGAGATGTTCCCTCAGGCGCCGGGGTGGCTTAGCCGCATCTTCCCCACCTACTACATGCTCAATCCGCTGTTGGAAGTGAGCCAGAATGGGGCCACGCTGGGCGACATCACCCTCGACCTGGTCATCCTTGCCGCCATCACCGGCGTCCTGCTCCTGGCCCTGACCCGCGTCATTGAACGCCAGCAACAGCAACTGGCCCTGGCTGCTTAACCACAAGGGAGCACTAAAAGTTTGTGAGTTGCTGTGGCCGGTGTCCCCACCGAGCCACCATGCGGGCTACGGTCAGGAGACCGGCCCGATCACAACATTTTCGTACTCCCTAACCACAACTCCCTATTGCGCCCCGGCCCCACTTCGCCTAAAGTAAAAAGCAAGTCCCAGTGCACAGGCACTCAACTGTCTGTTCTCACCAAACAAACCGATACACTAATAAACTGGCACACTTCCATGTCCCACTTCGTCACCCACAAACCCTCCTACGACGTAGACTTCATCGAGCTGCCTAAAGATTTGCAGAAGCGGGCCACCGAAGCCGTCAGCGACATTGTGCGCGATCCAACCAGGCCCCGCGGCAACACCATCAAGCCCCTCACCGGCTACGACAATGTCTGGCGCTACCGGTTGGGCCATCACCGCCTGATCTACGCCGTAGCCAAGGAAGCGCCCGTGGTGCAACTGTTGGCCATAGGCCCCCGCGGCGAAGTTTACCAGCGCTTCAATTATGAGGGCTGGGACGACGAGACTTTCAACGTGACCTTCAGCCGCGATCTGGCCCACCAACTGGAGCCGCAAGAGGAAAAGCCGCCAGAGTGGGCCGAGCACCCGGAGTGGTTTCAGGAGCAAGAAGAGGAACAAGAGGAGGACAGGGCCTGGCTGCCGCGCCGCATCACCCCGGAAATGCTGGAGCGGCTGCGCATCCCCCGGGCGCACCACGAGGCCTTCCTGGAGTGCGAGACCGAGGACGACCTGCTGGCGGTCGCCGCGCCTCAAGACACCGTCATGCGCGTCATGGACGCTGTCTACCCCCGCCCGGTGGAGCAAATCGCCCAGGAGCCTGACCTGGCGCTCTTCGATCCCGCCGATCTGCAGCGCTACGCCGAAGGTACCCTCAGCGCCTTCCTGCTACACCTGGACGAGCGCCAGCGCCCCCTGGTCGACTGGGCCCTCTCTGGACCCACGCTGGTCAAAGGCGGGCCCGGGTCCGGCAAATCTACCGTCGCCCTCTACCGCCTGCGCGAGCTGGCAGCGCATTACATGGAGGAGAATCGACAAAACGGTCGTGACGGCGCGCTGCCCGAGATTCTTTTCACGACCTACACCAACGCCCTGACCAACGCCAGCGAGAGCCTCTTGCGCCAGTTGTTGGGCGACGTGCTGGGCCTGGAGGATGGTCAGAAGCTGCCAAAAGAGATACGCATCACCACGTTGGACAGGACCGTCTACTGGATCGTCAGCGCCAGCGGCATGCATTTCGATATCGCCGGCGAGAGCCAGCAGCAGGAAGCCCTGACCTATGCCCGCATGCAGTTACGACCCACCGCGCTCGGTGACCGCGACAAATTGCTGCTGACCGGCGCGATACAGGACCTGCGCGACGACTACTTGCTGGAAGAGTTCGAGTGGGTCATCGAGGGGCAAGACTGCCGCAGCGAGGACGATTACCTGCAGGCTGTGCGCGCCGGGCGCGCCATCCCTTTCAACCACTCCCTGCGCCGGGCTGTGTGGGAACTGTACGAGACATACTGTGCCTATCTACAGGAACGAGAGCATTACACCTTCGGCCAGTTGCGCCAGATGGCGCTGGATCGCGTGCGCAACGGCGATTTCGACCGGCGCTGGGACTACGTCATCGTCGACGAGGCCCAGGATCTGACCCCAGCGGCGCTGGCTCTGGCTGTGGAGCTGGCCCGCGATCCCGCCGGCCTCTTCCTCACGGCAGATGCCAACCAGAGTCTCTACAACAAAGGCTTCCGCTGGAACCAGGTGCACGACCAGCTGCAGATCGTAG
>DATHSI010000177.1:0-6382 GCA_035464315.1 Candidatus Sulfomarinibacteraceae bacterium
AGCGACTCCAGCACGTGCTGCCAGGGGCGCACAGAAAGCGGGTTTCCCACCCACAGCGGCTTCTGGGCCATCAGCGCGCGCATGCAATCTGGCAGCAGGCGGTCGTCGGTAAAGTCTCCGCCGCCGATAACGTTCCCCGCCCGCGCCGTAGCCACCGCCGGCGCCCCTTCGGCAAAGAAGCTGCGGCGGAAGGAGGCGACAGCCAGCTCAGCCATCGCTTTGCTCGCGCTATAGGGGTCGTGCCCGCCCAGACGGTCATTTTCCCGGTATCCCCACACCCACTCCCGGTTCTCGTACACTTTGTCCGTAGTCACACAAACCACGGCGCGCACCGTGTCACTGGCGCGCACCGCTTCCAGCAAATTGACGGTGCCGCCCACGTTCGTATCGAACGTCTCTTTTGGATTCTCGTATGCTGTGGGTACCAGCGGTTGCGCCGCCAGATGAAACACCACCTGGGGGCGGTGAGCGTCGAACAGCCGTTGCAGCGCATGCAGGTCGCGCACGTCGCCCCGCTCGTCAGGCATTCGCGACCCAAGGCGGCACAATTCAAAGTTAGAGGGACGCGTCGGCGGCTCTGGCAGGCTGAACCCGGTCACACGCGCGCCCAATTCGCGCAGCCACACGGTCAGCCACGATCCCTTAAACCCGGTGTGGCCCGTCACCAGCACCGGGAGGTCCTGGAAAATGTTGGCAAAAGAATCGTTCATGGAGGAAGATCCCAGCATGCGTCAGGAGAAGCGACCGCTATCTTCCCTCTGCGAGCACGCTCAATATTTCATCCCCATACTCTTCCAGACGCCAGGGGCCCAGATTCTGCACCCGGGCCAGTTCCTCCCTGGTCTGCGGATTAAGCCGGGCAATTTCCCACAGGGCATCGCGGCTGACGATCACGTCTGACTCCACACCGCGGGCTTGCCCCCGTTCCTTACGCCAGGTGTGCAGCCGTTCGTAGCGTCCCAAGACATCTTCGGGCGGGCGCGGCGGTTGCCTGGGACGGCGCGGCGCAGGTGCGTCGCGCGTCTCCCGCACAATGCGCAAGATCTCATCGCCATAGCGACTGATCTGTCCGCGCGACATGCCGCGGACATTCTGTAGCGCCCCTTTGTGCTCGGGCAGCTCTTGCGCCAGTTCCAGCAATGTCTTGTCGTGGAGGATCTTGAAGTGCGGCTGGTCGCGACGCCGCGCCTCCTTGTCGCGGTAGAGATATAGCGCCTGGAGCGCTGCTTTACTGTGCGCCGGCAGGCGGTGCACGCCGTTGATGGACCAGAAACCGTCCGGGTCAAAGCTAATATCCGGCACCGCGATTATGCTCTGCTCCGCAAAGATCTCCTGCGCTTCCACCATGCGGCCTGCCTGTTCCAGCGCCTCGGCAAAATAATCGCGCAAACCCAGCAGGTAATGGGTATCTGCCTGTGCGTAGGCCAATTGGGCTTTAGACAGCGGGCGCTTGCACCAGTTGGCGCGCTGGAAGCGCTTGTTCAGGGACACCTGATATATATCTTCCAGGATGTTCGCCAGGCCGATACGCTCGTAACCCAGAATGCGCGCAGCCCACATGGTGTCGAACAGATTGCGCAGCTCCCAGCCAAACTCGCGCTTCATCAGGATGAGATCGTACTCTGCGGCGTGAAATACCTTCTCCACGCTCTCGTCTTCGATCAGTGCGCCAAATTGGCCCAGATCAATATCGGCCAGGGGATCCACAATGTAGTCCTGACCGGGTATAGAAATCTGGATCAGGCACACCTGCTCCTGGTAAGCGTACATGCTGTTCGCTTCCAGGTCCACGGCAATGCGCGGTTCAACCTGCAGACGCCGCAAGCAGCGGGTCCAGGCGGCGGCGCTGCGCACGTGACGGTAAGGAGGAAGATCGGGTTTGCCAGATCGTTGCTTGCGTTTTCCGTTGCTCATAGCTTTGGTGGCGGCCAGAAAACGGTGTCTGTTTTCTGCCCCGCGACGTTCATCGTCAGGCCCCACTCTGGAGCGCGCACCATTGTATCAGTCATGCCACTGATACGAAAATGTATCCCGCTACACTGGCGTAACCGGAAACAACGGGGGGATAATAGTCGCATCCTGCACACCACAGTGCCGGGAAAAGGAGCGAGCCATGAAAGAACTCACTATCGTGCAGATGAATGACACTCACGCCTATTTCGAACTGCACCCCGAACTATTCTGGGCCGGAAAGAGCGCCAAGTACCGCCCCGCCGGGGGCTACGCCCGTATCTCCGCGCTTTTGCGCCAGCTAGAGGACAAAGAAAAGTACCTGCTGGCTCTCGACTGCGGCGACACGATTCACGGCACCTTCGCTGCGGTGGAGAGCGAGGGACAGGCGCTGGTACCCATACTGCAACAGCTCCCTTTTACGGCGATGACCGCTCACTGGGAGTTTGCCTATGGGCCGCAGCGCCTGCAGGAAGTGGCGGCGCAGATTCCTTATCCCCTGTTGGCAGCCAATTGCTATGACGAGGAGAGCAACGAGCGCGTCTTCGAGCCCTATACCATCCACGAAACCGGCAGCCTGCGCGTGGGGATTGTGGGCCTCGCCGCCTATATCGTGGACAAGGTCATGCCTGACAGCTTCAGCAAAGGCATCAGGATGACCCTGGGCCTGGAAGAGTTACCCCAGCTGATCAAGACCCTGCGCCAGGAAGAGAAGGCTGACCTGGTCGTAGTCATTTCGCACCTGGGCTTCCCTCAGGAAATGCAACTGGCGCAAGATGTCGATGGCATCGATGTCCTGCTCAGCGCCCACACTCACAACCGGCTATGGGCCCCGGTGCGCGTCAACGACACCCTGGTGATGCAGTCTGGAAGCCACGGCGCCTTTCTGGGCGCGCTGGCGGTACAGGTGGAGCAGGGACGCGTGATTGACTTCCGCCACCGCCTGCTTATGGTCGATGAGCCCATCACACCCGACCCCATCGTGGCCGAAATCGTGGATGCTGTGCTCGGCCCACACCGAGACCTGCTGAATGAGGTCGTCGGCGAAACGAGAACGGCTCTCAATCGGGCTACGGTGCTGGAATCGACGACAGACAACTTCCTGTTGCAGAGTCTGCTGCACGTACAGGACGCCCACGTCGCCTTCTCCCACGGCTGGCGTTACGGCGCCCCTGTACCTGCCGGTCCCGTTACCAGAGAGCAGCTTTACAACATTGTGCCGATGAATCCGGCCCTCTTCACGATCGAGATGAGCGGTGAAGAGATCTGGACGATGCTGGAACAGAATCTGGAGCAGGTCTTCGCGCGCAATCCTTACGAACAGGTCGGTGGCAATGTCAAGCGCTGCCTGGGGCTAAACGGTTACATCAAGTTCGAAAACCCCGCGGGCCGGCGCTTGCAGGAACTGTTTATCCGCGGCGAGAAAGTGCAACCAGACCGCTCCTACTCCGCCGTCTTTATCACCACGCAGGGCGTTCCCGAGCAATTTGGACACAATCGCCAGAAACTGGACGTGCGCGCCGTGGAGGCCATGGAACGTTATCTGCAGGAAGCCGGCCCCGCGCGCGCCGAGCGCCAGGACACCTTCACCGCCATCTGAAGCCTGGGCAGTCTGCACTCCGGGCTTAGGCTGTGGTGAACGAAACCGGCTACGCTTGCCCAGGAAGCTGAACCCTGGTTACAATCCGGACATGGAACTGTTCAAGCAGGCTCGTCGCGCACAAATCGAAGAAGAATCGCCGCTGGCCAACCGCATGCGCCCGCGCACTCTGGACGAGTTCGCGGGCCAGGAGCACATCGTAGGGCCGGGACGGCTCCTGCGCCGCGCCATCCAGGCCGACCAGCTTTCTTCTCTGATTTTCTACGGGCCGCCGGGCACGGGCAAGACCACGCTGGCGCGCATCATCGCCAACACCACCGAGAGCCACTTCATCACCATCAACGCCGTGCTCGCCGGCGTCAAGCAGATCCGCGAAGCAATCCACGACGCTAAAGAACGGCGCGATCTTTATAACCAGCGCACGACCCTTTTCGTGGACGAAGTGCACCGCTGGAACAAGGCACAGCAAGACGCGCTGCTGCCACACGTGGAAAACGGCACCATCATCCTCATCGGCGCCACCACCGAGAACCCTTACTTCGAGGTCAACAAGGCGCTGGTGAGCCGCAGCCGCATTTTCCAGCTCAAGCCGCTGGCGCAGGACGATTTGCGCCAGATTGCGCAACAGGCGCTGGAGGACGAGGAACGCGGCTACGGGAAGCTGGACGTCAGGCTACAGGAGAAAGCGCTGGACCATCTGGTAGACGTGGCCAACGGCGACGCCCGCGGTGTGCTCAACGCCCTGGAACTCGCCGTTGAAACCACGCCACCGGACGAAAACGGCGCCATCGTCATCGATCTGGCTGTGGCGGAGGAGTCGATTCAGCGCCGCGCCGTGCTCTACGATAAAGACGGCGACGCCCACTACGACACCATCTCGGCCTTCATCAAGAGCCTGCGCGGCTCGGACCCCGACGCGGCCCTCTACTGGATGGCGCGCATGGTGTACGCGGGCGAGGACCCGCGTTTTATCTTCCGGCGCATGGCCATTCTGGCCGGCGAAGATGTGGGCCTGGCCGATCCGCAGGCGATCAACGTGGTCATGAGCTGCTGGCAGGCCTTTGAACGCATCGGGATGCCCGAAGGCGCGTTCCCCCTGGCTGAAGCCGCCCTTTACCTGGCGACCTGCCCCAAGTCCAACAGCGCCCTGGCCTTTTTCGACGCCATGCGCGCCGTGGAAACGGAACAGGAAGCGGACGTCCCCACCCATCTGAAAGACAGCAACCGCGACAAGGAAGGGTTCGGCCACGGCCGCGGTTACCTCTACCCCCATGCTTACCGCGACCATTGGGTGGCGCAGCAATACCTGCCGGAAGCGTTGCAGGGTAAGCTGTTCTACGAACCGGGCGATCAGGGTTACGAACGGCAAATTCGCCAGGAGGTCGCGCGCAGGCGCGAGGCCCAGCTCGCTGCCATGGTCGAAGACAGCGGCGACTGGCAACTACAGGAAGGCGAGACGCTGACCACCGGGCGGCGCGACCGCGCACAAGAGATGTGGTTGCAGCGCGTGGTGGAAAGCAGCGGGCGCCATCTGGGCCACGTGCGCGACCGCCTCTTTGAGCTGGCTCAGGTGCAGCGCCACCATCTGGTGTTGGAACTGAACGCCTCCAGCGGGTTGCTGACCTGGGAAGCGTTGCGCCACGCGCCGGAAGGGGGCGTGTGGGCCCTGGCGGCAACGGCAGAGGTTGGCGAAGCGCTGCGGCAGCAAGCCCAGCGGCTTCCGGAGCTGGAGCGGCCCGCCATTCTTATTGGCCACATCGGCGAGCTGCAAAAACTGCTGGCGCTTCGCGACGAGGAGGCCGTCAGGTTCGACCGCATCCTGGCCCGCAATCCCCTGGCGAACAACGAACTGGCCCGGGCTTCGTTTGACGAGGTGCGCCAGTGGCTGCGGCCGGAAGGCGCCTTCTGTTTTGCCCAGATCGTTCCCCGCTACGGCCAACGCCTCTACCGCCTGGTGGAGTGGGACAGCGCGCCGCCTGACCTTGCCGCTCGCGTACGGGAGGCCGAAGAGGCCATTTACGGCGATGCCGGCGATGATCTGGTCAACTGGGACGTAGAGCAGTTGGAAATCGCGTTGCGCCAGGCCGGTTTTACCCAACTCAAAGCCGTAACTGAGCGGCAGAGCGAGGAACGTCGCGTGACTGCAGCCCACCTGCAGCGCTGGTTCGACCAGAATGAATTGCCCGACGGGCGCCTCAGCTATGGCGCCCGGCTGCGGCAGATGGGCCTGGAGGACGATGAGGTACAGGCCGTGGCCCAGCTCTACGAGCGCCAGCTGCAAGGTGAAGTCGTCCCCTGGGAAAGCAGGCTCGTCTACGTAATCGCTCTTACGTGATAAAAACAACCCCCGTGTGATAATATAGGCTACTGGTCCCCGGAACAGACTCTTGCTTGCGGTGCAATTCGTCCGCAGGTAGAGGCTTCATCCCGCGCCAGAGAGTTACCTGCGGTTTCCGCAGCGAAACGATCATAAGATACGGAAAATGAAACATGGGTAACAACGAGCAGCGAGCCTCTGATCAGTTGCGTCCGGTTAATTTTGAGCTGAACTATACAAAGTGGGCCGAAGGCTCGGTACTGACCAAATTTGGCGACACGCACGTCCTTTGCAACGCTACGGTCGAGGCTGATCTACCACGCTGGCTGAAAAATCAGGGGGCGCCGCACGGTTGGGTGACGGGCGAGTACGCTATGTTGCCGCGCAGCACGCAAGAGCGACGGCGCGAGCGCCTGTTCCCCAGCGGGCGCACGCAGGAAATTTCCCGTCTCATTGGCCGCAGCCTGCGCAGCGGCGTTGTACTGGAGGCGCTGGGCGAGCGACAGATCATCGTC
>DATHSI010000178.1:0-4543 GCA_035464315.1 Candidatus Sulfomarinibacteraceae bacterium
GGTCTCGTCGAGCCACTGACAGGGCGGGAGGTGGAGATCCTTCGTCTCGTTGCGGCGGGGATGAGGAACCAGGAGATTGCTGATCATCTGATCATCAGTCTGCCCACCGTCAAGCGTCACATCGCAAACGCCTACGGCAAGCTGGGCGTCAGCCATCGCCTGCAGGCGGTCAACCGCGCTCGGGAACTGGACCTGGTGTAGCGCGGATCAACCTCCGGGAGGACGCGGGCGGTTCCGTACAGGTCGGAATCATTCGCTCGGCCTCCCGGAGGTTACCTGAATTCCCCAACCAAACCCCAAAACAAACCCCTAAACCAACCATCGTCGGATCAACCGGGCGCGCTCTGCGCCTAAGATAGCAGCAGATGTTGACCGGGGTGTGGCCCATTTAACTGCACACACAGACACACCCGCTATAGTTTGCCTGGATTGGCGCGTGGCGTCCAGATCCAGCGAAGGAGATCAGCGATGAGCAGCAATGGATTTAACGAACAAAGAGCAGAGGCGTTTGCCGAGCGCATGATGGGCGTACTCAACGAAGGGGCCGTGGCCCTGATGTCCAGCATCGGGCACCGCACGGGGCTATTTGATACGCTGGCCCAGATTCCGCCGGCGACCAGCGCCCAGATCGCGGAGGCGGCGGAGCTGGACGAGCGTTACGTGCGCGAGTGGTTGGACGGTATGGTCGTCAGTCAGGTGGTTACCTACGATCCGGACAGCGAGCAGTACGCGCTGCCGCCGGAACACGCGGCCTTTCTGACGCGTTCCGCCGCGCCGGACAACATGGCCATGTTTGCTCAGTACATTCCCCTGCTGGGCACGGTAGAAGATAAGATCGTGGATTGCTTTTACAACGGCGGCGGCGTGCCCTACAGTGAGTTCCCGCGCTTTGTGGAAGTGATGGCCGAGGACAGCGGGCAGACGGTGGTGGCGGCGCTGCTGGACAGCATCCTGCCGCTGGCTCCGGGCCTGACGGAACGGCTGCAGGCGGGCATCGACGTGCTGGACGTGGGCTGTGGCAGCGGGCGCGCCCTGAATCTGATGGCCGGCGCGTTCCCCAACAGCCGCTTCACGGGCTACGACTTCCTCGAAACGAACATCGCCGCCGCGCGCGCCGAGGCGCGGGAAAAAGGGCTGTCCAACGTCTCTTTCGAGGTGCTGGACGTGGCCGAGATGCCCGGTCGCGAGCAATATGAGCTGATTACGGCCTTCGACGCCATCCACGACCAGGCGCATCCGGCGCGGGTGTTGGAGAACATCCACCGCGCTCTGAAGCCGGGCGGTGTATTTCTGATGCAGGATATCGCCGGTTCCAGCCACGTGCACCACAACGTGGACCTGCCGCTGGCCCCGCTGCTGTATACTGTTTCCACCATGCACTGCATGACGGTCTCCCTGGCGCAAGACGGCGAGGGTCTGGGCACGATGTGGGGCAAGGAAAAGGCGTTGGAGATGCTGGCCGACGCCGGTTTCGACGACGTGGATGTACACCAGCTGGAACACGATTTCCAGAACTACTACTACGTGACGGGTAAGTAGAGCCGTCCTCAGGTGAAGAAACCGGGTTGAGACCGATGGGCATCGACGAGTTACAGACCTTCGCCGGCGTTGTATCAACCGCAATTTTCGCGGGCAGCAACCTGCCGATGCTGATAAAAGCGGCGAAAACGCGCGACCTCAGCTCCTATAGTTTCACTTACCTTGTCGCCAGTAATGTGGGGAACATGGTGCACTGGGTCTACATCGCGCAGCTTCCGACCGGCCCAATCTGGTTTCTTCACCTGTTCTATACGGTCACCATGCTGCTGATGCTGGTCTGGTACCTGCGCTTTGAACGTCGGGAATGCTAGGTACGGCCCGCCGGGGTGTGACCTGATTTACTGCGCGCCGCGCCGATCCTGTGTAGAGTGGGGTCGGTCTGTGGCGCGCGTGCGCGCCGGATGATATATCATAAGAGAATGGCGCTGTATGGTTGAGGAGCCAGTGGAAGGGAAAGGATCGTGGTAAGTCAGGAGAAGCGGGTGCAGCAGTACCGGCCGTTACAGGTGTTGATTCCACAGGACTGGACGACGGCGACGGCGACGGCTAACGGCATCGAGCAACATTACTGGCGCACAGGCGGGCGCAAACCGCCGCTGCTGTTGCTGCACGGCTTCATGGAAGCGGGCATTACGTGGCTGCGCGTGGCGCGAGCGCTTGCCGGCGACTACGATGTGATCCTGCCCGACGCCCGCTTCCACGGCGAGAGCGAGAGCCCCGCCGCCGGCTTCTCCCCCGAGCTGCTGCGCGACGACGCCGCGGCGCTGATCGAGGCGCTGGACCTGGACCCCCCGATCCTTGTGGGCCGTTCCAACGGCGCGGTGACGGCGGCGCTGGTTGCGGCGCAGCGTCCGGGGCTGGCCCGCGCGGTGGCGCTGGTGGAGCCGCCGGCGGGCGGGATGCCGCGCCCGGCGATGTCTGAGGAGGATCTTCGGCAGAGTAACTGGTTCGAGAGCTGGTTGCGCTGGGCGCGGAGCCTGGGCCCGATGGCGCACAAGGAGCGTCTGGCCTCGCTGGCGGCGCGCTGGCCCGCCGGTCTTCCCGTGCCGCCGGACGAGCCGCCGTGGCCGGAGGACGACTTCGTCTCCTACCTGGCGGCGCTGGCGCGCTTTGACACGGGCATCTTCGATCTGAATCCCGGCTACTGGTCGCTGTTGCCCTATCTGGAGGAAACGGCCACGATTGCCTGTCCGGTCGTGTTGCTGGGCGGCGACGTGCAGATGGGCAGCATGGTCAGTGACGACGTGGCTCGGCAACTGCTGGACGGTTGGGCTCAAGGCCAGATGGCGCGCATTGAGGGCGCGGGCCACCTGGTTAGCCACGGGCGCGCGTATGAGCGTTTTATGCAGGCCCTCAATCGCTTTCTGGAGCAACTGTCATGAGGACGTTTTTGATTATCTGGAGCGGGCAGCTGGTGTCGCGTATCGGCACGGCGATGACTCGTTTCGCCCTGCTCATCTGGGCCTACCAGCAGACGGAGTCGGCGACGACGGTGGCGCTGCTGGGCTTCTTTTCCTTTTTGCCCCTGATCGCTATCAGCCCGCTGGCCGGCGTGTGGATCGACCGCGTGGACCGGCGCAAGATTCTGTTGCTGGCCGACGGCGGCGCGATGGCCATGACCGCCGCGCTGCTGGGGCTGTACGTTACGGGCCACATGGAGATCTGGCACCTGTACGTGGCCGAGGGGCTGGCGGGTGCTTTTGAAGCGTTCCAGGGCCCGGCGTTCGGGGCGGCGACGAGCACGCTGGTACCCCGCTCGCAGTACACGCGGGCCAACGGATTGCGGTCGCTGTCGGAGTTCGGGGCGCAGATTGCGGGGCCGGCGCTGGGCGGCCTGTTGTTGGGGCCGCTGGGGATTGGGGGCGTCATGGCCATGGACATCGTCGCTTTCCTGGTGGCGGCGGTCACCCTGTTGCTGGTGCGCATTCCCCTGGTGCGCCAGGCCGGAACGCAGGCGGCGCTGCGCCAGGACGTGCTGGTTGGTACGCAATATATCTGGCGGCGGCGCGGCCTGCTGGGATTCGCTCTGATCATGACCATGGTCAATTTCCTGGCGTCGCTGACGTGGTATTCGATCATGCCGGCGATGGTGCTGGCGCGCAGCGGCAACAACGAGCTGGCGCTGGCCAGCGTGCAGAGCGCCCTGGGTCTGGGCGGCGTGGCCGGCGCGGTGCTGGTCAGCGTGTGGGGCGGGCCGCGGCGCAAGATCCACGGGGTGTTGCTGGGGATCGCAGCCTCGTTCATGCTGGGCGACCTGTTGCTGGCGACGGCTCGCGTGCTGCCGCTGTGGGCGCTGGCGGCGGCCAACGGCGCATTTTTCATTCCCCTTATCAGCAGCTGTTACGAGTCGATCTGGCAGATGAAGGTGCCCCTGGCGCTGCAGGGGCGCGTGTTCGCCGCGCGCAACATGATGACCCAGGCGCTGATGCCCGCCGGGTTCTTGTTCGGCGGCGTGATGGCCGATTACGTCTTTGAGCCGGCGCTGAGCCTGGGCGGCGCGCTGGCCCCGCGGTTGGGCTGGCTGGTTGGCGTGGGCCCCGGCGCGGGCATGGCCCTGATGTTCCTGGGCTCGGCGACGGTGGCCATCGTCATGTGCCTCGCTGCGTATCTGATCCCGGCCATCCGCAACGTGGAGGCCAATTTGCCGGACCATGAGTTTGCGAGTGACGTGGCGCAGGTGGGGATTGGTTGATTGGAGACTGGAGATCGGAGATTGGGTGGTGGTGCGCAACGTTGGCAGCGGATTGCTCGTATAGAGTCTATAGAGTCGGGACAAATTCTTGTGGAGGTGTCAGATGAGCGAGCGGATTGACCAGTTGAAGGAAGAGGAAAAGGTCAAATTGGAAGGGCAGACGGTTGCCGGCGCGGGGAATGTGGCGACCGTGGAAGAGGACACGGCGGAGCGTGAGGGCAATCACGGCTGGATTCTGGGGCTGGTGCTTATCGGCCTGGGTGTGCTGTTTTTGCTGAACAACTTCTTCAATATCAGGCTGATCGACAACTG
>DATHSI010000179.1:0-9441 GCA_035464315.1 Candidatus Sulfomarinibacteraceae bacterium
CGTGATGCGGAATCCTCACATAGACAACCCCAAAGCCCGTGACTGGAACAGATTTACAATAATTGTGCCACTTTTGGCGGCTCTCGCCAAGTTGTGTCCCGCTGTGTGGGAGTGCGAAAATGTTGTGATCGGGCCGGTCTCTATTTCGGACATATGACCGTTATCTGTTTTTGTGCTGTCCATCGGCCTTGGAGTTGGGCCAGGACTGGTCAGCCAGCGCTGCTGGCTGATGCTCGGCGATGATGGGCAGATAGTCCTCGACCAGACGGCGACTGATGGACAGGATACCGGCAACTTCAGGCGGCGTGAAACCGCGTTCGAGTAGTTTGAGCATGTTTTTGTAGGTCTGAACATAGTTTTCAACCGCGGTCAAATCATGAGGAATGGCCAGCCGTTGACAAATCTCAGGTTCCAGGAAACCGGCTTCAAAGAGGCGGATCACCTCCACTTTGTGGGTGGTGGTGGCGCCGATGTCCTGGACGGAGCCACGATAAGGCAGAATGTGCCCGTTCGCATGTTGGACGACCGCGATGTCCTGACCGACCTGCTTGCGGTGGCGGAGAGTGATAGCCGCCAGGTCGCTCTGGGCCAGGACGCCACCCTGGGCGCGAGCCTGTTTGAGCAGCCGCGCCTGTCGCGCTCGCCGCACGCTCTGGTATTCCTCGCCAGCTTCCAGAGCAGCCAGTTCCTCGTCGGTCACCAGGTCCAGCACTATCGGCACCTGTGGCGTGTCGCGCATGCGCTTTTTGGTGTGCTTGCGCCCATCGTCGGGCACGGCCATCCACAGCATCTGTCCTGGCTTGAGCCGGGCGGCAGGCTGGGTAAAGGAGGCAATCGTTTCCAGAATACGCTCAATCATCGCTTCGGCAAAAATCACTTTGTTTTCGTAGCCAAACTCGGTCACAAACTGATGCCGCAGCACGTTTTTGAGCGTCTTGTCGCGCATCGGCGCGAACGTCTCCTGCCGGTCGGTATGTCGCTTTTTCATGCTGACCCCCCTTTTGCGCCGTCACCGGCCTCTGGGATGCTCTCTGATGGCGCTATCGTCGGCGCAAACACGACCTGCTGCAGCCGTTGGAGGGTTCGTTGATGCGCCGGCACGTTCAGCTCCTGGTAGAGCGCCCGATACTGCTCGATGAGGCTCTCGCTGATGCCGATGACGCTCTGCATTTGGCCCGGGGTCAGCCCTCTCTCTTCCAGCACCATCACCAGGGCAAAGTGACGCAGGTAGCGGGCTATGCTGTCAATGCCGTGGTTGCCCAGTTCGTCGGCAATCTGGCTGAAGCTCAGGTCCTGGATATAGCGCTTGACGACCGGCACCTTGTGGCTGACGCCGCGGCCCATGTCCTGAATCTCGCCGCGACTGGGCAGCCGCTGGCCTTCATCGCGCCAGAAAGCAAAGATGCGCCCGACCGTCTTGGCGCTGATACCCAGGAGGCAGGCGATGTCTTCCTGGCTCAAGGCGCCCTCTTGCAGCAGCGCTTCGTAGACCAGCCGCCGCACCCGCCGCCGGCGCAGCGCTTCGGCCCCTTCCTGCGCCCACACCTGGCTGTCCTCGGCGCCGACCACCGTCAGGTGCACCGCTACCTTGCGACAGTCGCGCAGCGCCTTGCCCGGTGGCTCGTCAACCGCTATCGCCTGGTAGGTGACCTGCCCCGGTTGTCGGGCGTGGCCCAATTGTTCGTCGACCAGTTGCTGCACGCGGTGGGCCAGCACCTGCGCCTCTACCGGCGACAGGTCATAGCCCTGCTGCAACTCCACCTGAATGGCATGCAGAATGCTTTTTGATTGTAAACGTTCAGCGCTCTCGGCTTGAGACATGAGAACCTCCTTCCTGGCTATTATGCCATACCTGGAGGTCATATGTCGGAATCTCCTGACCGCGCCCGCGAAGTGGCTCGGTGGGGACACCGGCCACAGCAATTCACAAATCTTTAGTGCTCCCTGCCCGAGATGTAGCTGTCAAACCTACCATATCTCTTTTCCAATACCAGTCGGCGCCATCATAACGATACGCAACGGAGCAGCAGGCGTTATAATGAAGTCATGCTACTTATTCTGACACACGAAAACGCCGATTTTGATGCGGTGGCTTCGCAGGTCGCCGCGCATAAACTGTATCCAGAAGGTGTGCCGCTGCTGTCGCGGCGCGTTAATCGCAACGTGAAGCAGTTTTTGGCCCTCTATTGGGACACGCTACCCTTCATGCGCATGGAGGAGTGGCGGCGACGGCAGATAGATCAGGTGGTGCTCGTGGACACGCAGTCGGTTCCCGGCGTGCGTGGGCTGCGCGAAGAGACCCCTGTACGCGTCATAGACCACCACACGCCCGACGGTATCCCCGCGGAGTGGGAACAGCATATCGAGGAGCTGGGCGCTACCACGACGTTGCTGGTCGAAATGTTGCAGAGCGGGGGGAAGAACGTGCGGCCTGTGGAAGCCACCTTGCTGCTGCTCGGCATCCACGAAGACACCGGTTCGCTCACATATGGCACGACGACGGCTCGCGACGCGCACGCGGCGGCCTGGTTGCTGGAGCAAGGGGCCGATCTATCGGTGGTGCGCCGCTTTCTGGAGATTCCGCTCTCTGACCAGCAGCAGGCGCTCTACGAGCAGCTCCAGGAAAACACGGAGTGGCTGCAAGTGGAAGGCCAGGCGATCGCGCTCGCGACGGCTGTAGCAGCGCCCGACTTTGACGACGAGATCTCGGCCATCGCCCACCGTATGCGAGATGGTGTGAACCCCGCCGGCTTGCTCTTACTGGTTCAGTTGCGGCAGCACGTGCAGCTGGTGGCGCGCAGCACGACGGACAATGTGAACGTGGCCATCATCGCCCGTGCGTTGGGCGGCGGCGGTCACGGGCGCGCGGCGGCAGCGACGATCATGGATCTGACGCTGGAGGAGGCGGCCGCGCGCGTCAAGGAGCTTCTGCCGCGGGCGGTGCAGCCGGCAGCCAAGGTCGCGCAGATGATGTCCCGCGGCGTGCAGACCTTGCCCGCGGACGCCACTGTGCAGGAAGCAGCGCGGCAGATGCAGCGCTTTGGCCACGAGGGCTATCCCATCGTCGATCCGGACACGCAGCGCCTGGTGGGGTTGCTGACGCGCCGCGCCGTGGATCGCGCCATCCGCCACGATCTGGCCCGGCTGCACGTCAGCCAAATAATGAAAAGTGGTCGTGTCATGGTGCGACCTTCTGACTCCATCGAGCGCGTACAGCAGCTGATGATTGAAGAGGACTGGGGCCAGATTCCGGTTTCTGCGACGAGTGACGACGAGGAGGGTCCGGATCAGTTGATCGGCATCGTCACGCGCACCGACCTCTTACGCCTCCTGACCAAAGCTGTATTGGAGGAGTCACAGTCCAACCTTTGCTCTCTCCTTTCCCAGTCCCTACCGCCTGTGGTGTGGAGGATGGTGCAGATGGTCAGCGAGGTTGCCGACGAGGCCGGTATGCCTATCTATTTTGTTGGTGGCCTGGTGCGCGATTTGCTACTGGAGCTACCATCAGCGGATGTGGATATGGTGGTGGAAGGTGACGCCATCGCCCTGGCGCATCGTCTTAGCGAGCGCTTTGGTGGGCGCGTGCGCAGCCACGAGCGGTTTGGCACCGCCAAGTGGTTGCTGGACGAGGCCGCGTGGCGCGCCGTGGCCCCCGAACAGCCCCTCCACGACGCTCCCGAAACCATCGACTTTGTCACAGCGCGCACCGAATTTTACGATCGGCCATCGGCCTTGCCCGAAGTGGAAAGCGGGTCCATCAAGCTGGACTTGCACCGGCGCGATTTTACGATCAACACGCTGGCCATTCGATTGGACGGCGCCCATCTGGGCGAGCTCCTCGACTTCTATGGCGGCTTGCGTGACCTGGAACAGGGTGTGATCCGCGTTCTGCACAGTCTCAGTTTCATCGATGACGCCACGCGCATCTTGCGCGCCGTGCGCCTGGAGCAACGGCTGGACTTTAAAATCGAGGCCCGAACGGCGGAACTGATCAGCGACGCCCTGCCCATGCTGGAGCGCGTCAGCGGCGAGCGCATCCGGCACGAGATTGAGCTGATTCTACGCGAACCGGATCCCGTGCCCATCATGGCCCGCCTGGACGATATCGGCGTGATGGAGGCGCTGCACCCGGCGTTGGAATGGACGGAGGAGATGGCTCAGACCTTCTACCGTCTGCAGGGCATCCTGCAGGAGCCGCCGTGGCACGAGGCGCTACAAGAGGAGTCCCCGGCTTCGGTTTACTTTGCGTTGTGGATGGGCCCTCTTGCGGCGGGCGTGCGCCGTTCGATGATGAAATTACTGAAAGTTCGCAAGAGTACGCGCGAGGAAGTGGAAGGTGTGGTCAGCGTTGTGCAAGCCTTGCAATCCCTGCCGCCGGACGCCGCGCCGAGCAGGGTGGAAAAACAGTTGCGGCCTTACGAGCCGCACCCGCGCATTTTATTGGCGGCGCGCGCAGCTCTGGACGATGGCCCGGCCCGGCGCCTGCTGGAACAGTACCAGCGGGAGTGGCGGCGCGTGCGCACGGCGCTGGATGGCAATGATTTGCGCGAGATAGGACTGAAGCCCGGCCCACAGTACGGGGAGCTATTGGATCGATTGCTGGCTGCGCGCCTGGATGGCAAGGTCCAGAACGAGACACAGGAGCGCGAATTGTTGGAGGACTTGCTCGAATCGGGCGAGTTCAAAATGGTGGACGGGCTAGAAGGTAGATAGCGAAGCCTTCTTCTTTGGTCCCCGCCACTTGCCCTTTTGTAGAAAGCCAACGGTCTCATCCTGAGACCCGTCCATCAATATCGTCAGGCGCTTTTCGGGGGCGATAGCAGCAATGTCGATCACTTTCAGGGTGTCGGCGAGCGCCGCGTTGGGGGGACAGAGCCGGGCCAACGCGTTGGGCGCGCTCTCGAAGAAATCCCAGTTGAAGTAACTACGCGGTTGCTCCAGGTGAAGGGGCAGGGAGTAGATGCCCCCTTCGACCAGATCCTGGAAGAAGTGCGTCCCGTAGGAAAGCTCGGGCACGCCGCTCGCGCCGGCAACGGCCATTTCAATGAGCGCTTTGGTATTGAAAATATCGGCGTAACCGATGCGCACACCCAGGTCCAAATTGGCGCTGCCCCAACGGCCGGGTCCCATGATCACAAAGGTTTCGTCCTCCAGGATCTTGTTTAGCCGTCCGATGGCGCGCCCGATTTCCAGGCGCGCGGAATTATCATTCAGGCTCCGGTACTGCAGGGGATGGACGAAGATGATGTAGCGAACGCCCTTTACCTTGCCGTCGGGAATGAGATCATAGGAGCGGAACAGCACCTCGTTCTGGGGTAAGTCGGCGGGGATGGATATCGCTTCACCGCTGATGCGTTCGCTAAGCGGGCGGCACTGCAGCACGTTCAGCGTATAGTCGCAATAGGGGTAATCTGGGTCGATCTCCACCGTAAATTCAATGTCGACGGGCGTTTCGTAAGCCTCCTGCAGGGCGTCGAGCACGCTGCGCATCAGGCGCGTAAAATTCCGGTCCTTGACCAACCTGTCAAACGTGATTACCAGATCATCGGTCGATTCCAGGCCTGCTGTGGACAGTACTTCCTGTACGTAATCTTCTTTCAGTTCAGAAGCGATGTAGCGCAGATAAGGATAATCGAGATCCATAATCTCGCGCACCGATACGGTTCGCAGCCTGTTGCTCTGCAGATCGATGACGTCAGCATAGTACTGGGCATACTGGCGTATGGCCTGGGCTGTGGTTTCCGGTCGCAGGTGCGGGTGGCTGAGGGCGATCATGCGCGGGTAGTCGTCGCTGACACGGTCTACCGCGCGCGTGCCCATGCCCCACACCAGCCGCAAGAAGCCGTCCTCGCGGCGGATCTTGGGGTTCCAGCGGAATGGATTGCGGCTGAAGCCAACACCGGCGACCGTAGGGAAAAAATAGCGCCCGTAGCGATGACCGGTGACCGGCTGGATCAGTACGGCCATGCGCTCGTCGTAGTCGATCAGGTTGTGGCGCTTGCGGTAGAGAAGGGCATCGGGGTTCAGCGCGCTGGCATAGATGCGGCGGATGGCGTCGAGCAGGGCCTGCAGGTTCTCCTCTTCGCTGCCCTGGTTGGGGCAGAAGTGGCTCTGGTACTTTCCGGCAAAGGCGTGGCCAAAATTGTCCTCTAGCAGACTGGAGGAGCGCACGATAAGCGGTCGCGTCCCGGTCTCGCGCAAGAGGTCTCGCAACTGTGAGACAATTCCTTTGGGAAATCGTCCCTGCAGGTGGGCCTCAACGATTTTGGGATACTCGGAACGTATTTCATCCAGTGGCCGGTACTTCTGGTTCATGAACCGTTCCAGATTATTGAGGCGGTGGAACTCATAGAGCATGTCGGTGCCCAGGTAGTAGGATTCCGGGATAGTGACTTTCTCGCTGACGTCGGGGTCGCACCGCTGCAAGATTTTCCAGGCCAGCAACATGCCCGCGGCCTTGCCGCCGATCTTGCCATCGCCAATGCGGTGTTCGTATATGTGCCGCAGATCGGCCATGGTGAAAACGCGTTTGGCCACGCCAATATAGGGCAACTGGTCGCTGATCATGCTCTTGATCAGCACTACCTTAATCTCCTCCAGATGGTGGCTGACTCGTTCGCGTTCTTCCGCCGGCAAGTTCTCGTAAATTTCGCCCTGCTTAAACAGCAGCGACCAGGGCGCGATCTCCGGGTTGAAGGCCAGTTCAGGGCTTTCCGTATGCTCTGGCTGCTGGCTCAACACCTGCTGAATGATTTCTTCAAAGAGATCTGTGGGCAAGTTATATCCGAAGTAAAAGTCTGTGTGGAAGGCGCGGATGCGCGCCTTGCGCCGGTGCCAGATGTTGGGCGGCTCCGAAGCGAATGGGTCGTGGACGCCCTCGCGACGCTGCGACTCTAGCGCCAGTTGCTCCACTTCTTCCTCAAACGTGTGCTCGTCGATGATGCCACGTTTGAAGATCTCCTGACGCATCCGCTCGCGAATCTGATCGGCCAGAATCGGATATTGGGCCAACTTGATATAGATATCTATTGTGGAGGTAGTGCTGCGTAGCGACCGCCTTTCCATCAGGCGTCTCCCTTCGGCGATGGCGCCCATCCACCGCCATAAGCGTTAATAGAAATCATTTGCTCAAAATACGGATATATTTGCCTGCGACTCCTTAATGTGCCATTTTCCTTTGTGGAGAAAGGCCACGGCCTCGTCTCGCGATCCGTCCATGATGATCGTCAGGCGCCGGCTGGGATCTATGTCCACCAGATCAATGACCTTGAGATAGTCCCCAAGCTCTGCATCAGCGGGGGAGAGACGGGACAGGGCGTTGGGCGCGCTGTTTACAAATTCCCAGTTCAACGAGCTTTCTTCCTTTTCCAGGTGCAGAGGGAGAGCATAGATACCACCTTCCACGAGGTCCTGAAAAAAGTGCGTGCCGTAAGACAATTCGGGGACGCCATCTTCTCCGGGAACCGCAATTTCGATAAGAGCCCGGCTGTTGAATATGTCGGCGTAACTGACGCGCACACCCAGCTCTAGATTGGCGCTGCCCCAACGGCCGGGCCCCATCAGGATAAAACTTTCGTCCTGTAAGGCTTCATTCAAGCGTCCAACGGCTCGCCCTAGCTCCAGCCGCACGGCGGGATCAGGAATCTGATAATATTTGAGGGGATCGACGATAACAATATAGCGGATGCCTTCCACGAACCCGTCAGGAATCAGTTCTACAGTGCGGAAAATGACTGACTCTTGTGGCAGTTCTTCCGGGATTTGCACCGGTTGCTCTTGTTGCCCACGCTGGCTGAGAGGGCGACACTGCAGGATGTGCAAGCGGTATTCTGTGTCGGGATAGTGGGAGATGATTTCCGCCGTGAACTCCACGTCGACCGGCGTCTTGTACGCTTTCTCCAGGCGCATCAGGGCCGTCAGAAGCAGTTTCACAAACTTGCGATCCTTTAGCAACGTATTAAACGTAATCAGCAGGTCGCCATCTTCATCCATTGCGCCCGTCGATACGAGCTCCTGGATATAATCGCCCTTGGCCAGCGACGCTACATAGCGCAGATAAGGGTAATCCCCCCGCAATACTTCTGAGATGGGCAGCGTTTTGACGCTGTTCTCCTCCAGGTCGATCAGATCGACGAAGTGCTGGGAGTACTTGCGAATGGCGCTGGCAGTGGTTTCAGGACGCAATTGAGGATGGCTGAGAGACACGAGGCGCGGGTAATCGTTGCTGACGCGGTCTACCGCGCGCGTGCCCATGCCCCACACCAGCCGCAAGAAGCCATCCTCGCGGCGAATTTTGGAGTTCCAGCGGAACGGATTCTCGCTGAAGCCGACGCCGGCAACCGTGGGAAAGAAGTAGCGTCCGTAACGCTGCCCCCGCACGCGCTGAATGAGCACGGCCATGCGCTCGTCATAGTCGATCAGACCGTGCCGCTGCCGGTAAAGAATGGCGTCCGGATTAAGCGTGCTGGCATAGGTGCGGCGAATGGCGTCAAGAAGATCCTGGAGATTTTGCTCTTCGTTGCCCTGGTTGGGACAGAAGTAGCTCTGATACTTGCCGGCAAACGACGAGCCGAAGTTGTCTTCGAGCAGGCTCGACGAGCGCACGATGAGGGGGGAGTCGCCCAGCTGGCGCAGCACTTCGCGCAACTGCTCCACAATGGGCACCGGGAATTTCCCTTTGAGGTGAGCCTCGACGATGCGTGGGTACTCCTTGCGGATCTCGTCCAGCGAGCGGTACTTCTGGTTCATGACGTGATCCATGTTGTTGATGCGGCGAAATTCGTAGATCACGTCGGTGCCCAGGAAGTAGGAATCGGGAATTTCAACATGGGCGCTGATGTCCGGACCAAATTCCGGATCGCGTTGCTGCAAAATGCGCCAGGCCAGCAGCATGCCCGCCGCTTTGCCGCCGATCTTGCCCCCGCCGATGCGCCGCTGGTAGATTTTGCGCAGGTCGGCAATGCTGAACACCCGTTTGGCGACGGCGATAAAAGGCAACTGGTCGCTGATCATCCCTTTGATCAGGACAACTTTTATTTCCTCCAGATGGTGGCTGACCACCTCCCGTTCTGGCGGCGCTTTACTCTCGTAGATTTCGCCCTGCCGGAACAGGAGGCGCCAGGGGGCCACTTCAGGGTTGAAGGCCAGATCGGAAAGCTCGCCGGGGGTGGGCTGTTCGCCCAGCACCTCGGCCACGATGCTTTCGAACAGCTCTGTGGGCAGATTGTAGCCGAAGTAGAAATCGGTGTGTAGAGCGCGGATGCGCGCCTTGCGCTTGTGCCACAGATTGGCCGGTTCTGGATGATAAGGATCGTACAATCCCTCGCGTTTCTGTGACTCAATGGCCAGTTGCTCCACTTCTTCCTCGAAGGTCTGTTCACCGACGATGCCGCGCTTGAAGATTTCCTCCCGCATCCGCTCGCGGATCTGGTCGGCGAGGAT
>DATHSI010000180.1:0-11243 GCA_035464315.1 Candidatus Sulfomarinibacteraceae bacterium
GCGAAGGTCAGGTAGCGGGCCTGGAACGCTGCGGGACTCTCGACCTCGATACGCGCCCGGTTGGGGCCGTAGCTGGCCTCCAGCACGCTTGCCCCGTCAGGCAGCGCGTCCTCGTCGAAGCGTTGCGGTGGACGCCCGGCAACGTAGTCGGCCTCCAGCGGCGAGCCCTGCGGGCGGCGGCGCACCGTAGTGGGAAAGTAGCTGCCTTCCGGATCCACGCCTACCAACCCGGTCTCCCGCTCATAGCGATGGACGTCGACGATGTCGGGGAAGGGCGCTTCGGGACAGTAGGTAGGGTATAGGAGGGGAAACGCTTCTAGCATCAGAAGCGCGATGGGCAGGGCTGTGCCTGCCGTGAGCAGTAGTCGTTCGCGTGCGGCGCGCTCGGACCGCGACAATTGGGTTAGCAGCGCCACGGGAACCGCGGCGAGCATGGCCAGCGGCAGCGCTGCGCGACCGACAAAGCGCCAGGGGAACTGCACGAACTCGATGAGGGGCAGCGCTTCCCACAACGGCCGGCTGAAAGGCAGGGCGAAGGCCAGGAAAATGACCGTGGCGCCCGCCATCAGCAGTATGTGCGCCCGCTGCTCGCGCCTGCGGAGCCAGGCGATGCTCAGCAGGCCCAGCAGACCCAGCGCAGTCTGTGTCCACCCCAGGCGGAAGGGCAGCGGCGGATTGATCAGCGTGGGATCCTCCGGCGAGACGGCGCTGAAAATCTCGGCCAGGCTGGCGAAGTTGTAGCGGAAGTCGTTGTTGCGCGTCGTGGTGGACAGGCTCAGCGTCACCTCGTCCATCTCCAGCACGGCAGGGCCGGTGTAGAAGGCGGTCAGGCCCAGGCCAATGCCCATGAGCAGCGCCACGCGCCCCAGTCCGCGACGCCAGGGCAGCCGGTGCACCCAGACCAGGGCCAGCAGATAGAGGGCCAGCGCCGGCGTAAACAGCAACAGTGAGATATTATGGCTCAGCCCCAGCGCTGCCAGGCCCAGGCAACCCACGAAGAACCAGCGCGCCGCGCCGCTGATCAGAAAGCGCCGGCCGGCCCACAGCAACAGGGGAAAAAGGGCCAGGGCCAGCGATTCCACCTGGTTGCCGCGCACCAGGGCGTCTACGAGCTGGTATGGTGCGGCCATATAGGCCACGGCGGCCACGATCCCCGCCGGCGCGCCAAATATGTCACGCACCCAGAGATAGGTGAAGGCGCCCGCCAGCAGAATCGTTGCGGCGTAAAAGAGATTGGTTGCCGCCGGCAGGGGCAGGCCCGCCAGGTGCATGAAGTGGGTCAGGTACAGCGGGAACGGCTCGCGATAGAGAAAGAAGGGGTAGCCATAGCCGAAAGCCAGGTCGGGCAGCCAGCGGCTGAAGAAAAGGCCGTTTTCCCAGGCGTGGCGGATGGCGGCGACGCGATGGTAGTGCAAGTGCCCGTCGTGCGTGCAGGGGACGCTGCTCCAGCGCAGGAGCGGCGTGATCAGCGGCAGGCCCAGCACGCCGGTCAGAAGCAGATGCCACGCGGTGTGGCGGCGGTTTGCGGGCTCGCTCACGGCACAACCACCTCCAGCACATACTGCTCGTGCGGCAGCGGCGCACCCTGGGCGTCATAAACCGGCAGGCGCACGCCGTTCTCGGCGTCGTAGAGGCCCAGGGCCAGCGTGTAAGCGCCGGCCGGCGGGCGCGCCAGCTCATAGGTTTCCACGATCACTTCGCCTGCGGCCCAGCTATCGGTCGGCGGCTGGGGCCGGCGGTCGGCCTGGGCCACAATCGTGCCCTGTTCGTCGCGCAAATGGACGAAGGTAGTATAGCTGGTTTGCGACTGTTCATTGGCCTGCCACACGATGTTCAGGCGCACCGTTTCCTGCTCCACTTCCACGCTTGCTCCCTGCAGAAGGGCCGACGATCCTATTTGCACGCCCAGCGCATCCAGGCCTGCGGGCAGCTCGAAGCGGCGCTCGCGGACCTGTACGTCTATCTGGCCCAGGGTGATGGGTTGCGCCCACTGCTCCTGTCCCTCGTCGTCCAGCCAGGTCAGGCGCAGCGGTTGCACACCGGCCGGGGCATCGAGAGGCACGCGCCAGGTGGGCCGCAGGCGGTAGACCTGACCGGCTGCCCAGCCCGTGGCATCCACGGCTACGCGCTCCGTCGTCACGCCGCCCACTTCCAGCGCCAGCCGCCCCCCCGGCGTCCCGACGGCCTGCCACCACAGGTCCAGGCCCACCGTCTGACCTGTGGTTGCCTGTTGCGGCAGCGACCCGTGGCCGCGCAAAGGCGCGGCGTCTGCCACGCGCTGTGGAATGTCCAGGGGCGGCTGTGCGCGTGGCGCCTGAGCCGTCACCGTGTCCAGTTCGCCCTGCGTACCCACAAACCGCCCCTGGCCATCAAACACGCCTTGTTGTTCGCCCTCGGCGTTAAACAGACGAGCCACGAGGCGATAGTCGCCCGGCGGTATATCCGGCGGAGTGGCTATTATGTAGTGCACCGCCTGAACGGCGTTCGCGGGCCAGAACGCGGGCGGGTGGTCGTTCTGGTTGAGTAAGGGTATCTCGTGTTGCAGGTGCTCCGGGCCGTTTTCGTTCACCAGCGCCAGCTGCAGGCGATACGTGTCTGAGGATGCGACGCCCGGCAACCGGCGCCAGTCGACGGCGAGCGCGATGTCGTCCGGCCAGGGCAAGAAAACGGCCCCGGCAGCCGTTACTTCGATGGCCGGGCCAAAGCGCAACTGGCGCGCTTCCGTCCGCAATTGTGGCGCCTCGAAATCGTTCGGTCGCAGCCGGTTATAGATGCGCGCCTGCTCGCCGGGACCCAGATCGAACGTGTGCAACGGGTCCCTGTCTTGTAGGGCGGCGGCGCTCCACGGCTCGAGGTCGTCCGTTACCAGCAGATAATCGGCCGGTTGCAGGCGAGAAAGATTGGCCCGCTTTAATCGCGTGATAGGCCCGTCGTAAAAGGGCGCCGTTCCCGGCAGGTTGGTGGCGAAGAGCCGGCTCTGTGCAGAGTCCGGCGTTGATTGGGCCAGCCAACGCACTGCCGCGCCGCTCCCTTCTCCCCAGCCCACGGGCAGCGCGCGGGCCGCGATTGTTTGCCCGCCCGCCAACCAGTTATAAGCCAGCAGGGGATAGGGCAGGTGCAGAACAAGGTAGGCTCCCTGCAGCACTGCTATCAGCGCCAGTGCGTGCCATGTGTGGCTTTTCAGACGCCGCGCCAACCACACTATCCCCCAGGCGGCGACAATGGTGAGGGCCGCCAGCGCCGGCAGCGCGTAGCGGTCATATTTCAGCGACGCCAGGCTGATGGCCGACAGGTAGACGATGGCGAATAGGAGCAACCAGAGGACGGCGTACGGCGCTCGGCCACCAACAACCTCCCGAAGGTGGCTGGGCGCTGGGAACCTCCGGGAGGTTATCGCCGCGAGCCCCGCGAGGAGCCCCAGGCTGGCAGCCGGCGACAGACGCAGCAGGAGCGCCACAGGATAAAACAGCGGGCCGGGATCAGGCGTCATCTGGCCCAGGAAGAAGGTCTGGCGCGCGGCGTCGTCCACGAACTGGCCCGTCAGCCCCGCCGTGTGCGCCAGCACATAGCGCGGCGCGGTCCACAGGGCGGGTAACAGCACCAGGACGGTGACCAGGACAGCGCCCAGCCAGGCGCCCAGCGGTGCAACCGCCTGCCGCCGACTTCCGCCGGCGTTGCGCAGCAGAGACCAGCCCACAATGGCCGGTATAAAAACCAGCAGAATCAGGCCCGGCGTCTTGGTCAGGATGGCCAGGCCGGTCGTTACGCCGGCGAGGGCCGCGGGCAGCGGGCGGCCCGTTTGCCCCGCGTGTAAAGCCAGCAGCAGAGCCAGCAGGATGAAGGTAGCCAGCAAAGCATCGACGTGCAACAGGCCGGAGAGGCCGGCGAAAAAGGGATCAAGGGCCAGCAAACCGGCGGCGAGTAGGGCGGGCCTGTTGCCCAGCAGGGGGCGGCCCAGAAGATAGACCAGAACGAGGCCCAGGCTGGTAACCAGGGCCACACCCAGGCGCCCGCCGCTCAAGAAAAGGTAGAGGCGCCGGTACGCTTCCGCGTTTTCTGTGGAAAGCCAGTACAGTTGCTCCAGCCAGGCCACCTGGGAGGCCAGCGCCGGCTCCAGCCACAGTTGTATCTGGATGGCCACAGCGCCGATCCAGGTGGTGGTGATGCCCGGGTGTCCACTCTGGATTGTCTCGGCCCAGTTCCCCCGCAGCAGTGCCTGGCGCAGGCCCAGGCTGCGTTGAACCCAGATCAGTTCGTCCGGCGTGACATAGCGCCCCAGCGCCGCCAGCCGCGGCAACAGGGCCGCCACAAAGATTAGCGGCGGCAGTATGAACCGCACGCGTTGTCGAAGGAAGGTGTGGGAGAACACGCGATTCCTGACCCGGCTGATTTAAACGGTGCTCTCTTGCTGTTGGGCCAGCGCCGGCGTGTCAGGGACCGGCTGTGGCGCCCGGCTGCCGCTGACGATCTCGCGTATGTGATAGACCAGCTTACCCTGGCTTTCGTAGTAGGTGCGCACGACGAGCTCCGCAAGCAGACCCATGACCAGGAACTGGATGCCGATGAAAATGAGCAAGACGGCGAGCATGAGCAGCGGCCGGTCGCCGATGCGCACGGCGTGAAAGCCGGCCATGCCGCCCGTGATCAGGCCCCAGAATTTGATAAAGGAGAGATAAGCGCCAAACAGGGTACCCAGCGCGGCGGAGATCACGCCGATGCCGCCCAACAGGTGCATGGGGCGGTCGCTGTAACGGCGCAAGAAAAGGACCGTGGCCAGGTCCAGAATGACGCGAAAGGTGCGCGAGATGCCGTATTTGGAGCTGCCGGCCACACGCGGGCGATGGCTCACCGGCACTTCGGCCATCTTAAAGCCGGCGAAGTTGACCATCTCAGGAATGAAGCGGTGCATTTCGCCGTAGAGGTGTAGTTCCTGGACCACCGGCGCGCGAAAGGCGCGCAACGAGCAACCGCGGTCGTGGAGGTGCACGCCGCTGGCGCGCGCGATCAACCGGTTGGCTACCCAGGAGGGGAGCTTGCGCAGGAGGACCGCGTCCTGCCGGTTCTGCCGCCAGCCGTTGACCACGTCGTACCCTTCGCCCAGCTTGTCCAAAAGAGCCGGAATGTCCGCCGGATCGTTCTGGCGGTCGGCGTCCATGGTCACGATGAGGTCGCCGCTGGCGTAGTTGAAGCCAGCGGCAAAGGCCGCCGTCTGCCCAAAGTTCCGCCGGAAACGGATGGCCGTGACGGGCGCGTCACTATTGGCCAGCTCGCGCAGAACGTCGAAGCTGCCATCGCGGCTGCCATCGTCGACGAAAATGACCTCGTAATCCAGCCGTTGCCCATCGAGGGCCTCAGTGATCTCTGCCAGCAGCGGGCGCAGGTTTTCCACCTCGTTATACACAGGGATAACGAGACTCAAATCGCGCGTATTTGTGGCTGCTCCGTCAGCATGTGCTTTGTCTGGCGACATCATAAGAATGCGATTCTATCACTCTGTGACGTGGCGACAAGCAGACGGACAGGAAAAGTCGTTGCCCCCACTTTTCAACTACTCTATGATCCAGCACGTGTGGTTTGCGCCGGCCTCGACAGAGGGCGGCCGGTCAGGTAAATGAATCCGATCAGGGTGATGCGCTGAATGGAAGCGGCAACAGATCGCAGCCAGCCGAATACGCAACGGGCCAGCCTGGGGGGCGTACCCGGTGGGCGGTTCGCGGCCTGGCCTGCCCTGTTGCTGGTGGCCTTCGCCCTGCGGCTGCATCGTCTGGGCGCGCAGAGCCTGTGGTTTGACGAGGCGGTTACGCTGCGTCTGGCGACCTCGACGCTGCCGGAAATCGTCGCCGACCGCGCCGCGAATATTCACCCACCTTTCTACTTTTTCTTGATGAAAGCATGGGTCGACCTGGTCGACGTGCACGTGTTCGCCGACCGTTACGCCTCTGTGCTCCTCAGCCTGTTGCTGGTTCCCGCTGCCTTTGTCCTTGCACGGCGTTGGTTGGGTCGCGCCGCGGCCTGGGCGGCGACGTTGCTGGCGGCCTTCGCGCCTCTTTTCGTCATCTATGCCCAGGAGCTGCGCGTCTACGCCCTGCTTCCCCTGGTTGGCCTGCTGCTACTTTATCAGACACAACAGTTGTTTCGCGGGGCAACGCAGCCGCAGTGGGTTACGACCAGGGATTGGCTGTGGTATGGTTTGCTGCTGTGGGTGGGACTGCACCTGCACTACGTTGTGGCCTTTCTGGCAGCCTATGTGGCCCTGTGGTCGCTGGTTGCTTTGTGGCGGCGGCAGCCGGAGCTTCTGCGCGCGTGGCTCCTGACCCATCTGCTGGTGGCCTTGTTCAGCCTGCCCTGGCTGCTGGCCGTTGCCGGCAACTGGCACGCGGTGCAGCGGGAGCTGACGGCGGGCTACGAGATGGCCGAGCCGGCGCCGCTGCCCTTCGTCGTGGAGCAAATCTGGCTCTTCCACTGGACGGGGCTGGCCGGTGCGGTGGGCGAGGCGTCGTTACGCTGGTTGGGGCGCGCGCTGGCCGTGCTGCTGGCGCTCCTGTTTCTGTGGCGGCGGCCTCCGACGCGCCGGCAGGCGTTGGGTCTGCTGGCGCACTGGGGCCTGCCGCTGGCGGCTGCTTTCCTTCTGTGGAGCGTGCGCGCCTCGGCCCACCCGCGTTATGTAACGCTCTTTGCCCTGCCCCTTTTCCTGCTGGCAGCGCGGTTGCTGGCGCCTTCCACGGCCGTTGCGCCCAGACGCGCGCGGCGGCTGGCGCCAGCCGCCGTTCTCTCCGCTGTGCTCGTGCTGCTCGCGGGCCAGGCCCTGACCCTTTACTTTGAGCACCCTACGGTGGGGAAGAAAGACGACATGCGCGGCGTGGCCTATTACCTGCAGGAGACGGCTGCGGCGCAGGACCTGATCGTGGCCCCCTATGAAGATTGGTCGCTGGCCTACGAATACGGCGGCGATACGCCGCTGCTGATGCCCGACTTGCAGGACCGCGACACCCTGTGGGCCGACCTTAACCGCCACACACGTCACACCCCCGCCGTCTTTCTGGTGCAGCACGACATTGGGTCGCTGGATTGGCAGCAACTGTTGCCATTTGCTCTGGAGCGCGCGGGCGTGTTACGCCGGGTGGTTTCCTTCGATGGTCTTACCGTTTACGTCTACCAGCTGCAGCAGGCCGTTACAGCGCCAACGCCTGAATCATTATCAGCCCGCGTCGGCCCCTTGCGGCTGGTGGGCGCCGATGTTGAAGCGCGCAGCACGGCAGATGGCGCGGTAGCCGTAGCCCTCTCCTGGCAGCACACGGCGCCCGACGCGCACGATTACCGGTTGTCTCTGGCGTTGCGCGACGTAGACGGCTGGCCCCTGCACCAGGTGGACGAACCGCTGGTCAGCGCTGCGGGACGCGGTACTTCCGGGTGGCCGCAGGACGAGCCCCTCACTACCTATCATCTATTACCCATTCCGCCGGGGACGCCGCCGCTAACCTACACAATAGCCGCCGAGCTATACACCGTGGATGAAGAGGGTATCGAGCCTCTTCAGATCCTTGATGCGCAAGGGGAGCCCGGCGGACCGCGGCTGGACCTGGGCATTACGCAGCTAACGGCGGCTGCGGGCGCCTCGGCCTACGGTCTGCAGCCGCAGCCGCCGGATTGGGAGGAGCCGGTCGCGGTGGCGCCGGGCCTGGAGTTGCTGGCTGCCGCGCCAGATCGCGAGGTGGTGGTCCCCGGGCAAAGTGTGTTTGTAAGGTTGCGCTGGCGCGCTACGTCGTCATCCTTGCCCGAGTTACACCCAGACGTGGGGCTATGGCGCGATGGAGAGCCCATTGCTACGGTGCAGGAGACGCCGCTGCTGGACCGTTATCCCACGTCGCGCTGGGCAAGAGGCGAGATGGTCGCCGAGCATCGCCGCCTCGATGTGTCTGCGGAAGCGGACGGCGGCCCCGCGCAGCTGGTTATGACGCTTGGCGAGCAGCGTGTTACACTGGGGGAGGTGAGCGTTGACGCGGTAGCCCGCCAGTTTGAACCGCCGCCGGTGGCCTTTGCGGCCTCGGCGTCGTTTGGCCAGGTGGCGCGCCTGGTGGGCTTCGACTTGCCGCAGACGCGCGTTGAGCCGGGCCAGCCCATCGCTCTCACCCTTTACTGGGAAGCGTTGGCCAGTGACGCGGAACCGCCGTATACAGTCTTTACCCATTTGCTGGCCCCAGACGGGCGCATCGTGGCCCAGGATGACGCGCCGCCCGACCAGGGGCGGCGGCCGACCAACAGCTGGCTGGCCGGCGAGTACGTTGCGGACTTGCACCACCTGCTGCCCGAAGAGCAAGACGCGGGCGGCGGCCCGTTGCGCCTCGCCGTCGGCCTCTATGATCCTCAGAGCGGCGAGCGGTTGCCGATGCCAGATGGCAGCGACGCTTTTGTGCTGCCCGTGCAGGTGACCATCGCCACAGAAGAGTAAAGCGACCGTATGAACGTCTCGGTCATTCTCACCGTCAAGAACGAAGGGGCGGCGCTACGCCCGTTGTTGGATTCCCTCATACAGCAGACGCGACCGGCGGATGAGATCGTCGTCTGTGACGGCGGCTCCAGCGATGATACAGTGCAGACCCTGGAGGAGTACCAGCGCTGGTTACCCCTGAAAGTGGTGCTGGCGCCGGGAAGCAACATCAGCGAAGGTCGCAACCGGGCCATCGCCGCCGCGACGGGGCCAATCATTGCCGCCACCGACGCCGGCGTGGTGCTATCACCCCTGTGGCTGGAGGCGTTGACGCGGCCCATTGTTGAGGGCGCGGCGCAGGTGGTCAGTGGCTGGTTTGAACCGGATCCTTACACTGATTTCGAAGTGGTGATGGGCGCCACGGTGCTGCCTGCCCTGAAGGACGTAGACCCCGACGACTTTCTGCCCTCCAGCCGCTCTGTGGCTTTCTGTAAGGATGCGTGGGAGGCCGTGGGCGGCTATCCGGAGTGGTTGGACTATAGCGAAGATCTGATTTTCGACATGGCTTTGCGCCGGCGCTACGGACCGTTTCCCATAGTCCCTGAAGCGGTGGCCTACTTTCGGCCGCGGGGCAGCCTGCGCGCCTTCTTCCGCCAATATTATCGTTACGCCCGCGGCGATGGGAAGGCCAATCTGTGGCCGGCGCGCCACGCCATACGCTACGCGACCTATCTCCTGGCGCTGCCCTTCCTGCTGTGGTTGATCTGGCGCGAAAAGTGGCCGGGATGGGCAGGATTGTTGTTGGGCGGCGTGGCATATTGCTACCGGCCCATGCGCCGCCTGTGGCGGGCCACATTTGGTTGGCGCCCGCCGTCGCGCCTGCGCGCCTTCGCCCTGATTCCCATCATTCGCGCCACGGGTGACGTGGCCAAGATGCTCGGCTACCCGGCCGGCGTCTGGTGGCGCTGGCGGCGCCGGCGCCAAGGTTAGCCTGTAGTTAGCTTTGTTGACGCCGGCCTCGGCCGTTGCTAAGATCGCGGCTATCGTGACTGGCCGGCTATGCCGGACTGTTTTATCCTGCGACCGGGAAGCCCTCATCGCAATGCAGAGAGAACTGCGTGAAAAAAGATGATTATTCAGCGTAAGCCACCTCGTCATCCGCGCAGCGGGCCATCTTGCCTGCTGGTGCTTCTTGTCGTCGCCGCCTTCGGTCTGGGCGCCTTTGTGGTGGGCAATGCGCAGGAAGTGCGCGACGTCATCGTGCCCACGGCGACGCCGGAGCCAACCCGCTCGGCGGCGGAGTATGCCACAAGCGCCGCCCTCTATGAGCGTGACGGGGAGTACGAGAACGCGGTGGAAGCCTATGAGCGAGCGATCGCGCTGGACGAGACCAACATCACTTACTATTTGCGCCTCATTGACCTGTTGATTGCCATTAACCGGCCGCAGGACGCGCTGGCTCGCGCCGATCAGGCGCAGGTGCTGGCTGCTGAGCGTCCCGACGTGTGGGTGGCGCGGGCGGCGGCGCATCTGGCGAACGGCTATCGCCTGGCCGAAACGGGTGGGCCTGACGCCGAGCTGTCGTTTCAGGAGGCGATTAACGCCGCAGCAGGGGCTACAGAACTGGACCCTAACGCTGCCGAGGCGTACGCTTATATGGCCGAAGCGCTGATTCGGTTGGGCCCAGAACGGTACAACGAAGCGATTGAGAATGCGGCGCTGGGCGTGGAGCTGGCGCCGGACAGTCCCGTCACGCGCAAGGCGATGGCGCGCGCCTACGAAGTTCGTGGCCTCTACGACTTTGCCATTGAAGAGTACCTGGCGGCCCTGGATCAGAACCCTAACCTGCACGAGCTGCGTATCGACCTGGCGTATCTCTACTTCTTCACCGATCGCAGGCAGCAGGGTATTCTGGCGCTGCAGGACGTTATCAGTATGGATCCCAACAACGCCGCTGCTTATGACGGGCTGGCTTATTTCTACTTCGTTCTGGGACAGTACCCTCGCGCGGAGGAAAATGCTTATCAGGCGGTGCAGCTGGATCCGGACATGACGCGGGCTCACGCCCACCTCGGTGCGGCCTATTTCCAGCAGTCAAAGTATGATACGGCCATTGAAGAGCTAGACATTGCCGTGTCCCGCTATGACGAGGTGACCACGTCCAACGCTACATACTTCAACATGCTGGGGCGCGCTCACTACTACCAGAACAGCTGCGATCAGGCGGTGCCCTACTTCCAGCAAGTGCTGAACGCCGCCCCTGATACCTTCGCCGTTTCCCAGGCCCAGGACGGGATGGAGCTTTGCAGGCAGGAGCAGATCCGGTCGGAGTAGGGCGTTAGAGATCGGAGAGCAGGGACTGGAGAGTGAGGAACGATCTCCGATCTGCAATTATCCAATCTCCAATCAACCCATTAGCACTCTCCCCCAAAAGCTGCTAAAATTCGCTTGACAGTCCCCACAGATGTGATACAATTTTAACTGTTGTTAGCAGTCTCGCTGCGCGAGTGCTAAAAATGCACCAATTAAGAGTTTAGGATCACATTTGGATAAGGAGAGTCGATATGAACGTGAAGCTTAAACCGCTTGCTGATCGGCTGGTTGTCGAACCCAAGGAACGCGAGGAGACAACCGCGTCGGGCATTATTCTACCCGAGACGGCAAAGGAAAAACCCCAGGAGGGTGACGTTGTTGCGATAGGCCCCGGTCGCCGTGACGATGACGGCAACCGTGTAGAGATGGACGTAACCGTCGGTGATACAGTGCTCTACGCCAAGTATGCCGGCACCGAGATTAAGGTTGATGGCAAAAAGCT
>DATHSI010000181.1:0-19172 GCA_035464315.1 Candidatus Sulfomarinibacteraceae bacterium
CGCCGCGTGTGGTCCGATTCCCAGGGCCACATCTGGGTCTCCGAGTGGAACGCGGGCCAGGTCGCTGTCTACGACCCCGCCGCCGACCAGTGGCGCGAGTGGCGCCTGCCGGGCGACAATCCGCGCGCCTACGCCGTCTACGTCGACGAGCAGGATATGGTCTGGCTCAGCGACTTCGGGGCCAATGCTCTGGTCATGTTCAACCCGCAGGATGAAACCTTTACAACCTTCCCCTTGCCCAACCCCAATGGCGCTGTGCGCCAGATCCTGGGCCGCCCGGGCGAAGTGTGGGGCGCGGAATCGGGAGCCGACACGCTGGTCGTCGTGCGCAGCAGCGCCTCGCCGCAGGAGTAAGCCCCAACCGGCTCACAGAATCTTTGCGGAAAGTGTTACTGCTCCCCCATTATGCCAGAATGGTGAACCGGAGGCAGACCACAAACCCTGCCTCCGGTCGTGCCGGTCGCCAGTCGCCGAACGAACGGGGTTCTTACCCCGCCATCGCCGCCAGCCAGGCATCCCTGGCTGCATCCAGGGCCTCGTCGCTCGCGGGGAAGTAGCCCACCTCGCGGACCTCTTCGTCCACGTAGGTCAGGAAGAAGTTGATGAAAGCCGCCACCTGCGGTTTCTCCTTCATAATCTGCGCGTCCGAGTAGATGAACAGCGGGCGCGCCAGGGGATACTCGTTGCTGTCCACCGTCTCCGCCGTCGGCTCCACCCCATTAATAGACAGCACCCGCAAACTACCCGCGTTCTCCGCATAGTAAGCATACCCAAAGAAACCCACGCTATTGGAACTGCCCAGCACACCCTGCACCAGCACGTTATCGTCTTCGCTCAGTTGCAGGTTGGACGCGTTCAGAATCGGCGCTTCCTCCTCATCAAAGATCTCCTCCACAAAGTAATCGAAAGTCCCGCTGTCCGTGCCCGGAATATAGCGTTGGATTGCCTCGTCCGGCCAATCCGAGCGCACGTCCGACCACCTTTCAGCCGTGGAGAAGATGAGCGCCAGCTCCTCCAGCGTCACGTCCTCCACAAAATCGTTCTCCTGGTTCACCACAACCGCCAGCGCGTCCGTGCCCACGCGGAACTCAATCGGCTCGCGCCCGATCTTGCCGCACGATTCAACCTCCGACGCCCGGATCGGCCGGCTGGCGTTGGCAATGTCGCTTTCGCCCGCCACACAGAACCGCTCAAAGCCCGCCCCGCTGCCCACGCTGTCCACAGTGATGTTGCCGCCATACCCCTCATCCTGGAAGCGGGCAGCCATCGCCTCGGCAAGCGGGTAGACAGTCGAGCTTCCCGCCGTAACGACGTTCCCCTCCACGTCCAACGGATCAACCGCAGGCAGCGCCCCGTCCCCTAGCGCCACAGCATCCTCTGCCGGCTCAGCCAGAGCCGCCCCTTCCTCCACGTCAGACGGCGCTTCCCCCACGCTGCCGCCACAAGCCGCCAGTAACAACAGAACCACGCTCGCCCCAACCATTCCTTTTAGTCTCACTTCTTTCTCTCCTTGTGTGCTGCTCATACACGTCAATACACACCCGCCTCCCAAGGTCTGCGCACGGCAAGGTCCCGTGCCGGTGGTAAAGGGAAACGGGCAAATTCCGTTATCCACCACGCCAACTGTACGACCGCGCCTTTAACGCCCCTTCAAGGCCCGGTTAAGATCGCGCTATGGTTCTGTTAAGAGCCGGTTAAAGCGGGGGAAGGACACGAGCAAAAAAACAACGGGCCCGGTGTCGACACCGGGCCCGTCTGTGAGGGGGAACGAACGGAAATAAACGCGTTACGTTTTACGCTTCTTCAGCTCCGCCGTCAGCGCCGGGATTATCTCGTGAAGGTCGCCGACGACGGCATAATCCGCCTTGGCCATGATCGGCGCGTTAGGGTCGCTGTTGATAGCCAGGATCTGCTTCGCGCCCTGGCAACCAACCATGTGCTGGATCGCGCCGCTGATGCCGCAGGCGATGTACAGGTCCGGCGCAATACGCGCTCCCGTCTGGCCAATCTGGTCCGCGTGCGGGCGCCAGCCGTTGTTGGTCACCACGCGGGAGCCGCCAACGGCGCCGCCCGTAAGTGCCGCCAGCTCCTCCAGCACCTCAAACCCTTCCGCGCTGCCCACGCCCCGACCACCGCCGATGACGATGCGCGCGCTGCTCAGGGAAACGCCCTCGCGGCTGGTCTCCTCGCGGCCCACAACGCGCACGAGGAAATCGCCGTCGTCCAGGGCCGGCGCAAACGATTCAACCCGCGGCGCGCTCGCCGCCGGCGCCTCCGCCGCTTCCACAGCCGCCGGCGCCACCGTCAGCAGCGGCGGCTGCCCATGCAGCAACGCTTCCTCCAGGAGGCTGCCGCCCCAGCGCACGCGCGTCACACAATAGGGAGAGTCCGTTTCTACGCGAACGCAGTTGGCAGCCACCGGCTGGTCCAGACGCGCGCCAACGTAGGCCATGATCTCATTGCCGCGGTCCGTGCCCGCGGCGACCACGGCCTGCGGCTCGTGGTTCTCGATCAGCTGAATCAGGCTGGCGGCCCAGGCCGCCGGCGCGTACGCCTCGCCCTCCAGCCGCTCATCTTGTGCCACGTAAACGGTGTCCACGCCATAGCGCCCCAGCGTCTCCACGACAGCGTCCGGCGCGGCGCCCACAAGCGCCGCGTTTAGCGAAGCGCCTTCCGCCTCAGCCAGGTCGCGAGCCACAGTCAGCGCCTCCAGCGAATTGCCTAGCGGCCCCTGGCCGCCGTGTTCAATCAAAGTGAGTATCATGGTCAGGCCACCCCCAGTTCATCCAGAATTTCTACAATGCGCGAGACCGCCTCCGGCCCTTCGCCCAACATCTCCACGTCGCTTTCCTCCTCCGGCGGGTTCATCAAGCGCACCTTTTCCAGGCCGGGCTCCGCCGCCGCGGGCTCATAGTCGCCGATCTCCTTGCGCTTGGCCTTCATGCGGCCCGGCAGCGAAGGATAACGGGGCACGTTAATCCCTTCTTTCACGGCAAAGACCGCCGGCAGGGGCACCTGGTAGATTTCCCAGCCGTCGTCCACCTGGCGGCGAGCCGTGGCCTGCCCATCCTCAAACGCCAGGTCCTTCACGCCGCTCACACAGGGCAAACCCAGGATGTGCGCCACGCGGATTGCTACCTGGTAATTACCGGCGTCGGCCGACTCGTTGCCAAAGAGCAGCACGTCAAACTCGCGCCCCTCTCCCTGCTCCTGGCGCACCGCCTCGGCGATAGCCGCCGCCGTGGCCGATGCGTCCCACTGCTCGTCGCCCGCGGGCAACAGCACGGCGCGGTCGATGCCCAGGGCCAACGCGTCGCGCAACTGCTCCTCCGCCTCCGCCGGCCCCAGCGTCAACACCGTCGTCTCCCCGCCGTGCGCCTCGTTGATACGCACCGCTTCCTCCACCGCACACTCCTCGTGAGGGCTGACGGTGAAGCCCAGGTTGCGCGTCTCAATTTCCTGCGCGTCTTCCGTGAGCACGATGCGGGCGCCGGTGGCGGGCACGCGCTTCACGCATACAAGTACGTTCATGGTCGTCAACTCCTTCAGATCTTCACCCGCTCGTTATCGGGGTCGAAGAGCGGGCGGCTGCCGGCGACGGCCACCGTAGCCGGATACAGTTCATTCATGTACTCCACGCATACCTTCTGGCCCTCCTTGGCGTATTCCGGCGGCAGGTAGCCCATGAGAATATACTTACCCACAGAGGGACCGTTGCCCGCGCTGGTCACGTAAGAACGGCGTCCCTTGCTGTCCACCAGCGGCTCGCCGTCCGGCGAAAGGATCGGCTCGTGGCCCAGCATGTAACGCTTAATACCCGACTTCGAGGTGTGGTCATCCACCGTAATCGTGCACAAGATCGCCGCCGGGTCCTCCTCGCGCTGCTTCATGTACGCCTCGCGGCCGATGAAGTCCGCGCGTTTGACCTTAGGTCGGTTCAGACCCGCCTCAAAGACGTTATACTCCTGCTCTAACTCATGCCCGTAGAGACGATACCCTTTCTCCAGGCGCGCCGTGGTGCCATAGACGCCGATGCCCACGGGAACCATGCCATGCGGCTGTCCCGCTTCCCACAGCGTATCCCACAGCTTCTGTCCCTGGTCCATGGGCGCGTAAATCTCCCAGCCCAGTTCACCCACGTAAGAGATGCGCAGAGCCCACGCCTGTACCGTACCGATGGTGATTTCCTGCGCCGTGGCGAAGGGGAACGCCTCGTTGGAGACGTCCTCTTCCGTCACCGACTGCAAAATGCCACGCGCGCGCGGGCCCCACAGGCCGGCCGTGCACAGCGCTGACGTCTGGTCGTGAAGCTGCGCCGAGCCGTCTTCCGGCAGGTGGTCCACAAACCACTTCTTGTCCACCTCGCCCAGGCCGCCGCCAGTCACGATGCGGAAAGCGTCGGGCGCGATGCGCGTGATGGTCAGATCCGCCTTAAGCCCGCCCGCGGGCGTAATCAGCGGCGTGTACACGCCACGACCCACCGGGACATCCATCTGTGCCACCGCCATTTTCTGGATATAGTCCAGCGCCCCCGGCCCAGAGACGTCGAAAACAGCAAAGGCGGTGAGGTCCACAAGGCCGGCGCGGTCGCGCAGGGCCAGATGCTCGGCGTTGATAATCGGCGACCACCAGCGCGCGTCCCACTCGTGGGGACGCTTGTTGACGCGGTCGCCGTACTCTTCCAGCAGGTCGCTGTTCGATTCATACCACTGCGGCCGTTCCCAGCCGGCGGTCTCGAAAAAGACAGCGCCCAGTTCCTTCTCCCGCTGGTAGAAGGGGCTCAGGCGCACGTTGCGGTTCGATTCCCACTGTTCCATGGGATGCACGATGCCGTACGTCTTGTTGAAATTTTCCGACGTGCGCGCGTTGACGTGCTGCTGAGTCTGGGCATACTCGTAGAAGCGGGCAATGTCCGAAGAGTGCGGATCGATTTCCGTCACACCCTCCGTCATCCACTCCGCAATCAGGCGACCCACGCCAGGCCCTTCCTTGATCCACACCGCGGCAGCCGACCACAGGCCGGGGAAGCCGGGAATCTCGCCCAGCAAGGGGAAGCCGTCAGGCGTCAGCGAGAGCAGCCCGTTAATCGCGTGGCGGATACCCACGCGCTCGTCGCCCAAGAGCTCCGGCATCAGCTCCAGTGCCTGCTCCATCTGCGGGTCAAAATCATCCGCCGTGAACGGCAGCTCCGTAGGCGACAGCTTGGCCTCCTCAATAGAAGGAATCTCGTCCGGCTCGTGAAGGATGGGACGGTGCGCGTAAGAGCCCACCTCCATATCGTTGCCGTTCTGACGCTCGTACATGAACGTATCCATGTCGCGCACGATGGGGTAAGAAATTTCACCCGGAAGGTCCTCGAACATGGGGACCGGCCCCACGCTGATCATCTGGTGCACGGCGGGCACCAGCGGGATGCGCGCCCCGGCCATTTGCGCGATGCGCGGGCTCCACACGCCGCAGGCGATGACGATGGTGTCGGTCTTGATCACGCCGCGGTCGGTGTGCACGGCCCGGATGCGGCCGTTCTCCATCTCGACGTCTGTAACTTCCGTATTGGGGTGAATACTGATGGCGTCCAGCTCCTGCGCCTTTTCGCGCATCAGGGTGCCCGCGCGCAGGGAATCGACGACGCCCACAGTGGGGCTCCAGAAAGCGCCGAGAATGATGTCAGTGTTCACGAAGGGCACCATTTCCTTCACCTCGGCGGGCGTAATCAGCTCCCCCGGCTCGCCCCACGCATGGGCCGAGGCCATGCGACGGCGCAACTCTTCCATGCGCTCCTCGGTGCGCGCCAGCTCCAGCCCGCCGCTTTCGGTGAAGACGCCGAGCTCTTTGTACTGCTTCACGCTGTCGCGCGTGAGCAGGGTCATTTCTTTGGAGTGGTCGATGGGATAGATGAAATTGGAGGCATGGCCGGTAGATCCGCCGGGATTAGGCAGAGGCCCTTTATCCAGGAGAACAATATCTTTCCAGCCTTGAAGCGCGAGGTGGTAGACCACGGAATTTCCCACGATTCCGGCGCCGATAACCACAACGCTTGCCTGTTGGGGCACAGTACTCATTTTGCTGTTCCTCCCTCGATTCTGGGGATAAGGCGTAGACAAAAATCAAGTAATATATCGCTGATATATCACTTAGGTAGGAATATAGTGCATCTGGGGAGAAGTGTCAAGAAATCGGGAAAAGTGTACTAACTATTAAGAGGGCAACGTGGCACGCTGTCTCGCAGCCGGCTGCCAGTAGATCGGTTCATGAAAAATCGGGGGGTGGAGCGTCGCTGCTTTGGGGAGGAAACTGGCAGACGACAGCTCCCCGCTCCCGCTTGCAGGATAGTCGGGTGTCGTCTGCCCTTGCTCACGCCCAGAGTTGGCGCTGTTGGAGCGGTGACCCGCTTGCGACGGGCGGTCGCTCCTCAAGCTACACCACCTCGGGAGAGTTGAATCAGAGAAGCCTTGATTCACTCTCATTCTAAAATCTACCACACGATGCGAGCTGTGATTTGGCACGCTTTTGCGACTCTCTGCGGCAAACAGCCAATTCCTGCGCAACGTTGCGCATTTGCTGTTACTTCTGCGATCTTCTGCTATAGTTGGAACATATGCCATGCAGGAGGCATTGAGACAAACGGGCAAATCGTGTCAGAGAAGCCAACCAGGTCACATAACGTGACCCAAGAACAGTTGAGAGAATACATCCACGAAGCGCTGCGCGCCTGGCACAAACTAGACGCGGCAGGCGCCGCGCTGCCGGCGGCGTTGTTGTTGGTGCGGCGGCGAATGCAGGAAGGTAGCGAGGGTCAGGCGGTGGACGCCCAGCAAGCCACAAAAGCCCTTATACAAGAGACGCTACAAGCGCTTGCAGCGCGCGACGAAGGGGCGGCGAACGTGCTGCGACAACGATTTATCGAGAATAAAACATTGTACAACGTAGGCAACCAGTTGAACGTGAGCCAGTACACCGTAAGCCGCATGCAACAGGCGGCGCTGGCGGCGGCGGCAAGCGTCCTGTGGGAGAAGGAACAGGCGGCGCGAGAGGAGCGCCAGGCGCGCATTGAGGCACTCTTGCCCCCGCCCACCTACAGTCGCCTTTTTGGCCTGGACGACGCGCAGACCACGCTGCTGCAGAAACTACAACCATCGCAGCCGCCCTGGGTCGTAGCCGTCGCCGGCATCGGCGGCATCGGCAAGACAGCGCTGGCCGACGCTGTGACGCGGGCGCTCGTGCGCCAGCCCGCCTTTGACGACGTGCTCTGGCTGCGCATCGAGCGCACGGGCGAGGCCGCCTCTGGCCCGGCGCTGGTCAAGCACGTAATCGACAGAATGGCCGAACGCCTGATGGGCGACTACGTGGCAGACACCTGCGAGCGGCGGCTCGTACAGATTCGCCGGCGACTGGCAGCGACGCCCCACCTGGTGGTCATCGACAACCTGGAGACAAAAGAAGGGCTCTCCGAACTCGGCGCCCATCTCAAGGAACTGGCGGATCCCGGCAAGTTCTTGCTCACCACCCGCGTGCGCCCACAGAGTGCGCTCTTCACCCAATCGCTCAACGAGCTTGGCTTCGAGGATGCCGCAGCCCTGTTGCAGCACCACGCGCAGGAAGCGGGCATCAGCTTCATGACTCAGGCCACCGCCGGCGATCTGGAAGACATCTACACCGTGACCGGCGGCAATCCCCTGGCCCTGCGCCTGGTCGTCAGCCTGCTGGACGTGTTGCCCCTGCCCCGCGTCCTGGAAGGACTCGAAGAGAGTAAGCCAGGGCCCATCGAAGATCTGTACCTCAACATCTACTGGCAGAGCTGGCGCACGCTGGGCGAGGATGCGCGGCGCCTGTTAAAAGCCATGCCCCTGGTCGCCGAATCCGGCGCCACGCTCGACTATCTGCAGGCCCTCAGCGGGCTGGACGAAGAGCAATTATGGCCTGCCTTACACGAACTACGACAACGCTCCCTGCTGGAAGTTCGCGGCTCGCTGCACGAAAAACGATACGGCATCCATCGCCTCACCGATTCATTTCTGCGTACCGAGATAGTGCATTGGCCGGAAGGAGAAGGCAATTGGTAACCGCAGCTGACCCGCTTGCCGCCAATCGCAGCGCGCAACCTGTGACAGACGTAGACCAGCAATTTGTGCAAAGCACGTTGGCGGGCATCGTCTACTGGCAACAGCGCCTGCAGGCAGCGGACGAGACCGGCCTCTCAACGCTGAATCGCGAGCGCCGCAACATCCTGTACGCCATCGAATTTGGCCTACGCTTGCCACAGACATTGCGCGACGCGGCGGCGCTCACGCTGCACACGTTCTACCTGGTGCATTCCGCCGGCCACTTGCCCCGGTGGATTCCCATCTTCGAGTGGGCCGCGTCTCTAGTCGGACCCATCGACGGCGCGCTCCAGCGACAGCTGTGGAACCGCGTAGGCCAGCTCTACCACGCGGCGAGTCGTCTGGACGAAGCCGTCGCCGCACACCGCTGGGTAGCGCAGGCCGCGCGCGAAGCCGGCGACGAACAGGCCGAGGCCCAAGCGCTTTTCCACCTCGCCGAAGATTTTCGCCAGCAACACGAATATGATCAGGCACACCGCTACGCGCAACAGGCCCTGCAGCGCTTCGAGGCGCTGGGCAGCGAGGATAAGTGGACCGCTGGTGCCTTGAACACGCTGGCCATGGTCGCCTGGCGACGCGGTCAGCGACAGGAAGCAGAAGCGCAATTCCGGCGCGTCATCGAGCTGTACCGTACGTTAGGAAAGAAGGTGCAACTGGCGCGCGCCCTCAACAACCTTGGCGGGGTGCTGCGAGAGCAGGAATCATACGAAGCCGCTCGTGAGACCTATGAAGAAGCGGCGGCCGTTCTGGCAAACACGGGAGCGACGCTGGAAGAGGTGATCATCAATATTTCACTGGCCAGCCTATACTACGAGCAAGAACAATACGAGGCCGCGGAAAACGCCTTTCGCGCTGCCGACACCCCTTATCTACAACGCTCGGGACACAGCCACTATCAGGCCTACGTGGCCAACGGCCTGGGCAACACCTTCTGGCGCCAGGGACGGCTGCGAGCAGCAGAGGCCAAATTAAAGCGCGCCGTGGCCCTGTGGCGCGAGGCGGATGGCGAGCTGATGATGGCCAACAGCATCAGGAGCATCGCCCGCGTGCTGGCGGCGCAGGGACGCCCGCGAGAAGCGGTTGCCCACTATGATGAGGCCTTGCAGATAGCCGTCCGCTACAAGGACGACGCCTGGGCGCGCGAGCTTGCGAGCGAGATCCGGGAAGAGCGAGAACGGACGGCCGGCGCTGCTGACTCTGAATAGTATTGGATAGAAAGTAACCTATGCGACGTGAGTTTTTAGACCTGATTTGCTGCCCGGCGTGCGGCGCCGCTTTAGAATTGCGTTCACAGAGCGAGCGCGATGGTGAAATCTGGGACGGCACACTCGCCTGCCAGGCCTGCGCGGCGGAGTATGAGGTAAGGCAGGGGATGCCACACCTGTACGTGGATGACGAGGCGTGGGCGCCCAAGGCGCGAGAGGCGCAGGGCTGGGTTGAGCTACACAAGAACATGGACATTTACGAACAGGGCGATGACGCGGTGGATCTGAAAATCCCCTATTATCCGCAAGAGCCCTGGACCAGAGTCAGCCACAGCTTTGACATCGCCCTGCAGCGGCTCAGTCTGACCGGAGAAGAAACGATCCTGGACCTGGGCGCGGGCCGCGGTTGGGCTGCGAAGCAATTTGCGCTCCGCGGCTGCCAGGCGGTGGCCCTGGACATCACGCCCGACGAACAGGTCGGCCTGGGGCGCGGGCGGGCGCTGATGGAACATGCGGGCACCTACTTTGAACGGATCATCGCTGACGGCGAGCGGCTGCCCTTTCAACCGCAAACATTTGACCTCGTTTTTTGCGCCGCCAGCCTGCACCATTCGTCCAATCTCTCCTTACTGCTGCAGAATGCCAGCAAGGTACTAAAGGAGGGAGGCCGCCTCTGCGCCATCAACGAGCCGTCAATCAGCGTGCTGGAACACGAAGAACACGTATTGGCTAAGTCGGCGTCGCCGGAGCTGGAGCTGGGCATCAACGAAAACCGCCCCAACTTTCTGGAATACCGGCGCGCAGTTGTGGAAAACGGCCTGCAGATCAGTGAGGCTTTTCCCGTGCCGGCGTATGAAATGGACGAGGAGGCGGTGCGCGAGTGGGCGCAGGACCTCGGCATCCTCTTTCCGCGACTCACCCTGCGCAACCCGCGGCGCACCGTGTACCGGCTGATGACCTACGTCGCCCGTCGCGGTCAGGCACTGCTACGCCGCCGCTGGCCCTCAACCAACGGCATGACCATGCGCGATGAGCGCGAGCGCCTGCTCTACAACGTACTGCTATGGACGGGGAATGAACTGTTTCTGATAGCTGAAAAGCGGTCGCACAATCGCCCTCACGCGTCCCGGTAAGCCAGCAAGCGCAGGCCGTTCAGCGAAACGATCACCGTGCTGCCCTCATGCCCGATGACGCTCAGCGGCAGCGTCAGGCCCACGCCGAGCACCGCCCCGACGAGCACGATAATCACACCGATAGCGAAGACCAGATTCTGCCACAGCGTCTTGCGCGTCTGGCGGCTCAGGCCGATTACGTAAGGGATTTTAGTCAGGTCGTCGGCCATGAGCACAATGTCCGCTGTTTCCAGCGCCACGTCCGTGCCCGCTGCGCCCATGGCGATGCCGATGGAGGCCGTCGCCAACGCCGGCGCGTCGTTCACGCCGTCGCCTACCATCGCCACCAGTCCGTGGCGCTCCTCTTCCTTCAGAATGCGCATCTTGTCTTCCGGCAGCAGGTCCGCGTGGTAAGCATCCACCCCCGCTTCCTCCGCAATGGCGCGCGCCACGCGCTCATTATCACCGGTCAGCATCACCACACGCTCCACGCCGCGCTCCTTCAGCGCCCTGACCACCTCGGCAGCTTCCGGACGCAAAACGTCGGCGATGCCGATCAGACCCACGACGTGCGCTTCTTGCGCTTCGACGCGGGCCACCATCACCGCCGTCTTACCCTCGCTTTGTAACGTTTCCAGCCGCTCGCCGGCGTTGTCGCCATCCAACAAGTCATAACCATCAAAATAGCGACGATTGCCCACGGCAATCATCCCCCCATTCACACGCGCCGCCACGCCGCGGCCCGTGTCCGACTGAAACGCGTCTACCTCCGTCCATGCCAGCCCCCGCGCTTCAGCCGCGGTCGTGATCGCCTGGGCCAACGGGTGCTCGGAACGCGCTTCCACCGCCGCAGCCAGACGCAACATCTCATCCTCCGCAGCCCCATTCAGGGCGACAACGTCCGTAACCTGCGGCTCGCCGCGGGTCAGAGTGCCCGTCTTGTCAAAGGCCACCACCTTAATCTCTGCCGCCTGTTCCACGTAAACTCCGCCCTTGAACAAGACCCCCTGGCGCGCCCCGTTGCCAATGGCCGAAAGGACCGTCGCCGGCGTGCTGATCACCAGCGCGCAGGGAGACGCGGCAACCATCAGGGTCATCGCCCTGTAGAATGCCGGTTCAAACGCTTCCTGCAGCAAGAAAATGGGAACCACAATGGCCAGTCCCGTGAGCACCAGGACCCCCACCGCGTAATACTGCTCGGCACGGTCGATAAACCGCTGCGTCTGCGCCTTCTCGCTGTGCGCCTCCTCCACCAGCTGGATCAGCTTGGCGATAGTCGACTCTTTGGCCAGGTGCGTCACCGACAGCTCCAGACTTCCTTTCTGGTTGATGGTGCCCGCCAGCACGCGGTCGCCCTCCTGCCGCGGCACGGGCATCGACTCCCCGGTGATAGACGATTGGTCCACGCTGCTCTCCCCCTCCACCACAACGCCGTCCAGCGCAATACGCTCGCCGGGGCGCACCACAATGTGGTCCCCGACGTCAATCTCCTCAATAGGCAGCGTGACCAGCTCATCGCCGCGCCGCACCAGCGCCTCTTCCGGGCGCAGCGCCATCAGCGAACGGATCGCGTTGCGCGTGCGGTCCAGGGCATAATTCTGCAACACGTTGGACAGGCTGAAGAGAAAGAGGAGCATGGCGCCCTCAAAAGGCGCGCCGACCAGGGCCGCGCCAAGGGCGGCGAGGATCATCAGCAGATCGACGTCAATGGTCAGCTCGCGCAGCGACTGCAGGCCGGCCTGCAGACCATAGGCGCCGCCGGTAACGTAGGCGGCGACGTAGGCGGCAGTGATCAGCGTGGGCGAGGCGCCCGCGCGCTCCGCCACAAAACCCACAACCATCCCCAGCAAGGTGATGATCGTGAACGCCAGTTCCACGCGCTCCGAGTTAAACGCCGCCCGTAGCCTCGCCCCCAGCCCTTCCTCCGGCGCCGGTTCCGGCCGGCGCACGGCGGCGCTGGGCCGGGCGTCGACGCCCTGGGCGCGCACCTCGCGCCACAAATCCTCCGGCGAAAGCAGCTGGTCGTCATAGGCGATGCTCATCGCACCGCCCATATAACTGACCGTTGCGCGCCGCACGCCGGGGATCTGGTGCAGCCGGTCTTCCAACGCCAGGGCGCACGCTTCACACCCACGCCCGCCGCGACGGTCCAGGCGCATTGTACACTTGGCCCACCGTTCCTGCAGCGTCGGAGCGACCTCTTGCGCCACCAGCGCCACGTCATCTTCGCCAACCAGGCGCGGATCATAAGCGAACGAGACCTCGCCATGCTCGGGGTCAAAATCCACGTGGTAAATACCCGGCTTCTCCTCAACAGCGTCCGCCAGTACCTCGTCGCACTTTTCCTCCATCTCTTCGCCCGCTGGCTCCTGTCTGCGAGCCTCTTCGTATTCTCCCTCTCCGCCGTTCATCGTCGCATCTGTCATGGTCACTTACGCTCCGAATTCCCGTCACTCTCGGCCTGACACGCCGGGCACAGCCCGTAATAGACCAGGCGCGCCCCCCGTAGCCGGTAGCCTGATTCCTGCGCCACAGCGCGGTCAGTCTGCGTAACCAGATCGCTGTGAAAGTCGTCAATACGATGGCAGCGGATGCACACCAGGTTGAGGTGCGGAGCCAGGTCGGCGTCATAATGGACGGCCCCATCCCCCGCATCCCCAATCTCGTGCACCAGCCCGCGCTCCACCAGCGCCTGCAGCGTGTTATACACCGTGGCCTGGCTCAGCGAAGGCAGCTCATCCTGCAACTGCTCGTACAACTGTTGGGCAGTTGGATGCCGGTCCGTCGCCGCCAGCGTGCGATAGATCGCCAGCCGCTGCGGCGTCAACCGCAGGCCCGCAGCGCGCAAACGTTCCGCGAGTAAGTTAGAATCGTGTGTTTTCTCAGGCATACCTGATACCCAGGTGTTAGGCTTACTTAAAACTATTCCTACCTTATAATCATTATTAATTATACCGCACGCCGTTGCGCTGGTCAAGCAAAGAAGGGGTTCAGGAGCTACGAGCGACTTGACGGAAAACGGAGCGCAGGTATCTTGCCCGCCTCATCAGGGGGGAGTACGAAAATGTTGTGATCGGGCCGGTCTCCTGACCGTAGCCCGCATGGTGGCTCGGTGGGGACACCGGCCACAGCAACTCACAAACTTTTGGTGCTCCCCATCAGGGCCACAGCCGCAACGCCAGCAACAGCGCCACGCAGGCTAACAGCAGATAGGGATCCACAGCGCCATGCCGCAACGGAGACGCCCGGCCGCCGTCCGGAGAGTAAGCCCGCGCCTCCGCAGCCAGCGCGATCTCTTCCGCGCGCTGCACAGCGCCGGCCACGACCGTCACCAGAAAGTAACGCGTAGCGCGCAACCGGTGGCGGCGGAATCCCCCGCGCATGCGCAAACTGTGCCAGGTGATGGCAATGGAGTCGCGCAGGATGGGCAACAGATTGAGCGCCACGCCCGTGGCAAATCCCAACCCGCGCAAACCCGCTCTCTCGAACAGGCCCGCCATCTCGCTGACGCTCACCGACGCCGTGAAGCCATCCACCGCCGCCAGAATCACCGTGGCCCGCAGCAGCATCTGCCACGCGCCCTGCACCCCCTCCGCCGTCAACGTCAGGGGACCGAGCGCCAGCAGCGGCCGGCCGGGCAAAAAGAGAGAAGGAACGCTCATCAGGCCCAACAACAGCAGCCAGCGCGGCTGCAGCAGCCGTCTCAGGCTTTGCGGATAGAGCAGGACCGCCGCCAGCAGCGCCAGCAACCCTGCTATCCACAGGCGCGGCAGCGGCGTCACGAAGACGAGGGCCAGGGACCACACAAACAGGATCAGAGATCCCACCGTTCCCGGCTGCCAGCGCCCCTTCTTCATGTCCGTCGTGGCCTGCCACTGCCGCAATCCAATCATTGCACCGCCTCCAGGCGCACCAGCATGCGCACGTTCAGGCGACCAGGCTGCTCCGGCAGCACCATGCGCAGCGGTTGTTCGTCCGCCGGTAGATCGCCGCCGTCGTGCCCATAAGCCACCAGGGTGTCAGGAGCCATAATAAGGTCCGGCTCATAGGTCGCGCTAAAGCCGTCGCTGGCTATAGCGTTGACGCTACTCAGAGGAGTGGGGTCGATACCCGCGTGCTGCAGGAGCTCGGCCAGGGTCACACCCGTATAGCCGTCGACCGTCTCCGCGGGAAGCGCCTGCAGCTGCTGTACAGTGTAGCTGACTTCGCTATCCCCGGTAACCACCGCCAGGGGCGTTATGTCTCCTTGGTCCGCTGTTTCACTGCCACAGGCAGGCAAGACGACCACCAGCGAAAGAAGTGCGAAGATGAGTAAAAGCCGTTTCATGGTCCTTATTTTCCTTTTTTCATTACGAATTCTGAAGCACAGGAGCGGCGTGAAGCCGCGTCGTTAATTGTTGCCCCGCCTGCCAGGCCAGCCAGCCGGCGGCGGCGCCCAACAGCAAGTGTAGGGTCACAAACAAGGCCGCGGCGATGAGCGCGGTGTTGGCCGGCAGGCCCAGCAGTTGCGTGGCCGTGTTGACCAGGTCCAGCCACACCTCCACCATCGCCCGCCCGAAGAGCAGGGCGCCGGTGATGAAAGGCTGCACCACAGTCCAGCCCACCCCCAGGGCCCCGGCGAGCAAGAAAGCGCTGCGTCGCGGCCGGCCAAACAGCGTCAACACCATTTCGGCCAGCAGCGCCTCGGCCATGATGCCGATCATTGGTCCCAGGACCACGCCCCCAATGCTGAACAGCTTCAGAATAGTCGCCACCACGCCCACAAAGAGCGTGGCGCCCGCCCGCGGCACAAAGAGGCGCGAGATGAGAGCAATGGTCAGCCCCGCCGTCGCCAGCAGGGCGCCGCTGAGCGGCAAATGCAACGCCTTGAGCACAGAGCCCAGGCTGATCTCCAGCGCGCCCCACAGTGCGCCAAAGACGGCGATGGTTACGAGTTGGCGAGTTGAGAATCGCATCAGTCATGTTCCTTTTGCGACAACGACGCGCCTGCCCGGGGGCGACCGTCTAAGACCAGGCGCCCTTCTTCCAGCAGCAACACCCGTTGCGCGTACCTGTGAATCAACTTGTAATCGTGTGAAATAAGCAGAATGGCCAGCCCAAGCTGGTTCAGCTCCAGGACGAAGTCCATGATCTGCTGCAGGTGAGCCCAATCCTGGCCCAACGTCGGTTCATCTAAAATAAGTAAATGGGGGCGCAGGGCCACACAGGCAGCCAGCGCCGTGCGCTGTTGCTGGCCCACCGAAAGGTGCATCGGGCAGCGTTGCTGCAAGTGGGCCAGATCCGCCTGCGAAAGCACCTGGCGGTGAAACGCCGCATCGAAGCGCCCGTAGTTTCGCGGCCCAAAAGCCACTTCCTGGTCCACGGCGTCCGTAAAAAGCTGCTCCACCGGGTTCTGGAACAGCAGCGTTACGTCGCGGCCGGGGCGCGGGCGGCGCCCCTTGTCTCCGTTCGCCTGGAAGGCCACACGCCCCTCCGAAGGCTTCAGCAATCCCGCCGCGAGCAACGCCAGCGTCGTCTTGCCCGCGCCGTTGGATCCCACCACAGCCGTGAACTGGCCCGCATAAAGCGTCAGGTCTACGTCACGCAAGACACGGTGCTGGCCATAACCGGCGCTCACGCCCTCCATGGAAAGCAGCGGCTGCGCCGCGGGCCGATGGCCGTTGGTCCGCTCCCCGTTAGACCGTTGCTCAGTCGTCAGCAACCGCTCCCACGGCGCAGCAGGCTGTTCCTGCGGACGGCGCAGGCCGAAAGTGCGGCGCAGCTCCCGATCCTGCAACAGAGCGTCGGGCGATCCCTGGCGCACGATGCGCCCCTCGTCCATAATCAGCAGGCGGTCGGCCAGCGGCAGGGCCGGCGCCAGCCGGTGCTCCACGAGCACAATCGTCATCTCTAGAGTGCGGTTCAGCGCTTGCAGCGTAGAGAGGACCATGCGCGTGCCTTCCGCATCCAGCGACGCCGTCGGTTCGTCTAGCACCAGCACGCGCGGCTGCATCGCCAGCACAGAGGCGATAGCCACCCGCTGCTGCTCGCCGCCGGACAGCGCCGACGGATTGCGCTCTCGGAACTCGGCCAGACCCGTGGCCGACAGCGCCCACGCCACGCGCTGCTCGACCTGCTCTTCCGCCAGGCCCAGGTTACGCGGCCCAAAGGCCACCTCGTCCGCTACCGACAGGTGAAATAGCTGAGACCCCGGATTCTGCAGCACGATGCCCACGTGTCGCGCCAGGTGCGCCACCGAATGCTCGCGCGTATCCAGCCCATCCACGCGTACAACCCCTCCCATCTGCGCCGAAACGGCGTGGGGAATCAGGCCTGCCAGAACGCGGGCCAGCGTGCTCTTACCGCAACCAGACGGCCCGGTAACCAGCAGAAACTGGCCCTCCGGTACACGCAGAGAAATATCTTGCAGTACAGGCTCCGCGCCGTAGCACACGCTGAGCTCCTGAACGTCAATCATGTGTTGCATCTCCCAGAACCAGCACCTGGCTCCACGGCCAGCGCATGCGCACCGCGCCGACCAGAGACGGGCGCGCAGTGACGCACGCCAGGCGATAACGCCACCCATCCAGGAGGGGGAAAGCCGCTTGCAGGCCCTGCTGCTGCCGAAACTCTAGCGGCCCCAGTTCGTCGACGATGAGCAAATCAGCGCTGTCGATGTCACGCAAAACGCCGTTACCCCAAACAAGAACGTCGTGATTGAAGCGCCAGCACCCGAAGGTCAGGCCCGCCGGCCCTTCGCCGCTCGCCCGTTCCGCCAGCGTCAGGCGCGTGGCCAACGGCCGGCGCTCGCCGCTGCTCAGATCTAGCAGCTCGATGCCCACCTTCTCCTCGCCTTCCATGACAGGCGGCGCCAGGAGGCCGGCGACGACCCACCCTTGCTGGCGCGCGTGCTCCACGACCTGCTGACACCAATAAGTCTTGCCCGAGCCGCTGGGCCCGGTAACCAAGAATAGCGAGGGGGCGCGCGTACTGTATGCTTCTAACAAAAATGCCAGCGGAGACGCCGGCATATCTCTAAGAGAGAACACGGAGAGGTCTCCTTTCCAATTCCATCCCTTGCGGGGATTTCGGGAGGTCGCTGCGTTTCCACAGTTGACCCGCGTTCCGCGCCGTTCTGGCGGGAAACCGACCCGGCCGCCATAGCGCCTGTGCGCCTTAGGAACCGGGTTCGGAGATGGCTGGGTTAAGTTGTTAACCGGTCGCAACAGCCTCGTCGGCTGCTGCCGCGACCGCGATTTTCTTCTCTACACGTCGCGGGCCATGTCGAACGTCTGCGGCGTCGTCAGGTCCACCTTCAGCTCGCGCACGTACTCGTCGCCTTGGCGCTGCTCCAGCGTGCTGGTGGACAGGCCGATCTCGATGTCCAGATCCCGCAACGTTTCGATCTGGCTCACGTGAAATTCCAGAAAGCGGGGCTCGTCGTTCTTCTGGAAGTTCCGGTATCCGTTCTTGCGAAAGGCGTTATAAACTTTGGGAATGTCCGTACCGAACACCTTGGCCGATTTCAGCAAATAGTCGTTCTCAGAAAAGTACGCCGTGCGCGGCAGCGCTTTGCCTGCGTTCTGTTGGTAATTCTGGCCCGTCAGCTTATTCTCCAGCGAGCAGTAGTGCACCCCCATCGTCAGCTCCCGCTCCAGGGCGAACTCGACCAGATCCAGACACAGCGCCTCGCTGCCGTCAATGGGCACGCCGCCCGCGTACCAGTAGTTATAAAGCGTCTTATAGGGACGCCGTTTTACCTTGAAATCGCGCTGCCGGAACTCATCGGCGTTCGTCAGCGGGTAGCAGAACTCAAGTAAATTAATGCTGTGTATCTGCAGCGCGTCCAACTCCAGCAGCAGCGCTTCCATCTCCTGCCGCGTCCCGGGCAGCACGGGCATCTCCACCATCACCGTTGGAATATATTCAGTGGCCCGGGCAATGCGCTCCAACGTGTGCCGCTGCCCGCGCGCCATATCGTGCATGCGGATGCTAAAGCGTATCTCCTGCAACCCCGATTCTTGCAACGATTGCAGGACGTCGTCGTTCGCCTGGTCGCCCGTCGTATACAGGCGAGAATGGGCGCGCGGATAATATTGCCGGGCGCTGCGGAAAAACTCATACGTCTCTTCTTTGTGCACCAGCGGCTCGCCGCCGGTCAGCGCCAGGTGGTGGATGCGGTGGCCCGCGCTTCGCGCCTGAGCCAGCTCCTCGCTCAGGTCGCGCTGGTGATCGCTGTAATAATCGTAGTCCACCTGGTTCGGATTAAAGCAATAGTAACAGTCGCGGTGGCACTGCAGCGAGATGAAATAAGTGGCGCTGCCCACCCCCTTCTGGCAGGCCACGCACGCCGGCGAGATGCGGTTGAGAAACACGCTGCGGTCGCTGTTGCGCAACTTCGCCCCTTTCTCCTGCAGCTCCTGCAGGCGCCGCTGCGTTCGCCGTGTGTTGTCTTCCTCTACGATCTCAATACCCGTCGCTCTCACCTGGGCCATGAAATTGCGATAAATGTCCAGGTAGAGCCCCGCGTATGCCGCAAAGGCAGGGTTGCGAATCTGTTCGTGTGTGTCAGGCGTAATCTCTACGATCACCGTCTTTCTCCAGGTACTATTTTTCTCTGTTGGGCTCCATCAGCCTCGCTCTGCGACGCCCCGGCCAGATGGGGCGGCATGCGACTGCCAAACGGGTTCCGGCGGCGGAAGTCACAAACCGGACACAGGCGGGCGTCCGCCTTCGCCGGGGCAAACCACACGCTGCAGCGGCTGCACCGTTCC
>DATHSI010000182.1:0-5607 GCA_035464315.1 Candidatus Sulfomarinibacteraceae bacterium
CAGCGACGCTGGTTCCAGAAGGAGACGATGGATACCGTCTCACTGCCGCACGAACGGCTACAGGACCACGTGCTCATCGTCGGCGCCGGCCGGGTGGGGCCGTACGTGGCGCGCGTGTTGCAGCAGCTAGATGTCGCTTTCATCACCGTGGAAATTAACCAGCAGCGCGTGGAAGAGTGTAAAGCGGCCGGCATTTCCGTCATTTTTGGCGACGCCAGCCAACCCATCGTGCTGGAGGCGGCCGGCGTCAAGCACGCCCGGCTGCTCCTGTCTACTGTACCTTCCATTGTGACCACGCAGACCATCGTCAGCCACGTGCGGCAGATGAATCCAGAGTTACATATCGTGGCCCGCGCCGAAGGGCTGCAGCAATTGCAGGCGTTACACGAGATGGGCGTCTATGAAGTCGTGCAGCCGGAGTTCGAGGCCGGCCTGGAAATTACGCGCCAGGCCTTGTTGCACCTGAACCTGGCGCCTTCGGAGATACAGCATTTTACCGATTCCGTTCGTCGCGAACTATATGCCCCGCTGTATGAGTCGCACGGCGAGTATGACCTGGTAGCACAGCTACAGAATGCGCAACGCCTGCTGCATCTGAACTGGATCACCCTGGACAACAGCAGCCCGTTGGTGCAAGATACCATTGGCAAAATGCGCATTCGCCAGCACACCGGCGCCTCCATCGTGGGCATTCTCCGTTCGGGGCGGTTGTTAGCCAATCCGGGCCCGGAGGAGCAACTATTGCCCCAGGATATGGTCGGCGTGCTGGGTAACCCAGAGCAATTGGAGCGTTTCAGGACGCTGGCACAGATGGGTGACGGTGCGCAGGCCTAGCCATTGCTCAACGACGCCTATCTTCTGGCGGCGGTATTGTGGCACCACAGTAGGCGCAGGGTACCGGTTCCTCCACCTTCTTGAGCGGCACCAGTTGTTTGCGCTTGCAGTTAGGGCAGTCTCGCCTGCGGCGCTTTAGCGCACGCCTCGCTGCCGCGAGTAAAGGGTTCATGTTAATCCCAATGTATCAACGGATCCGTACCCGGGCGTATAGAAATCCAGGTGAACCACACCAACAGCAGGAGGAAAGCCACGGAGCCGACCCAGGTTAACGTGCCCCCATCGCCGATATACATGACGATGGTGGACGCCACAGACAGTACACCGACGATGATCAGGCGCGTGGTATTTACACCCGTCTTCAACTCGCCCGTAAAGCGCTCTGTCACCGGGCGCAAAAGACCCTGGTCCTGCAGCATCGTCTCCGACTCCGGCTCGATATCACGGTAGCCACCGCGCACGTAATTCAGAATCTGACGCAGGCCGAAACCGAGCAACGGCGTGCGTGGCCGGATGAGGGCCACCGGCACCTCGATCCTTTCCGCGATCTGCGTGGGCTTACTGCCAAAGAAGCGGCGCTTCAACCAGCTGTCCCGCGTCGCGCCCAGGATGACGTAATCGTGCCGTTTGGCCTCCTCGGCAATGGCGCCGACCGGGTCTGGGCCCGTCAGCGTCTTGTACCTCAGCGTCCCCTTATACTTGGGATATTGCGCTTCGAACAAGGTAACCTGATCTTGTAGATCCTGAATCACACCCTGTTTACGTTGCTCCGGCGTGTCCGGGCTGAATACGTGCAAAATCGTCTTGTGCGCCGTATTTTCGCCGGTCAGCAGACCCACCGTTTCCAGCGCAAAGCGGATCTGGCGCGGGTCCAGAACCGGAATCAGGATGCTGTCGGGAACGGCGTGCAGCTCCTGCTGCACAATGAGCACGCGGCAATTGACGCGGTCGATGATCTCGTCGATGTTCTCGCCCAGGGAGATGTCTGTGTCGTGCGCTCTTCCCTGCCAGCCCATGATCACCAGGTTAGCGTCTCGCTCCAGCGCCGTCTCCACAATGGCCTCGGCGACGTCGTGTGCGATGCGAATGATCACCTCGACGGGCACGTCCTCCTCATCTAGCATGGCCAGCGCCCTGTCCGTCAGCTGCGAGCTCTGGTCGATGTATTCGCGCCCGGCGGAGAGCGGCAGCTGGCTGGGCACAGTAATCACGTGCAGCAGGGACACGACGCCGTCATGCTGGCGCGCCGCGTTCACCGCCGGCGCCAGGAGGCCTGGCAAGGAGTCGGGGTTGGCGATGGGCACCAGCACGTGGTACTGTTGCGGATCAATCTGCCGCGGGATGAGCTTGGACTCGGCGATGACCGGCGCCCGTACGCCTTCTTTCGCTCTGGGTCGCGCGTAGATGTAAAAGAGGATCGTACCCACAACGAGCCATACACCGGCAAAATACCAGGCAGTAGGTGAGTAGTTGAACATGAACACAGCCAGGAACAGTTTGGTGATGATGCCGATGATGGGCACGATAGGGAAGAAAGGCATCAGGTACCCGTAATTAAGCCGATCGCCGTACTTATGGCGCAGCGTGATTACGGCCACATTTACCTGCAGGAAGAGCAGGAGGAACATGATATCCGCTGCCGCCGCCACATCTTCAATAGGAATGGTCATGGCCATGAACAATATGAGAACGCCGCTCCACAGCAACGCCTTGTGCGGCGTGCGCGTCTTTGAGTGCACCTCGCCAAAAGCATCGGGCAGATTTTTGTCGCGCCCCATGGCAAACGAAACTCGCGTGGAGGAGAAGGTGGTGGCGTTGAGCGCGCTCATCGTGGACAGAATGCCGCCGAGCAGCAGCAGGAATGTGCCCAGGGGCATGAACTGCCGCGCTGCCTCAGCCACGCCCAGCTCGGCATGGTCGGCCAGCCATTGATATGTGGCCTGGGTGGTTTCCGGATTCACAGCGCCCAGCGTGACAAAGGCCACCAACATATAGATGGGAATGACAATGGCCAGGGAGAGGAACACGGCTTTGGGAATGTTGCGGCGGGGGTTCTTCACTTCCTCGCCGGCCTGCACAATGATTTCGTAACCTTCAAAGGCAATGAAGGTGAGACCCATTGCCGTAATCACACCGGCCATGCCCTCGGGTGCAAAATTCTGGAACTTCTGTAAGTAGTCCGGATTCTGAAAGATAGCCCACATGCCGCTGGCGATGAATATGGCCAGGATGATCACTTTCAGGACGGTAACGATGTTGCCCGCCATCCCTGTCTCGGAGGAACCACGGAAGTTAATATAGAGGAATAGTAAGATAACAAATGCGGCCAGTCCCTTGTGCGCGATTTCCTGCGGAACGCCAAACGTCGGCACGTTGAAAACTTCGAGCACCAGGTAAAGATAAGACCCAAACCCCAACCCGTACAGGCTTCCAGCGACGGCGTGCGCAAACCAGCTCATCCAGCCGGCAAGAAAGGCGTTAGGCCCCGGCAACCCTTCCTTGACCCACAGATAGCCGCCGCCCGCCTCGGGGATGGCTGAGCCCAGCTCCGCGTAGACCATGGCCGTGAAAATGGTCACGATGCCGTTGAGCGCAAAGGATAGAATGAGCGCCGGGCCGGCAGCGCCGGCGGCGATGCCGGTCAGAACGAAGATGCCGGCGCCGATCATGGCTCCCACCCCGATCATCGTGATATCAAACAGGGATAGATCGCGGCTCAGTTCTACATGCGGGCTAGACATAAAGACTCCTTTGCTGGACGAGATCGCTGGGCGTATTTTATGGATTCGCACCGGCGCGTCAAGGCAGCGGCGCCGCGGCGCGCCGGAATTAATTATGAGTGAGTCACTACTTTGTCCGGTAGCAGGGAAGGGCTCTCGGAGGGGACGAGCCTGCATTCTGCACAGGCGCTAACCGGCTTCCTTTCGCTTGCGCCAGTAACGCATCAGACCATCCACGGACATGAAGAGAGGGTTGGCTGCCTCGTACTTCTCGAAGTCGCCCGCGGGCATGCCGGCAGCCAGGGCCCGCCGGCGATTCCACTCCGTGTAAGCCTCAATAATCTCGTTGCGCTCGCTCCCCTGCTGCATGTGGCGGCGCACGAACTGTGCGCCTTCCTCCATCATCTCCCGCAACTGCTGCAGCTGGTTGTCCACGTCGTCCACGCGGCCAAAGTGCGTCAGGTAGAGGGTCTGCAGCTGCTCGGCTTCCAGACGATCCAGCGTCTTGTGCCAAGCCTCAAGATCCAATTCCGGCGGCGGCGCCGGCAGAGAAACCCAACCACTGCCCGGCACGCGCACCCCGGCTGCATCCCCACTAAAGGCCGCGTCCTCCAGCCGGTAGACGTGGTGGTGCCAGGCGTGTCCCGGCGTATCCAGCGCCGTCAGAGTCAGACCGGCAGCCTGCACGATGTCGCCATCTCGCAGCGATACCACATTTTCGCGCGGCGCGGGCACAACCTCGCCCCACAGGGTCTCCATCTGCTCGCCGTAGATGCGCCCGGCGCTGTGCCACAGCCGGGAAGGGTCAATCAGATGGGGGGCGCCGACGTGGTGCACGTGAACCGTCACGCCCTGCTGCGCCCACCAGCCTGCGGCGCCCGCGTGGTCCAGGTGGATGTGCGTGACCAGCACGGCATCCACGTCCGTCACGCCCACGTCTCGCTGCGCCATTTCCTGTCGCAGCCGCTCCAGCGTGCTCATGGGGCCCGTTTCCACCAGCAGCCAGCCCTCAGGCCCCTGTACCAGGTAGCTGGCGATTGCTTGCTGCACGCCCAGGAAGTTAAGATCGATGGTGTGAATGGTCATAATTCAGTCCTATCGTGTGTCTTTGTTATAATAGAAGCTTATATCTGGCTTGTATCCACTGTCAATTGACAAAGGATCAGCCCAATGTTAGCTTTGGTGTAAAGGAGTGCTAATGGACGCTGACTTTATAGGAAAAGAAGATTTAGAACGGATAATGAACGAGCGCGGCGACGCCTGCGTCTCGATTTACCTGCCGATGGCGCGTGTTGGTTCCGAAGTCCAGGGCAACCGCATACAGCTAAAGAACGCCATTGATGATGTAGAAAAGGAGATGCGGGAGCGCGGCTGGCGCAGGCCGCAGATCGACGAGTTGTTGGAACAGCCACGCCAGCTACTCAATGACAGCCCTTTCTGGCAACACCAGCTTGATGGCCTGGCGCTGTTTGTCTCAGATGAGTTTTACGACACCTATCGCCTGCCACTGAACTTTGAGCCCCTGTCTCTGGTGGGGCAGCGGTTTCACATTAAACCGCTCCTGCCGCTCTTCAGCGACGACGGTCGCTTCTATATTCTGGCGCTCAGCCAGGATCAGGTGCGCCTCTTTCAGGGCACGCGCTCCGTTGTGGATGAGATAGAGCTGCAAGACGTGCCCCGTAGCCTGGCCGAAGCGCTGGGTGAAGATGATCCCGAAGCGCAACTACAGCACCACACCACTACGTCCGGCTCCGAGGGCCGCGGTGGGCCATCTGTGGTACACCACGGTCACGGCGGAATGGACGACGAAGATAGGCAGAGGATCCGCCGCTATTTGCAGGCCGTGAGCAAGGGGATTCACAAGCGATTGAAACAGGACCCGGCGCCCCTGGTGCTGGCTGCTGTTGATTATCTGCATCCTGTTTACAAGGCTGTGGACAGTTCGCCCCACGTGCTGGACGAGGGCATCATGGGTAACCCGGAGGAGCTGGTCGCCCGCGAGCTGCACGAGAAGGCTTGGTCCATCGTGGGACCGCTCTTCACCGAGGCCAAA
>DATHSI010000183.1:0-27593 GCA_035464315.1 Candidatus Sulfomarinibacteraceae bacterium
CGTGATGCGGAATCCTCACATAGACAACCCCAAAGCCCGTGACTGGAACAGATTTACAATAATTGTGCCACTTTTGGCGGCTCTCGCCAAGTTGTGTCCCGCTGTGTGGGAGTGCGAAAATGTTGTGATCGGGCCGGTCTCCTGACCGCGCCCGCGAAGTGGCTCGGTGGGGACACCGGCCACAGCAATTCACAAATCTTTAGTGCTCCCCGCTGTGTGACCGTGAGAAACGACGACATTACCGGCAGTAAGGTATAATTCAGGGTATGTATGGTAAGAGAACGTGTCCCTGTGCAGAGCAACGTCCCGGCTGGGCAGCCCTGCAGAGGGATTGGCAGTAGAGGGATACGATGCTCGACTGGTTAAGCGCCCGTGCACAGACGACGCCCGAAGCGCCGGCCCTGATCATCGGGGAGCGCCAATGGACTTATGCCGCGCTGCAGCGGGAGGTGGAACAGACGGCGCGCGGTTTGGTGGGGCTCGGCGTGGGACGAGGCGACCACGTGGGGGTCTTGTTGCCCAACGACCTGTCTTACGTATGCCTGGTGCACGCCCTGGCGCGGCTGGGCGCCGTGTTGGCGCCGTTGAACACGCGCCTGGCGCCGGCGGAACTGGACTGGCAGGTGCGCAAGACCGGATGCCGGCTGTTGCTGTACGGCGAGCGCACGGCGCAACAGGCCGGCGCCTTGTCTGGAGAGGGGTATGAGGTGCAGCCGGTGGCGGCGCTGGCGCGGGCGGCGCCGAAGGCAACGTTGCCCGCGCACAACTTTGACCTGCACGCGATGCAGGCCGTTGTCTTCACCTCGGGGACGACGGGCCGTCCAAAAGGGGTGATGCTCACCTTCGCCAACCACTTCTGGAGCGCCACGGCGTCGGCCTTCCGCCTGGGCCTGCAGCCGGGAGACCGCTGGTTGAGCTGTTTGCCACTGTACCACGTGGGCGGCCTGGCGGTGCTCTTCCGCAGCGCGCTGTATGGCACAGCCGTGATCCTGGAGCAGGGGTTCGACGTGGCGCGCTTCAACCACATCCTGGACGAGCAGGCGGCGACGATGACCTCGCTGGTGCCCACGATGTTGTACCGGCTGCTGCCCACGCGCCGCTCGTGGCCTGCCTCGCTGCGGCTGGTGCTGGTGGGCGGCGCGGCTACCTCGCCGGAGCTGGCGGCGGCGAGCGCCGAGGTTGGGGCGCCTGTGGCCTCGACCTACGGTCTGACAGAAGCGGCATCGCAGGTAGCCACGATGTTGCCCGTGGACGTGCAGCGCAAGCCGGGCAGCGTGGGCCGGCCGCTGATGTTTACGCAGGTGCAGGTGGTGGATGAGACAGGCACGTTGTTGCCGCCGGGAGAGCGAGGGGAGGTGTTGGTCAAGGGGCCCACGGTGATGGGCGGCTATTATGAGGATGAAGCGGCCACAGCGCAGGCCCTGGACGGCGGCTGGTTGCACACGGGAGATATGGGTTATGTGGATGGCGACGGCGACCTGTGGATCGTGCAGCGGCGTAGCGACATGATCGTCAGCGGCGGGGAAAATGTTTATCCCGCCGAAGTGGAGCGGGCGCTCATGCAGCACCCGGCGGTGGCTGCGGCCTGTGTGGTGGCTCTGCCGCACGCGGAATGGGGCCAGCAGGTGGCGGCCATGGTCGCCGCGCGATCCGGCGAAGCGTTGTCGGAAGCGGCCCTGGAAGCGTTCTTGCGCGAGCGGCTGGCGGGTTACAAGGTGCCGCGCCGCTGGCGCTTTGTGGCGCAGTTGCCGCAGACGGCGTCGGGAAAGATCGCGCGCCGCGACGTGCAGGCGCAACTGCAACTGGAACGTGGCCGCAGCGATGCAGAAGACGAGGTTCATGCTGGGGCCGAGGAAGGAGTACAATGATGCGAGAGGTAGCCGTACTGAGCGCGCCCTCCAATTTGGGTCTGATGCCACCGCCCTATGGCTCGGAACCGGGCGTGCGCTATATGGCGCATGCTTTGCGCCAGCACGGCCTGGTGGAGGCGTTGGGGGCGCATGATGCGGGGATGGCCACGCCGCCGCCCTATGCGGCGCACCGGGAACCGGATAGCCAGGTGCGCAATGGGCGCGCTATCCGCGACTATTCGCTACAGCTTGCTTCGGCGGTAGGAGAGTTGCTGGACGAGGGGTATTTCCCGCTGCTTCTGGGAGGCGATTGCAGCATTCTGTTGGGGCCGATGCTGGCCCTGCGCCGGCGGGGCAATTATGGTCTCTTGTTCGTCGATGGGCATCGTGACTTTCAGACGCCACAGATGTCGGCCACAGGCGGCGCGGCGGGCATGGATCTGGCGCTTGTCACCGGCCGGGGGCCGGCGCTGTTGACGCGATTTGATGATTTTCCGGCCCTGATGTCCGGTGAGGCGGCTGTGGCGTTGGCCACCCGCGATGCGCCGGAAGATGATGCACTATTACAGGAGATGGTGCAAGCGGGCATTACGCTGCTGGGCCTGGAGGCTGTGCGCCGGCTGGGACCGGATGCGGCGGGTCGCAGTGCGCTGCACGTGTTGCAGTCAGAGGGCGTGGAGGGGTTCTGGATTCACCTGGATGTGGACGTGTTAGATAATGCCGTCATGCCCGCCGTGGATTCCCCGCAGGATGATGGCCTCTCCTATGGCGAGCTGCAGGCGCTGCTGGCGCCGGCGTTGGCCAGCCCTCTGGCGCAGGGAATGCAGGTCACGATTTACGATCCGCAGCGGGACGAGAGTGGCGCGGCGGGGGAGCAACTGGCCCGTTTTCTGATTGCATTGCTGGGCGGCGCCTGATGTGGCGCCGGGTACACGTTCTGGCTCTTTTGTTGCCCGCGCTGGTCCTTCTGACTGCGCCGGCTGTGTGGGCGGCCTATCCGCTGCCGGTCAGTCCCTCTCTGGCGGCGGAGGGTGAGACGCAGGCGGGGCTTACTCTGTCCGACGAGCAATTTGTGTCGGGCGCGCTGCGTGGGGAGCCGGCGGTGGCGCGCTTTCTGGCGCAGCGGGACAGTTTTTTGCTGGCTCACGCCCTGGAGCCGGTGCTTGGCAAGCCCATGCCGGGACCTACGGCGCTGGCATTTCTGGGAGAGGTCTACAGCGTCAGCCCGGCGCTGCTGCTGACGCTGGCTGAGATGGAGCACGATTTGTTGTCCGATGGCCGGGCCGCGGCGCAGGATGCGGCGCTGAGCGACTGGTTTCGCTGGACGGCCATGCATCTCTCGCGCTGGTTTTACGATCATTATGCGGGACGAGCCACGCCTCTGACCTCACCGCTGCGCGAGCGTCCCTTGCGGGAGCCGGCGGGCAACGCGGCCACTTACGCGTTGCGCGCCTACTACCTGACGCGGGTCTACGACGGGGGCGATCCGCAGGTGGGTCTGGAGGCGTGGGAGCAGGCGCTGGTGGCCACCTACGAAACGCATTTCGGGCCGGCGCGAGATGGACTATTGCGCGCGCGGCGGCCCACTGCAGCGGATCGCGCTGCCCTGCCCGCGCTGAAATTGCCCTGGATCAGAGGCGACACGTGGTACTTTACGGGCGGGCCGCACAATTTTGACGGCAGCGACCGCTATCCTCTCTCCGGCGTCGATTTCCAGCCGGCGGGCCGGCCCGGTTGCGAACCGGACGTGGCCCGGCAACGCTGGGTGGTGGCCAGCGCGGTGGGGCGCAGCATCGACTACCAGACCAACTGGCTGAAGCTGGACCACGATGGCGATGGCGACCCGCACAGTGGCTGGCAGACGGTCTACGGCCATCTTGCCAACCGGCTGGGGGATGGCAAGATGGTGTCGCAGGGCCAGCCGTTGGGCAACCCGTCTTGCCACGGCGGGTTTGCCGGTGGGGTGCACGTGCACTTCGGTGTTAAGTTTCAGAATGTGTGGCAGCCGATCTCGGAGTTTGTGTTGTCCGGCTGGCAGATCCAAAATGGGGAGGATGCTTATCACGGCTGGATGGTGCGGGGTGGTTTTGAACCGCGCCTTTCCTGCGTGCAGCCGGACCGCGAGTACATGGACTGCGCACACGCGGCGCTGATGTCAGACAATGGACGAGACGCGACTGATCGTTACCGGTAGGCAGCTGATTGTGCCCTCTGCGTTTCGCCTCCAGGAGGGAGTGCAGTGGAAATTACCCATTGCCACGCCGGCGGCGATCGATTACAGTGTAACTGTCCGTTAATGTGTGGATTTGCCACAATCCGGTCAGGGTCCATTTGTTACTCGTGTCGTCCCTCGGGGGACCTGACCGAAGGAGCGAAAGATGGATTGGCAGGACGAATTTTACCTCTGTCCGCACTGTTTCCGCATTGCCGACAGAAGCCAGCTACACCACCAGCGGGAGATGTTACACTATCCCGGCTTTCCCCCGGGCCACGAGTCGCTGAAGCCGCCCTGTGATGCACAGGGCGATCTGACGGCGCGTGCGCCGCGTTGGTTCATTGAGCAGCGGTGGCAATTGGCCAGGCGCTAGAGGGATGGCGCCGGGTTACGGATGACGCAGATTTGAGCTGATTTTCTTGTCGGTGCGAGGGGGCGGGCCGTGTTGTCTACGTCAGAGTATTAGGCCGGTATTCGGTTCTTAGTCAGGAGGGAATGGGCTGATGGCGGAATTGACGCGGATGCCCTGTGATGAGGGCGTGATCCGCGCTGGCGAGCCCGGCGATCTGGCCTGCGCGGGGAGCGGGTTGTGGGTGCTGGCGGCGACCATTCTGGGGTCCACCATGGTCTTCGTCAACAGTTCCACGGTCAATGTGGCCCTGCCGGCGCTGCAGGCGGATCTGGGCGCGACGGTGGTGGACATGCAGTGGATCGTCAACGCCTACACGCTGTTTCTGGCGGCGCTGATCTTGTTGGGGGGCGCGCTGGGCGACCGCTATGGGCGGCGGCGCATTTTTGTGTGGGGCGTGACCATCTTTGCGCTTGCCTCACTGGCATCGGGGCTGGCGCCCAACGCCTCCTTTCTGATTGTGGCGCGCGCGGCGCAGGGCGTAGGCGGCGCGTTGCTCACACCGGGCAGCCTGGCCATCATCAGCGCCAGCTTCACCGACGTGGAGCGCGGGCGGGCCATCGGACTGTGGGCCGGTTTCTCGGCGCTGACCTCCGCGCTGGGACCGATGTTGGGCGGCTGGTTCATCGACACCTTCTCCTGGCGCTGGATCTTTTATATGCACGCGCCACTGGCCGTCGTGGTCATCGCCATCTCGCTGTGGCGCGTGCCGGAGAGCCGCGATCCGCATGCGCCGCAGAAGCTGGATTGGCCCGGGGCGCTGCTGGCAACGGCGGGGCTGGGCGCGGCGACGTACGGGCTCGTCGCTTCCTCGGAGCGCGGGTTCGGCGATTGGCTGGTGTGGGCCACGCTGCTGGGCGGCATCGTCATGTTGGGTCTGTTTGTGGTGGTGGAGGCGCGGCGCGAGCAGCCCATGGTGCCCCTGCACCTGTTCCGCTCGCGCACTTTCAGCGGCGCTAACCTGTTGACTCTGTTTCTGTACACGGCGCTGGGCGGCGCGTTTTTCTTCCTGCCGCTGAATCTGATCCAGGTGCAGGGATACTCGGCCACGGCAGCCGGCGCGGCGCTGATGCCCATGATTTTACTGCTCTCGTTTCTCTCCACCTGGGCCGGTGGTGTGGCGGAACGGTATGGGGCGCGACTACCGCTGGTGGTGGGTCCTCTCGTTGCTGGGGCGGGCTTTTTCATGCTCTCGTTGCCCGGACAGGGCGGGTCTTACTGGACGACGTTCTTCCCAGGGCTGGTAGTGCTGGGACTGGGCCTGGCGATCAGCGTAGCGCCGTTGACGACGGCGGTGATGGGCGCCGTCGCCGATCAGTACGCGGGCACGGCGAGCGGCATCAACAACGCTGTGGCGCGCGTGGCGAACCTGCTGGCCATCGCCGCTCTAGGCGTGGTCATGCTGCAGGCTTTCAGCAGCGACCTGGCGGCGCAACTGGGCGGGATGGGGCTGGCGGCGGAGGCGCAAGAGGCGATCATGGCCCAGCGTACGGATCTGGCCAATATTTCAGTGCCACAGCAGATGGACGTCGCGCAGCAGGCGCAGGTGCAGGAAGCGATTGACGCGGCCTTCATCGCCGGTTTCCGCGTCATTGCTTACATCACGGCGGGGCTGGCGCTGGCCAGTGCGGCTGTGGCTCTGGTGACCATTGAAGGCGGGCCACTGCAGGCAGAGGTGGGGGAGGAGCGGGTGGACGAGGCGCCGGGGTTGGTGGGGTAGCATGTGCGCTGTCTAAATGAGGGTAGCCAGCTACTTTGCCTCTGGTATACTCGGCGATTGTCTATCTAACACCGGAGCTAGACCACTTCAATGCAAAGTAGTTTAATCGTGAAGAAAACGCCGTTCTACTACGGCTGGGTCATCCTTGCCGTGGGCACGCTGGGCATCATCATGACCAGCCCCGGACAAACGTACGCCGTTTCTGTCTTCACCGAATATTTTATCCGCGACCTGGGCGTCAGCCGCTCCCTGGTGAGCACACTGTACGCGGCGGGCACGTTGATCGGGAGCATGGCTCTGCCCCTGATCGGCCGGCAGATCGACCGGCGCGGCTCGCGAACGATGGTGGTGGTGATTACGATCATTTTTGGCGCGGCCTGTGTGTACATGGGCGGGCTGGTGAGCGGGCCGCTGACCCTGGCGCTGGGCTTCGTGGCCATTCGCATGTTTGGCCAGGGTAGCCTCAACCTGGTCAGCAACAACGTGATCAACCAGTGGTGGGTGCGGCGACGGGGCACGATCATGGGGCTCTCGGGTCTGTTCGTTTCCTTGTTGGGCCTGGGCGGCTTTCCCAGCCTGATCAACTGGCTCATCCCGCACTACGGCTGGCGCATGACGTATGTGCTGCTGGGCGCGCTGTTGCTGCTGGTGATGTTGCCGTTGGGCTATCTCTTTTTCCGCGAACGCCCGGAGGATTTCGGGCTGGAACCGGATGGGAATAAAGAGGTCCCCAAAGTGGGACCGCTGCCGGCCCCGTCCTTGCCGGAAGAGAACTGGACGCGGCAGGAGGCGTTGCGCACGGTCACCTTCTGGATCGTGGCCGGCGGCCTGATGGTGTCGGCCATGATGTCCACCGGGTTGTTCTTTCACATGGTGAGCATCTTCGCCGACAATCAGTTGTCGCCGACAGTGGCTGCGTCCGTTTACGTGCCGATTGCGGTGATGACGGCGTTGGTGACGGTGGGCAGCGGCGCGCTGATTGACCGCATTCCGCTGCGGCTGGCCCTGGCAACGTCCCTGTTCCTGCTGGCGCTGGCGCTGTGGATGGCGCAGCACCTGTCGAGCACGCCGATGGCTTTCCTCTACGGCGTGATCCTGGGGGGCAACATGGGCCTCTTCCGCATTGTCTCCAGCGTGGCCTGGGCCCACTACTTTGGTCGCCGCCATCTGGGCAGCATCTCCGGCGTGGCGTCCACGGTGTTGATCGTGGGCTCCGCGGTCGGCCCCATTCCACTGGGCGTCGCCCGCGATGCGTTGGGCAACTACAACCTGGCGCTGACGCTGCTGGCGCTGCTGCCATTGGCACTGGGCGTAGCCAGCCTGTTTATGCCGCAGCCGACGCGGGAGGAGGCGGATACGACGGAGGCCTGAGCTGCGTCCGACCAGGGTGGGGCGCGTTAGAGATCGTTATTAGCCATCTGATTTTGCCGCTGCCCACTACATCACCGGCTCCAACAGGTGGACCAGGTCGAATTCGTCGACCAGTTGCCAGACCCAGTCGATAACGCGCTCTTCTGTGCGATCGCTTTCATTGTCTTCGTCCAGGGCCAGACCCATGAATTGCCCGTCCTCGATGCCGCGCGAGTAGCTGAACTGGTACCCTTCGGTGGAGGTGAAGCCGACCAGTTCCGCGCCCTGTTCTCTAAACTTGCGTCCCAGAACGCCGATGGCGTCGCAGAAGTTCTCAGGATAGCCATACTGGTCGCCAAGTCCGTAGATGGCGATCTTCTTGCCGCTGAGATCCAGCTCGTCTAGAGACAGGAACACGTCGTCCCAGTCATCCTGCAGCTGGCCCACATTCCAGGTGGGACAGCCCACGATAAGGTGATCGTAAAGTAGCATGGTCTCGATGGGGTCGGCGCTGATGTCGTGGGCGGTTATCAGATGAGGGGCGACCATCTCGAACTCTCTCTGAATCATACCGGCGACCAGTTCGGTGAAGCCGGTGTTTGTTCCGTAAAATAGACCAATCGGTGTCATCGTCGTTCTCCCTCGAATGAGGTTAAATCATCGTTTATGGTCTAAGCGTAAGGTCTGGACCGCTTTCTGTACATGATCTAGATCAAGACATGATCTGGATCAAGTCAAAACTATTATCTCGCCCCTTTCGTTTCTTGTGGTTCCTTGACGACGACCACTTTGCCCGTTGCCAGTGTCTTGAATTCCCAGAAGCCGCGTTGCTCTTGTGCCATCTGTGCCGCCTGCAGCTGGCCCTGGTGCACGACGTGGCAGTTGCAGCCCAGCTCCTGGATCGTTTGGCACAGGCGCTGGCTGTGGCCTTCACCGCCAAAACTGGGCCGATCCAGGAGGGTGACGTTTATCTCCAGGCCCAGTTGTTCGAGGTCGAGCAGGGTAGGCAGCCAGACCGCGTCTACGCTGGGTGTAATGACGATGACGGCGCTCCCGCTCTGAGCCACGCGTTTCAGATCGTGGAGGGCGAGGGTGAGGGTGGTGTCGCCGTCGGCGGTGACCAGGGCCAAAGCGCGCAGCAGCCGCCAGGCCTGACCTTCACCCAGTCCCGGAGGGATGACGTGCGGATTTTGGCCGTAGGCTGCCAGGCCCACGGCGCGATTTTCGTGCAGGGCGCGGGCCAGCAGGGAAGCGGCGAGCAGCACGGCGTGTTCTTCAGTGCCCTGAAGGCCTTCCCCGAGCTGGACGGCAGCGTCCAGATCCAGCAAAAGCCAGACGTCTCCGGCGGCGTCCAGGTCGAACTGGCGCACGAAGAGGCTGTCTTGCCGCGCAGAGGTCGGCCAATGGATCCAGCGGTACGGATCCTGGGGCCGGTAATCGCGCACGCTGGCGGCGTTTATTGTTGCCTGCCAGCTTTGCCGCCGCGCGCGGCTGCGCCCACTGCTCTCGCCGGAGGGCAGGGGGATGGGTAGTTCGCTGTGAATGGGCGGGTGGATAATGATCTCGTCTGATTGCGGGTAGCGGATGGTGACGGTGAAGATGCCAAAGGGATCCGCGCTGTGCAGACGCCAGGGGCCCAGCCGGTATTGGCCGCGACGGCGGCAGACCGCTTCCTGTCGCCAGCGTTGTTCGGCCGCGGCGCCCACGCTGCGCACTACGCCGGGCCGGTAGTCGGGTACGTTTGATTCGTCGGCGACTTCGACCCAGAAGGCGGGCAGCACGCTGTTGTTGGACAGCGCGAACTCTTCGGAGAGGCGGTCGCCGACAGAGACCCAGCCGAAGCGCAAGCGGCGCTGACCATGCAGGCCCCGCGCCAGTTGCCGCGCCCAGACGTAGGCCACGGCGAACATGCCGCCCAGGCCCACCAGAAGTGTGCTCCAGATGCGGTCCGGCAGCAGGAGCGCGGCCACGCCGGCTGCGGCGAGCCACAATAACGGCAGCCGTGACCGCAAGCGGAGGGAACGTTGCGTTTCCATGGTGTGCATTGTGACACAGAAGGGGCGATTTTTGAAGGGGATGGGGTCGTTACTTATCTTGTCTGTGGCCGGCCGGGGAAGGGCGCCTGGTACGCCGGGCGCTAGCGCCTGGAGCGTAAGAGAGGGAGGTACGTGCGATGATTACTATCATTGTCGTGGATGGTGACCGTCACGCCGGCGATAGGCAGGTCATCGTATTCTGGATCGTGGCTCGTGGCCAGATGTGTGATCTGGCTGCCGTGCACGCCTTCGACCACATCGTCGTCCACAGCCGTGACCGTCACACTCTGGGCCACGCGCCAGTTCGTGCTGTCGAAAATGAGCTCGCCGGGGATGGCCTTGATCTGGGTGTCGGCGGCGATAGTTACGGTGACGGCGGCGGTTGGTTCGCTGTCCAACTGAACGGTGTAGGCGTCCCCGGGTAGGCCTTCGGTGAGCGCCAGGCTTGTGGGCCGGACGGTAATTCCGGCGCGGTCATCCTCCAGAATGGTTAGCGTGGCTTCGGTAATGGCGCCCAGGGCAGCGCCGCGAGGCTCGCTCAGGATGAGGGACAGCGTGCGGTCACGGCCGGCGACGTCGTTGTCGAGGATGGGCACCGTGAACGCGCCGCCGGTTTGTCCCGCGGGGATGGTAAGGCGCCCGGCGCTGGCGACGTAGTCTGAACCGGCAACGGCCGAGCCGTCGTGGGTTTCGTAGGCCACGCTGGCATCTGCAAACGGGTTTGGCGGTCCCAGGGTGAGCGTGATTGTGGCAGCGCCCTGCACCTCGCCTTCGCTGGCTGTAAACGCAACCGCCTCAAAGCCTGCCCGCGGAACGGCGACGGCGAGCGCGACGGCGTCGCTGCTGTGATCAGACAAATTCACGCCTTCAGTAGTGACGCCGGCGGTGTTGGTCAGCACCGTATCGGTTGAGAGCGTGGGGCTGACGGCGCCCGTAAGGGTGATCGTGCCTGTGGCACCGGGGAGCAAGTCGCCGGCGCGCCACCGGAGGGAGGGGAGTTCTGACGTTGTGGTCAGGGGGACGCCGCTGCTGAGATAGGCGACGTTGGTTAGTGCGCCGGGCACCGTATCAGTGATGACGACGTTGCTGCCGGCGCCCGGCCCCTGGTTGCCAAATGTCAGCGTATAGGTGACCGGTTCGCCGGGTAGAAGAGGAGCGGCGACTGCAGAAGATTTCGTCAGACTTATATTGCTGATCGGCGCCGGTTCAAACCAATAGGCTGCGCCACGTTCAACGTTCGCCCCTTCAGCGCCAACGAGAATGTTGCCATCATCCAGCGCGACCGACCGGCCAAAGAGAGCGCCGGGCGCGGCGTCGGAGGCAGTCAGCTTGACGGTCTGGCCCCAGGCGTCGCTTCCTCCCAGGTCGCGCTCAAACACGTACGCAGCGCCGGAATCGGTAAAGGGATCGCCTTCGCCGTCTTCGCGATAGGCGCCGACGACTGCGACGCCTTGTTCCAGAGCCACAGAGATGCCAAACCATTCTTCCGCCCGGACGTTTCCGGCGGTAAGCCTGGTGACCTGACCCCAGTGGTTATCACCGCCCCAATTGCGCTGGTAGACGTACGCCGACCCTGCAAGGTTCGCCTCTGCGCTGTCTCGGGGGGCGCCAATGAGAGCGGTATCGGCGTCGAGGGCCACGTCCCAGCCATACCAACTATTGAAAGTGGAATTGCCGGGCGTGAGCCGGGCGATCTCATGCCAGGCGGCAGGGTCGCCCGCATCGCGCTCGTAGAGATAGGCCGCCCCGTATCCATTGTCCTCGAAATTGGCTGCAATGAGAAGGGCGCCGGCGTCGAGGGCCACGCCTGAGCCAAAGTGGCCGTACCGCTGCTCGCCAGTGAGTTTGGCGACCTGGCCCCAGGCGTCATCTCCACCCCAATTACGCTCGAAGACGTAAGCTGCCCCGGCGTCGGCCAAGTCACTATCCTTCAACCAGGCGCCGATCAGGGCTGTATCGCCATCCAGGGCCAGCGACCGGCCAAAATAGTCACCCTCCGCAGCGTCAGCGGCCGTCAATTTGGCGACTTCGCGCCACGCATCTGGATCGTCGTGGTCGCGCTGGTAGACGTATACGGCGCCGGCCTGGGGAAACGCGTTGCCCGGTCCGCCATTTTGCCCGGAGGCGGCGACGAGCGCGGTGTCCCCATCAAGCGCCACGCGTTGCCCGAAGCCATCTCCAGCGTGGCCGTCTGAGGCGGACAACTCAGCCACCAGATACCACTCATGGCTCTCAGGCGTCGCGCGCCGGAAAATATAGGCCGCCCCGCTCGCCGCGTTGGGGGCGCTGTTGGCGTCGTCGCTCCAGGCGCCGACCAGCGCCGTGTTGCCGTCGATGGCCACGGCATGGCCGAACCAGTAGCCGGCACCGGCTTCATCGCCGGTTGCATTGAACTGTTCTAACCAGGTTCTGGCACTTGCCTCATCCGCGCCGGACAGTAGGGCGCTTTCTTTGTCCCCGGTTGCCGCCGCGAATAGTGCTGAGCCGCCGGCAGCGAGCAAGACGAGCACTGCCAGGAGAAATGCCCTGCCATGCACCTGGCGAGTGAATTGTCTGAGCAAAACAACAGTCCCGCGGGTCCGGGTGACCATAGCGCCATTCTCCTCGTTGCCGGTTGCTGCGGCGCGATGGCGTGGCTACACCATGAATCGGCCAGGGGAAACGGGGTTTCCCCAGCTTTTCTCGAGAGAAACAAGCGTATGGTATCAGCTACCAGCCCTCTTCGCCAATGAGGGGCACGAAGCGCACGCCGCCGAGGTCTTTTTCGCGAAAGTCGTCCTCGCCGAGACGGGTAAGGCGGATCAGGCTCTGTAGACCGCGCGTACGGCCGATGGGCATGACCAGACGACCGCCGATGGCTAATTGCTCTTCCAGCGTGTGTGGCACTTTGGGGCCGCTGGCGGAGACCATGATGGCGTCGTAGGGAGCAGCGGGAGCCCAACCGCGGGTGCCGTCACCGTGGTGCACGTGTACGTTGTCGTATCCCAGTTCCTCCAACCGCCTGCGCGCGTACTTCACCAGCTCCAGGTGCCGTTCGATGGCGTGCACTTCGGCGACGATGCGGCTGAGAATCGCGGCGGCATATCCTGAGCCGGAACCGACTTCCAGAACCTTTTCGCCTGGCTTCAATTGTAGGGCGCGGATCATGAGGGCCACAACGTACGGCTGAGAGATAGTCTGGTCCGCGGGAATGGGCAAAGGCGTATCGTCGTAGGCTGCTTCTCGGTACTCGTCAAGCACGAACGCCTCGCGCGGCACCTGGCGCATCGCTTCCAGAATGGCGGCATCGCGGATGCCCCGTTTCTTGATTTGCCGCTCCACCATTACTTCGCGCCGTCTGGTGAAAAAATCCTCACTCATTCCCTTGACCCGCTTTTGCTGCTTTGTGCTGATGCTATCATAAACGCGCTCCCGGTATATTATAGTCTACTGGGGCAGTGGTGCTCATATGCGCCAACTAGACTAGATCGTTGCCTTTGGATTGCAGCTGGAGCCAGCGCATAACGTCGCGCCGCCGCAGCATGCCAACCAGGCTGTCGTGATCCAGGACGGGAAGCTGGCGGTGATCGCCCCGCTGCAATTTGTTGAGCGCTTCATCAGCTTCTTCCTCAGGAGAGGTAATCTGTAATTTCTCGCGCGGCGTCATGATCTCGACAACGCGTGTGGTCTCCCAGCGCTCGCGGGGAACGCCGCGCACGTCGTGCAGGCAGACGAGACCCACGAGACGACCGTTGTCCATGACCGGAAAAGCGTGTTCGTCGGTGCCCAAGACGCGATCGTGTACCAGGCTGCTGATGGAGCTGGTGGGGGCTACAATGGGCGGTTCGCGGCGCATAATGCTGCCCACGGGAACATTCTCCAGCAAATTCTGCACGACGATCTGGCGGTAGCTCTGCGACGCGGCGTTATTGAGGAACCAGCCGATGAAGGCCAGCCACAGCCCGCCGACCAGGCCCGTGCCAAAAAAGGGAACTTCCGCGCCAAAGACCATGGCGATGCCGGTGATGATCAGCATCCAGGCGATACCCTGTCCCACGTAGGAGGCCCAACGGGTGGCTTTTTGCAGGCTGTTGGTGATGGCCCACAGGAAAGAACGTAACACGCGCCCGCCGTCCAGGGGGAAACCGGGAATCATGTTAAAGACAGCCAGAAGAATGTTGATAGGCCCCAACCATACCAGAAGAGTGGTCAGTGGGCTCAGGTTGGCCAGCATTTCGGTGGGATCGGTCGCAGTAGCCAGGATGTTGGCGCCGCTGACAGCAGCCAGCGCGAGGAAGATGCCTCCCAGAACGAAGCTGGTGATCGGGCCGACGATGGCAATGAGGAACTCGGCCCGTGCGGATGGGGGCTCGCGCTCGATGTTGGAGACACCGCCAAAAAGGAACAGCGTAATGTTGCGCACCGGCAGATCCTGGGCGATGGCCATCAGAGAGTGGGCCAGTTCGTGGGCCAGGACTGAGCCGAAGAACAAGAGTGATGCGACTATGGCTGTGCCCACCGCGAGCGCCTGGCTCCAGTCGGGGTGCCAGCTGCCAAAAGCGACGGCCAGATTCCAGGTCACTAACAGGAAGATGAAGAGCCAGCTCCAGTCTATCGTGATCCTAATGCCGAAGAGCCGGCCGATGCCAAATCCGTTGCCTAACATGTCTGCCCTCCCTTTCCGAATTGAATTTTAGCTGTTACCGCCTGAGAAGTGGTGCGCTATGGCGAGCAAACCGCTACCGGGCGTTGTCGCTATCATAGTCGTATGTGTTCAGCTTCTCACCAAAAAGCGTAGCAAAAATGCGTAAGTTTCTTGTTATAGTCAGCCTGAGAAACCGGCAGAAGGGCGGATATTGTTCGCGAAGCGCCTACAGGATTGCTATACTGAGTCCTATGTATAAGGTATTGTTACTTGCCTGTTATGAGTTGGGGCACCAGCCGTTGAGCCTGGCCTGGCCCGCCGCCTTCCTGCGACAGGACGGGCGCCAGGTGACTGTGTACGACCTGGCGGTGACGTCGCTGGGTGAGGACGCCGTGCGCGGCGCAGTACGCGAGGCTGACTTTGTGGGTGTGGCTGTCCCTATGCACACGGCGATGCGCCTCGGGGTGCAGGCCGGCAAGCAGGTGCGCGCCCTGAATCCGGAGGCGCACATCTGTTTCTTTGGTCTCTACGCCATGCTCAACGCCGACTATTTGCAACGCGCCGAGAATGGTCAGGGACCGCTGGCGGACTCCGTCATCGCCGGCGAGTATGAGGAGCCATTGCGTAAGCTGGTGGCGACGATGGCGGCAGGCGAGAAGGCAGACGAGGTGCAGGGTGTGTCCACGCCCAGGCAACAGAAAGAAGCGTACCTGGAGCGGCTGCGCTTCCCCGTGCCCGACCGGCGCGGGTTGCCCGCGTTGAATAACTACGCTCATTATATGTACGATGGCACGGCCGTTCCCGCCGGCTACGTGGAAGCCAGCAGGGGATGTCTGCATACTTGCCGGCACTGCCCGGTGGTGCCGGTGTACGGCGGGCGCTTCTTTGTGACGCCGCTGGAAACCGTAATGGCCGACGTGCGGCAACAGGTTGCAGCCGGCGCACGGCACATCACCTTCGGCGATCCCGATTTCCTGAATGGGCCGGGTCACGCCCTGAAGGTGGCGCAGGCGCTGCAGCGCGAATTCCCCGACGTGACGTTTGATTTCACGACCAAAGTGGAACATATTCTGGAGCGGCGCGAGCTTTTTGCTCCCTTGTATGAAGCCGGGGCGCGCTTTGTGGTATCGGCCCTTGAATCGACCAGCGACTTTGTCCTGGAGCGGTTGCAGAAGGGCCACACGCTGGCAGATATGGATGAGGCGCTGCAAGTTCTGGACGAGGCGGACCTTTACGTGCAGCCGACTTGGCTGCCGTTTACGCCGTGGACCACGCTGGACGATTATCTGCACATGTTGCACTGGATCCGGCAGCGGAATCTGATCTCGCACGTACCAATGGTGCAGCTTTCGATTCGTCTGTTGGTGCCACCCAGGAGCGCGCTGCTGGATCATCCAGATGTCTCGGAGTGGCTGGGCCCGCTGGACCAGGAGAACTTTACTTATGAGTGGCGCCATCCCGACCCGAGGATGGACGAGCTGCAGCAAGAAGTGACCGCGCTGGCAGGGGCCGAAGGCGGCGACGCTTACGCCGGTTTTGCCGCTGTGGAACGCGCAGCGTACGAAATGGCGGGCCGCGAGGCCCCGGCATGGACGGCGCCGGTGATCCCCGACCTGCCGCCGCCGCGGCTCACAGAAGATTGGTTCTGCTGAGCGGAGCCCACGACCGGTCAGGTTGACCGGATTGGTTAAATCGAGAGAGGGTAATGGACCAGGAGCGTAAAGAGCAGCTCATTGAGCGCATTCTGAATAGAACGAAGACAATTGCCGTGGTGGGATTGTCGTCGAAGCGATCGCGGGCCGGATATTACGTGCCGGCCTATCTGCAACGACAGGGGTATCGTATCATCCCGGTGAATCCTTATCTACACGACGCATTGGGCGAAAAGGCGTATGCAGAACTGGTGGACGTGCCGCATGACGTGGATCTGGTGCTCTTGTTCCGCCGCAGCGACGCGGTGCCGCCCTTTGTGACGCAGGCGATTGAGATCGGGGCCGATGCGGTGTGGATGCAGGCGGGTATCATCAACCACGGCGCGGCGGAGCAGGCGCGAGCCGCAGGTCTGGACGTGGTGATGGACACCTGTATGATGGTGGAGCACCGGCGGCGGCAGTAGATGGGGAATGAGCGTCAAAGAATTTTCCATCCCGGCCTTTCTACAAGAGCAACCCTATTTTGCCTCTCTGTCCACCGAGAGATTGACGCCGCTGGCGCGGCAGGCGGTGCGGCGCCAGCTGAGCGCGGATGAGGTACTGTTTCTGGAAGGGGAATCGTCGGCCGGGTTGTGGCTGATTGAGCAGGGGCGGGTGAAGGTGTATAAAATCACGGTGGAGGGACGCGAGCACGTCTTGCACCTGCTGGGGCCGGGGGATACATTCAACGACATTCCGGCGCTGGATGGCTCGCCCAACGCAGCCAGCGCCATGACGCTGACGGACGCGGTGTTGTGGGTGGTGCCCACAACGGTCCTGCAGGAGGCGATGCAGATGGACCATGAGCTGGCGTTGGCCGTTGTGCGCGGCCTGACGCGCCGCATCCGCACGCTGGTGGTGCAGATTGAAGATCTGGCGCTGCGCTCGGTGACGGGGCGACTGGCCCGCTTTTTGCTGGAGCAGGCGCAGAATCCCTCGCTATCTGGCCCGGCTATCACGCGGGCGCTGATTGCCACGCATCTGGCGACGACGCCGGAGACGGTGAGCCGGGCATTGCGCACGTTGGAGGAGGCGGGGGCTATTTCCTTTGACCGGCATCGAATTGTCATTCGCAAAGGCGAGTTGCTGCGCGAGATTGCTATGTTGTAAGGGGTACTTGATCTAGATCAAGGCCTGTGGGTTGCCTGGCGTCTATAGTCTGGACGGTGCAGGCGCTTGCGTTTCGAGCCAACTCAGTTGGCCCGCTAACGCCTGAGCCACGCACCGTTGTTCAGACGACGCCGGCGCTGCCGGGTGGCGCCGCCCGAAGGTGACCGGACGTCAAAGGAGTGTTTGATGACCCACATTATCACCAGACTGTGTTTGCGTGATACAGCTTGCATCGATGTGTGTCCGGTAGAATGTATGATCCTGGGCCATCCTGAAGAGGAATGGCCCTGGCTCTACATCGATCCCGACACCTGCATCGATTGTGGCGCCTGCATCCCGGAGTGCCCGTACGAGGCTATCTTCCCTGAAGAAGAAGTGCCGTTCGAGTACGAGGTGCGGCCGGGGCAATGGATCAACAACACGAAAGAGTTGTTGCCCGACGGCCAGCCTTTTGAGGGCCAGGTCGACGGCCACCCCGTCAAGCTGTTAAACGCCAAGCAACTCGAAGGGGGCGAAGTGCTGGACCTGACCGAAGATATCCTTCCCAATTACGATTTCTTCGCGGTTGGCCCGGGTTACGACGCCCTGGACTACGAGGAATAGCACGGTCATCAATTGTGGTCGCCCCCCGGGCGACGTTTTCCCTTTGGGAGACGCCGGTCCAATGCGGGGGGCGATCCGGCTCATGAACACCGGTGACAGTGACATAAGTGGTGAAGGTGAAGCGATATGAATGACGAACTGTGGCTCCCCCAGATTGATCCGAACCTGTGCACAGGGTGCGGCGATTGTGTCGACGTCTGCCCCACGCAGGCGCTGGCTATGGAAGGGGATTTGGCCGTCGTGGCCAACCCTCAAGCGTGCGATTACAGCGCGTATTGTGAGGCTGTGTGCCCGGTGGATGCTATCGCTCTCCCTTACCAGATCGTGTGGGGAGATGACAGCACAGAAGCTTAAAGCCAGCCTACGAGCGGCCCCGGCCTCTCGAAGGTTTATCGAATGGAGGTTATGAAGCGTAATGAGTGAGAAGCTGCAAGATTCAATTATTGACGTGCGCAATATTGTACCGCGGGAGCGCCACCCGCTGATTTTCGATACGTTTGACGGCCTGGAGCCAGGCGAGAGTTTTATGTTGGTCAATGACCACGATCCGAAACCCCTTTACTATCAGTTTCAGGCGGAGCGGACGGGTCAGTTCAGCTGGGAGTATGAAGAAGAAGGGCCATTGACCTGGCGCGTGCGCATCGGCCGCAACGGGCAGTCCTGACACTCCGTCTTGAGATCGCGAACCAACCGCCGGGAAGCTCGGCAGTGACCTCGGGGGTGAGGGTCCATGCGCAAGCCTCCCGGAGGTTTAGAACAGGAGAATAAGTAGGATGGAAAGGCAGTCGCCGGCAAAGGCGCGATTTCCTCTGATGGCCCTGGGAGCTATTTCGTTGTTCGCCGCGCTGTGGGCCGGGTTGGTGCGTCTGGGCTGGCAATTGCCGTCCATTCCTTTTCTGCCGGCGGGCCACCACGGCGCCTTCATGGTCTCCGGCTTTCTGGGCACAGTGATTAGCCTGGAACGGGCGGTGGCGCTGCGCCAGAACCGTCTGGCTGCCGCAGGCGCCGGGCGTGAGACAGGCACCCTTTTCTACTATCTGGCGCCGCTGTTTGCGGGCCTGGGCGGGCTGGCGCTGCTCACGGCGCTGCCCGTGGTCGTGGGGCAGAGCCTGATCCTGTTGGGCGCGCTGGGCCTCTGCGTTTTGTTCGTGATTATCTACCGTATGCAGCCCAACGCGGCCAACGTAACCATGGGCCTGGGCGCCCTCGCCTGGCTCGCGGGCAATCTGTTGTGGCTTGGGGGTAGGCCCGTGGCGTATGTGGTCCCCTGGTGGGTGGCCTTTCTGGTGCTAACTATTGCCGGGGAGCGCCTGGAGCTGGCGCGCGTGTTGTTGTGGGGGCGGCGACCACGATTGTTCTTCATCGCTGCTGTTGGTGCTTTTGTGGCCGGTCTGTTGCTTTCGCTGCTGGCCTTTGGGCCGGGCCTGCGCCTGGCGGGCGCGGGTCTGTTGCTACTGGGGCTGTGGTTGCTGCGCTTCGATACAGCGCGCCGCACTATCCGGCAAAGCGGCCTGACGCGCTTTATCGCCGCCTGCCTGTTGCCGGGCTACATCTGGCTGGGATTCGGGGGGCTGCTGTGGCTTTACTATGGGGGGCAGTTCCTGGCGGGGCCGGCCTACGACGCCATGCTGCACACCATCTTTCTGGGCTTTGTGTTTTCCATGATCTTCGGCCACGCGCCGGTGATTATTCCGGCTGTGTTGCGCGTGCGCGTGCCATACCGGCCGGTCTACTATGTCCATCTGGCGCTGTTGCACCTCTCGCTGGTGCTGCGTGTGGCGGGTGACCTGACAGTGACGCAGGGCATGCGCCAGTGGGGCGGGTTGTTGAACGAGGCGGCCATAATTCTGTTCCTGCTGGTGACGGTGTCGCCGCTGCCGCGACTTCTGGGCGCGCTGGGCCGGCGGCTGGGGTTGGCGGTACGGCCGGCCGGGGATCCTTCGCTTGGCTCAGGATAACAATTGTGGGTGGGTTCCGCGAGTTGGGGCATTATAGGCATTCAACCGACCTCTGAGAGGCCTGACGAGCGACATTAGAGATTCTAGGGTAATGCATGTGAAGGAGGTGGGCCAGATGGGGACGATGTCGAAACATGTCCTGATCCGCCCGGCGCGTGTGGCGGATGCGACCGCGGTGGCGGACGTGTACCTGGCGTCACGCAAGCGTTTTTTGCCGTATGCGCCGCTGGCCCACGGTGATGAAGAGGTGCGGCGGTGGATTGCCGAGTATCTGATTCCTGAGGCGGAGGTGAGCGTCGCGGTCATGGAGGGCGCGGTGGTGGGGATGATGGCGCTGACGCGAGACGAGGCAGCGGGGTGGATTGACCATCTCTATTTGCACCCGTCAGCGACGGGGCGGGGCATCGGGACCCGATTTGTGGCGGAGGCAAAGATGCGCTTGGATCCTCCGATCAGGCTGTACACGTTTCAGGCGAATGACGGGGCGCGCAGGTTCTACGAACGGCATGGATTCCAGGCGATTGCCTTCGGTGACGGGTCTAATAATGAAGAAAGGTACCCAGACGTGTTGTATGAGTGGCGGCCGGGCGAGAGCTTTCAACCGGCCGAGCCCAGGGAGTAGTGATCTGAACAGCGCTTGCGACGCAATTGATCTTCGCAGCATATCATAAAATTTGGGCGGGGCCTAGCATCTTTCACGGCGCGGGCAGAAATTAGCAAGCCGGTTATAATAGGCAGCGTGAAAGGATAAACATTCCAGCACGCGGAGGGAACTGATGAAGCCGGAAGTGCTGAAGGCCACGGCCTGGGGCCTGTTGACGACGGCGGGGCTCGGCGCGCTGATCCTGATCGGATCGCGCAACCTGGCGCACTTTGACGCGGCGTTGGTGGCTTATACGGCTGCCGTTCTCTTTGCCACATTCGGCCTGACTTACCGTTACGCCATGTGGTTGCAGCGCCCGCCCACAGCCATGTATTGGCGGCGAGGATGGCAGACGTTTTTGCGGCCCGGTTATCGCGGTCGCAACCTGGTGGCCTGGATCAGGCGCGTGGTCGAGGACATCGCCATCAACCGCTTCATCCTGGCCCGTGACCGCCTGCGGGGGGTGACGCACCTGCTAATTATGTGGGGCACCATCCTGGCTATCGTGATCACCTTCCCTCTGGTCTTTGGCTGGCTGCACTTTGAGACGGTTCCGGGCAACATGGAGATGTATCAGGCCTACGTCTTCGGCTTCCCCACCTTTATCTTCCCCGTCGATTCCATCTTCGCTTTCTTCGCCTTCCATGGCCTCGTGTGGTCCTCCTTCATCGTTATTGCCGGCGTGATGCTGGCCATGCGCCGCCGCATGCGGGACGAGGGCGCGGTCGCTTTGCAGCTTTTCACCGAAGATTTTCTGCCCCTGATCCTGCTCTTTGGCGTCAGCCTCACGGGCCTGATGTTGACTGCCAGTTACACGTGGATGAAGGGGTACGCCTATGACTTCATTGCTATTTCACACGCCATCACCGTGATCGGCGCATTTCTGTGGTTGCCGTTCGGTAAATTTTTCCACATTTTCCAGCGCCCGGCGCAGCTGGGCGTGCGCTTCTACAAAGACGTGGGCGAGCAAGAAGAGCCGGCCCACTGCCGGCGCTGTGGCGCGCCTTTTACGTCGCTGATGCACGTAGAAGATTTGATCGAGGTGCAAGAGGCGCTGGGATACGATTACGAGATGCCGGACAGCGAGGTTGAGCATTATCAGTGGATCTGTCCGCCCTGTCGCAGAGCGGCGGTGGCTATGGCGCAGGGTAGCCTGTGGCAGACGGCGCGTGGCGCGCCCGCTGTCGATGGCGGTGCCGGCGAATATGAGCCCAAGACGCCAACTTACGTGAACCCGGGGACCGGCGAAGGGCCGCTGGGAAGCGAAGACGCGCGAAATTTCCATCCGTAAGAAAGAGTGTGAGGAAATCGATGAGCGCAATCTCTGTGGACGACGTGGCTGTGCGGGATCGTTTCGGTCCCACTCCGGTGTACGCCGCTCGCGTGCGCCTGGATACCGGCGTGCAGCCGGACCGCATGGTCAAGACACACTGCTGCTTTTGCGGGCAGCAGTGTGGTATTCAGTTGAAGGTTAAGGACGACGTCGTCATCGGGTTTGAGCCCTGGTATGACTTTCCCTTCAACCAGGGCATGTTGTGTCCCAAAGGCGTCAAGCGTTATTTGCAGGGCGCGCATCCCGACCGGCTGCAGGAAGCTTTTGAACGGAACGCGACAGCGCCCGGTGGTTTCTCCCCGGTGGCCTACGAGGAGGCGATCCGGCGCACGGCGACGGAGATCGAGCGCATCCAGTCGCAGTATGGGCCGGACGCCTTTGCTTTGCTCAGCGGGGCTAGCCTGACGACGGAAAAGGCCTATCTGATCGGCAAGTTCGCGCACAAGACGTTGCGCACCGCCAACATTGACTACAACGGCCGCCTGTGCATGGTCAGCGCGGCAGCGGGTAACAAGAAGGCGTTTGGCATCGACCGCGCGGCCAATCCCTGGAGCGACATTGTGGGCACGGACGTGGTCTGGATCAGCGGCGCGAACGTGGCCGAGTGCGCGCCGATCACCACCAATTATGTGTGGCAGGCGCGGGAGCACGGGGCCAAGATTATTGTCGTCGATCCGCGCATCACGCCCATTGGCCGCACGTGCGACCTGTATATGCCCATCAAGCCGGGGCGCGATGTGGCTCTGTTCAACGGCATTCTGCACCTTATGATCGAAAACGACTGGCTGGACCACGAGTTCATCGAGCGGCACACGGTGGGCTTTGAGAAAGCGGCGGAGAGCGTGCGCGAGTGGACGCCGCAGCGCACCGCACAGGTCACGGGCATCGCCGAGCCGGCCATTCGCCAGGCGGCGGAATGGTGGGGCACGGCCGAGACCAGCTTCATGATGCACGCGCGGGGCATTGAACATCACAGCCACGGCGTGCAAAACGTGATGGGCGCCATCAACATCGTACTGGCCTCCGGGCGCATCGGGCGCCCCAACTGCGGCTATGGCACGATTACGGGCCAGGGCAATGGACAGGGCGGGCGCGAGCACGGGCAGAAGTGTGACCAGTTGCCCGGCGCGCGCGACCTGGACAACCCTGAACACCGGGCGTACGTAGCCGACGTGTGGAACATGGACGCGGACGATCTGCCGCAGCCGGGTGCGGATGCTTACGAGATATTCCGCAAGATCGACCGCGGCGAGATCAAAGGATTGTTGAGCATCTGTTTCAACCCGCTGGTATCGCTGCCTGACAACAATTTCGTGCGCGAGCAGTTGCAGAAGCTGGAATATTACGTGGCCATCGATTTCTTCCTCAACGAGACGGCGCGCTACGCGCACGTCGTGTTGCCCGGCTCGCTGCACGAGGAGGACGAGGGCACGGTGACCACGGCGGAGGGCCGCGTGATCAAGATCAACAAGGCCGTGGATTGTCCGGGCGAGGCGCGCCAGGATTGGCGTATCATTCAGGACATCGCCGCGGCGCTGGGCCGGGAGGATGGCATGACCTTCGAGAGCCCGCGCGAGATTTTTGATGAGTTGCGCCAGGCGTCGGCCGGAAGCACCGCGGACTATTCGGGCATCACGTACGAGAAGATAGAGGCGCAGTACGGCGTCTTCTGGCCCTGCCCCGACGAGGCGCACCCCGGCACGCCGCGCCTCTTTGAGCCCGGCTCCTGGAACCCGGTGGCGCAGGGCAAGGGGCCTTTCTACTTTCCAGATGGCAAGGCGCGCTTCAACCCTGTCGATTACGCGCCTCCTACGGAGGAGACGGACGAGAAATATCCGCTAATGCTGACCACGGGACGCGTCGTCAGCCAGTTTCTCTCGGGCACGCAGACGCGGCGCATCGGCCCGTTGCTGGATCAGTATCCAGAGCCGCGCATTGAAATGCACCCCATGCTGGCGGAGAAGCTGGGCATCGCCGATGGGGAGTGGGCCACGGCGGAAACGCGGCGGGGTAGCGTGACGCTGCGCGCGCTGGTGTTGCGCACGATCCGGCCGGACACGGTGTTTATTCCTTACCATTGGCCCGGCCGTCGCAGCGCCAACCGGCTAACGATTTCGGCGCAGGATCCTATTTCGAAGATTCCGGAGTTTAAAGTGTGCGCGGTCCGCGTGACGAAGGCCGACGGGCCGCCGGGAGAGGAGGTGTAGCGCTGTGATCAGACAGAACGGAGACAATGCAGGCCGCGATGCGGCGGACGTGCAACTGGCGCGAGCAGTGCGCGATGCGTGCGCCCGCGCGGCGCTGGCGGCCTACGAAGGCGCGGCGATGGACGGCCTCTGTCACGAGGGGGCGTGGGAAGTGGCCGTTGGGGCCATCCGTGTGCTCGATGTGGAGCGTATTGTGGATGAAGTGACGCGGAGAACGGCCCGAGGACGGGCCACGGAGCAGGGCCCGGGGACGGGCTGGGGAGTATCAGGTAGAGGAGATTGAGCCAGAGCGAGAGATAGGAGAGGGTAGTTTAGCCAGCAGGAGGGCTCCTTGCCGGTTTCGGAAGAGAAAAAGTTCTACATTGATCCCAGTCGCTGTATTGGGTGCCAGGCGTGCGTGCAGGCGTGCACGGAGTGCGACACGCACAAGGGGCAGTCGATGATTAACCTGGATTTTGTGGATCGCAGCATTTCGACACAGACTGTGCCTGTGATTTGCATGCATTGCGAGTCGCCCACGTGCGCCGAAGTGTGCCCGGCCGATGCCATCAAGCGCACGGCGGACGGCGTGGTGCAGACGGCGCGCAAGCCGCGCTGCATCGCCTGTAACAACTGCGTGCTGGCCTGCCCCTTTGGTGTGCCCAAAATGAACACGGAAATGGGCCTGATGATGAAGTGCGATATGTGCTACGATCGCACTTCTGTCGGGCTGAAGCCGATGTGCGCTTCTGTATGCCCCAGCCAGGCTTTGTTTTACGGCACGCGCGAGGAGATCGCGGCCTTGCGCCCGCGGTCGCGGCCGGTGAACGAGTTTCAGTTTGGCCGGCAGACGATTCGCACGCGCGTGCGCATGATGGCGCCGGCGGAGGCGCCGGTTAACCTTGTGGATGTGGCCGCCAGTATGTACCGCCCGCCCGCGGCGCAGGATATGGCCGAGGACGCTATGCTGGCCAACCTGTTTATGGATGAGAGTGTGATATGAGCGAGCGAGAGAGCGAGCAGATCACGACGCCGCCGGACGGCCGCCCCCTGGAGATGCAGCCGCGCTGGCGCCAGGATTTTCCCATCGACTGGCCACAGGACGAGTACATTGCGCGGCGTGACTTCGTTAAGTTCTTGTTGTTGACCAGCCTGGCTTTTACCAGTGGGCAGTTCTGGCTACTGGCTCGCAGCTGGCTGCGCGATCCGGAAGAGCCAAGCGCAGTGGCCATCGCCCGCGTGGATGAGGTGTCGGTAGGCGGATCGCTGGTTTTCAAATACCCGGAGAACAGCCCGGCGCGCCTGTTGGTGCGCGTTGACGAGGACAACTTCGTGGCCTACGAACAGCAGTGCACGCACCTGACCTGCCCCGTCATTCCCGATGTGGCCAATGGGGAATTACACTGTCCCTGCCACGAGGGCATTTTCGACCTGGCCACCGGACGCCCCCTGGCCGGCCCGCCGCGGCGCCCGCTGGCGCGCATCACGCTAATCGTGCGCGAGGGCACGGTTTATGCCACGGGTGTAGAGGAGAGAACGGTGTGAAGAAGAAGTCCCGTTTCGCCCGCTCGCAGCGCACGACGATTGTGGCCGGTATTCTATCTATCGTCATTATTATCATTATCCTGCAACTGTGGCTTTTTACGGCCACGATGAACGCCTATCTGGGCGGCGACTATTCGATTCTGCTGCCGGCGGCGTTGGCCAGCCTGGTCTGTCTGGGCCTGAATGGGGGGTTGCTGTGGTATCTCTATGGCCTTGACCGGTGAGGAATCTTACCGGCCGTCGCTGCTGAGCCGGTTGCAGCAGGGGGTGCGCGGGCTGTTTCCCGGTTATTTCGCGCTGGTGATGGCCACAGGCATCGTTTCCGTTGCCGCCTACCTGCTGGAGATGATGTTGGTGGCCCGCCTGTTACTGGTCTTCAATGTGGCCGCCTACGCCGTCCTCTGGCTGCTGACCCTGGCGCGCCTTGTGCTGTATGCACCGCAATTGTTGGCCGACGTGGGCAACCACGCGCGGGGCCCGGGCTTTTTCACCATGGTCGCCGGAACCTGTGTACTGGGCAGCCAGTTGATAGTGGTCGCCGGCAATTACAGCGCGGCGACGGCGCTGTGGGTGTTGGGGGTGGGGCTGTGGCTGCTGATCATGTACGCTTTTTTTACTGCGGTCACAGTTCGCGAACAGAAGCCGTCGCTAGAAATGGGCATCAACGGCGCCTGGCTGATCGCCACCGTGGCCACGCAGTCGGTCGCTATTCTGGGCACGCTTCTGGCGTCCCGCGTGGCGGCGGCGGCGGGTGTGGAGGCGGCAAGGGTGCTGCTCTTCTTCACCCTCTGTATGTATCTGTTGGGCTGCATGCTGTACATCAGCATCATCACCCTGATCTTCTACCGTTTCACGTTTCTCACCCTGCGCACGACGGAGCTGACGCCCCCATACTGGATCAACATGGGTGCTGTGGCCATCACCACGCTGGCAGGCTCGACCCTGATCTTGAGCGCCGGCGGATGGTCGTTGTTGCAAGAGTTGCTACCTTTCCTAAAAGGGTTTACCCTTTTCTTCTGGATCACCGGCACGTGGTGGATTCCACTCTTGTTTATTCTCGGCGCCTGGCGGCATCTGTACAAACGGCATCCGCTGACCTACGATCCGCAGTACTGGGGCATGGTCTTTCCCCTGGGCATGTACACGGCGTGTACGTTCCGCCTGTCGCAAGCGTTGGAGTTGCCCTTCCTGCTGGTAATTCCCCGCGGCTTCATCTACGTGGCCCTGGTGGCCTGGTTGGCTACCTTTGCCGGGTTGGTTTATGAGCTGGCCGGCAATATTGTGATATCCTCAAAGACGGTCTGGGAATCCGGATCTGGTTGAGGCCCGGTTGCTTCAGTGACAAATAAGGATGGTAAGATGCGCCTGGCGGTAAGTTCCTGGTCCTGGCACGATGATTATTACGCGGGACGCTGGTCCCTGGTAGATTTACCGGCTTCGGCGGCGGAGGCCGGCCTATCGCACATTGAGTGCAACGACTTCATGCTGCCGCCGCCGCGGCTCAGCCGCTTGCGCCGGCCGCTGCTATCGCTATTGCCGGGCACGCCGCCGGAATTGTGGCGCTACAGCCGGGCCAGCGTGGCGAAGGTGGCGCAGCGAGCGCGGGAGATGGGCGTGACGGTGCTGGCGTGGACTGTCAATAGCGACTTCACCGTGCCCGCACATCATTGGCCGCTGCAACAGATTTACCTGCGGCGCGGTGTGGCGGCGGCCAGGCAACTGGAGGCGCAGTTATTGCGCGTGAATCTGGGCGGCGACCCACAGACGCCGGCGGCGCGCGATCCCCTCATCGCCCGCCGCCTGGCGCGCTTTGTGCAGTTCAGCCAGGAGTGGTACCCGGGCCTGGTGGTGACGGTGGAGAATCACTGGGGCGTGAGCAGCGACCTGGGCCGCCATTTGCAGATCGTGCGCGACGTGAAGCGCCAATTACCGGAAGCGATTTGCGACCGCTTCGGCTGTTGCTTTGATCCGCACAATATTCCGGAGGAGGAGCGGGAGCGCTGGTGGCCGGGTCTGGCAGCGGCGGCCAACCATTACCACTTTAAGACGACGGCGTTCGATGAGGAGACGGGCGAGGAGACGGAACTGCCTCAGGCACAGTTGCTCTCGCTGCTGGCGGAGGCGCAATACGAGGGCGACGCGGCTATCGAATTCCAGGGGGATGGCGACGCGCTGGAGAACGTGCGGCGCAGCCGCGCGCTGTTTGAGCGGTTACAGGGCGGCTGAAGATCATTGCGCTTCAGGCGAGGGCTGCCTGTAATCTGTCTACTGCCACGCGCTCCACGTCGTGAACCTCCATCACGCGGTCGGCCAGCCGCTG
>DATHSI010000184.1:0-22883 GCA_035464315.1 Candidatus Sulfomarinibacteraceae bacterium
TAGATCACGTCCCAGCCACTGAGGTGGGCGCGCCAGGCAAGGTCCACGTCTTCGCAGGAGAAGTAGAAATCGTCGTCGAGGAAACCCGTGACCTCCAGCATGGCGCGGCGGTAGGCGGCGGCAGCGCCGCAGGCGCCAAAGACCGGCTCTTCGCGATCGTACTGGCCCTCGTCGCGCTCCCAGACGCCGCGGTTCCCGGGGATGCCGTCAACCCGGTAATAGTCGCCGGCGGCGTGGAAGTGGTCGCGGCGGTCGAACAGCAGTATTTTGCTGGCGACCACGCCGGCGCGCGGACGACGGCGGAAGACGTCGATGACCTGTTCTAACCAATCCGGCGCGGCTTCGGTGTCGTTGTTAAGCAGCACCACGAACTCGCCCCGGGAGATTTCATAGCCGGCGTTGCAGGCGCCCGTGAAGCCGCGATTTTCCCCCAGCTCTAGCAGGCGCACGTGGGGAAAATGCTCGCGCACGAACTGCTGCGAGCCGTCGCTGGAACCGTTATCCACGAGAATCACCTCGAAGTCGTCGCCCGTCTCGACCAGCGTCTGCCGGCACAGTGCGGTGAGGCAGGTGTGCAGGTGCTGTTTGCCGTTCCAGTTGGGGATGATGACGGAGGCTGTGGGCATGGGAGATAGATAGAGCTAGAGATAGAGATAGAGTGAGAGCGAGGGAGTGGAGATTGGAGATTGGAGATGGGAGATTGGTGGTTTGGGATCAGTCATTGTGTTTCTCGCTCTGGGGGCCGGCGAGGCCCAGGGCGTCGAGGATGAAGGCGTAATCCAGGGCCATGTCGTGCAGGTATTCGTAGCGTCCGGAGGGGCCGCGGTGGCCTGCGCCCATTTCGGTTTTTAGTAACAGACGGTTGTCTCCTTTCTTCACGCGGCGTAGTTTGGCGACCCATTTGGCCGGTTCCCAATATTGAACGCGTGGGTCGTTAAGGCCGGCAGTGACCAGCAGGTGAGGATACTCGCGGGCCTCGACGTTGTCATAGGGCGAGTAACTGAGCATGTAGCGGTAGTATTCCGGGTCTTTGGGATTGCCCCACTCCTCGAACTCGCCCACGGTTAGCGGAATGGACTCGTCGAGCATGGTGGTGACCACGTCCACAAAGGGCACGCCGGCGACGGCAGCGTGGAACAGCTCTGGAGCCATGTTGAGCACGGCGCCGATGAGCAATCCGCCGGCGCTGCGGCCCATAATGGCCAGCCGGTCGCTGTCGGTGTAACCGGCGTCGATCAGGTGGCGGGCGCAGGCGATGAAGTCGCTGAACGTGTTGCGCTTATTCAGGAACTTACCCTGGTCGTACCAGCGCCGGCCCATCTCTTGCCCGCCTCGAATGTGGGCGATGGCAAAGATCATGCCGCGATCCAGCAGGCTGATGCGGTTGGAGTTAAAGTAGGGATCCATGCTGAAGCCGTAAGAGCCGTAGCCGTAGAGCAGGCAGGGCATGGGCCGGTCGGGATCAAAGTCCGCCTTTTTGTAGACCAGGGAAATCGGAATCTCTACGCCGTCTTCTGCGGTGGCGAAGATGCGCTCCGTGCGATAGAGGTCAGGGTTGTAGTTCTTCACCTCCTTTTGTTTGATCAGCTCTCGCTGTCCCGTCTCCATGTTGAAGTCGAAAACAGACTCCGGCGTGGTCAGCGACTGGTAGGTGAAGCGCAGCAGTTCTGTGTCAAATTCCGGGTTGCGATTTTCGGAGTAGGTGTAGACCGGCTCGGGGAAAGAGACGTAGGTGACCTGGTCTGCCTGCAGAGCCTGCACGCGGATGGTGCGCAGGCCGTTTTCCCGTTCGTAGACCACCAGATGATCGGCGAACATATCCATATCGTCGATCTGCACGTCCGGGCGGTGCTCGATGAACGGCTCCCAGTTGGCGCGGGCCGGATCGCTGACCGGCGCGGTCATCATCTTATAGTTTGGCGCGTCGTCCGCGTTGGTAATAATGTAGAAGCGCCCGTCGCGGTGCTCTATATAGTAGCGGACGCCCGTCTGGCGCGGCTCGATGAGCGTGAAGTCCCCGCCATCCGCGTTGGCATCCAGAAAGTGTACCTCGCTCGTCTCCAGACTGCGCGCGAGTAACAGCAGGTAGCGGCGATCCTTCGTCCTGGAGACATAGACGCGGAACAGTTCATCTGCCTCGTGATGCAACAACTCGTCCTGTTCCGGGTCCTGGCCCAGGCGATGGCGCCACACTTTGTCATCCCGCTTGGCTTCGTCCATCGTCGTGTAGTAGAGCGTGCGGTTGTCGTTGGCCCACTCCGCGGAGTAGCTGGTATTGTGAATCTGGTCCGGCAGCAGTTCGCCGCTCTGCAGGTCCTTGAAGGTGATGACGTACTCCTCCGCGCCGCTGGTGTCCAGCGAGTAGGCCAGCAGGCGGTGGTCGGGGCTGACGCGGAAGACGCCCAGGGCCAGATAGTCGTGCCCCTCTGCCAGCTCATTGAGGTCCAGGAGCGCTTCTTCGTCCGCCTCCAGACTGCCCCGTTTGCGGCAGTAGATGGGATACTCCAGCCCTTTCACGGTGCGCGTATAGTAGAAGTAGTCACCGATGCGCTCCGGAGCCGACTGGTCCGTCTCCTTGATGCGCCCCACCATTTCCTCGTAAAGCGTCTCCTGCAGCTCTTTGGTGTGCGCCAGGCACGCTTCCGTGTACTCGTTTTCAGCCTCCAGGTAGTCAATGACATCGGGGGTCTGTTTTTCGCGCAGCCAGTAGTAATCGTCGATGCGCGTGTGCCCGTGGATGGTCAGCTCGTGCGGCCGGCGCTCGGCGCGGGGTGGGGCGGAGGGATCGTGGCTGGTTACATCGTGGTCGTTTATATCATGCGTGCTCATATAGTTGTTCCTTTTGCATAAAATCGGCCAGCGCCTCTTGCCAGGAGCGCAGGGTGATGCCAATGGCAGCGCCGTGGATGTTGTGCAGCGCGCCAAAGGGCGGCGGCGTAGAGGCGCGCCGGAACTCATTGCTCAAAATGGGCGTGTTGCGCACGTCAGTCAGTTGCGCCAGGCGCAGTATTTCATTGGCAAACTCCCAACGGGAGCAGGCGCCGCTGTTCACAAAGTGGTACGTGCCGTATTGGCCGGTCTCGATCAATTGGGCCAAAGCCTGGGCAACGTCGTGCATATAAGTAGGGTTGCCGATTTCGTCCGTCACCACGCGCAGCTCCCTGGTCTCCCGTGCGCGGCGCAAAATGGCGTGGATGAAGTTGCGCCCGCCGGGCGCGTAGGCCCAGGCGGTGCGCACGATGTAATGCCGTGGCAACAGGTGGCGCACGTGGAACTCGGCGGCAGCCTTGGAGCGCGCGTAGGGGTTGCGGGGATTCAAGGGCCGCCACTCTTCATAGCCGCGCGGATCGCGCCCACCGAACACTTCATTGGTGCTGATGTGCACCATAGCCGCGCCGTGTTCCAGGCAGGCCAGGGCCACATTCTGCGTGCCAAGACCGTTGACGCGGTATGCCAGCGCGGGGTCGCGGGCGCAGCCGTCCACGTCTGTGTAGGCGGCGCAGTGGATGACCAGTTCGGCGCGGGCCGCTGCCATAGCGCTGAAGATAGCCTGGCGGTCGGTGATATCCACCTCTGGCAAGTCAATGCCCGTGACCTCATGATCCTGGGCCAGCGTTTGATGCAGGGCCGCCCCCAGCTGGCCCTTGTCTCCTGTGATAAATACTCGCACACCTTCCTCCGATTTGGGCTGCGACTTGTTGACAGGGCATTATAACGCTCAATAATACCTTTATGCACATTGATATCCTGACGCTTTTCCCCGAAATGTTCCCCTGCTACCTGGAGGTCAGCATCCTGCAACGCGCCCAGGAAGCGGGCCTGCTGTCGATTGACCTGCACGACATCCGCGAGCACGCTCGCGACAAGCATCGCGTCACCGATGAACCGCCCTATGGCGGGGGTGGGGGGATGGTGCTCAAGCCCGGTCCCATCTTCCGCGCGGTGGAAGCCGTCCTGCCCGGCGAGGGGCCGTTGCCGCAGCGACCCGGCCCGCACCCCCCCGTCATTTTGCTAACGCCACAGGGCCGACTCTTCACCCAGGACGTGGCGCGGGAGCTGGCGCAAGAGGAACGCCTGCTGCTGCTCTGCGGGCGCTACGAAGGTGTGGACGAGCGCGTGCGCCGACACCTGGTCACCGATGAGATCTCCGTGGGCGATTACGTGCTGACGGGCGGCGAGCTGGCGGCGCTGATCGTGGTCGATGCGGTGGCGCGGCTAATTCCCGGCGTTCTGGGCGCTGACGATGCTGCAGAGGAAGACAGCCACGCGCAAGGCTTGCTGGAAGGGCCACACTACACGCGGCCGGCCACGTTCCGTGGATGGGAAGTGCCCGACGTGTTGCGCTCGGGTCACGCGGCGAACATCGCTCGCTGGCGGCGCGAACAGGCGCTGCGGCGGACGTGGCAGCGGCGTCCGGAGCTATTATCGAATGCTCCGCTGCCGGAAGACGAGAAGTGGTTTTTGGCCACGCTGGCGGAGGAAGAGGCGGCAAAAAAGGGGGCGGCGTGAGCTAAATCGGGGCCTCTGGCGCACTTTCGGGCCCCAAAAGGGCGAATTTTGGCTCAGAAATGGGGTATTTCTCCCTATTTTCGGCCAATCACTTGGATTGGCGTGAAAAATGCGTTAAAATGGGTTTACGCCAGCGGAAGTGACCAGTGACCGCCGGGGGCCTGGGTTTTTTGAGCCGAGGTTATGGACAGCCGAATAGGGGCGGGCACTACTGACGACGTGGTCCGCAACCCAAAATGTGAGTAGCGTTGCACATCATGCGCGAACTCATTGCAGATCACCGGCCTGCGTGAGGTCTATTACCCCTGCCGCGATCCCTGTGAATGTGATACACAAATTCCACCTGGCAACTGTACCTTAAAATATGTCTTCTAGTACTGAAAGCTCCTTCACAGCAAACGGCGTTTGGTGTATACTGTGCCACATAGTGGGTTGAAGTGGGGCAAAGTGGAGCGTAGAGGCTCCATAGGGCGCCAAGAAAGTGCCAGAGTGGGGCATTTAGCACAGGTGTTCTAATTGTAACACAATGTCCATTCAACCACACGCAACAAACGGCTTCTCCTTCGGCTGTTTCCGCCAGGCAGCCTCGGAACTCATCATAGCGTCGACAAGAAAAGCGCAGGTTGCATGTTTCTCGGCGAATACACACACACCATCGATGACAAGGGACGCATCACCATTCCGGCCAAGTTCCGTGGCGAACTGGCAACCGGGCTGGTAGTGACTCGCGGCTTCGATCAGAACTTGATGGTGTTTCCGCTGAAAGAATGGGAGGCATTGGCGGAGCGCATCGCGCAGCGCCCGTTGGGCGATGAAGATGTGCGTGCCTTTCGCCGTCGCGTTTTTTCCGGCGCTGTTGATCTGGCGCCCGATCGCCAGGGTCGCATCGTTTTGCCGCAATACCTGCGTGATTTTGCGGATATTGACGGGGAGGTGATTGTAGCCGGCGTCTTCAACTACATCGAGCTGTGGAATACGGAAGCCTGGCAGAGCGTGCGCGCTTCTATCGAAGATAACAATGACGCCTCGCGCTGGGAGGATCTGGGAATATAGGGACCAAAGACCGGAGAGTGGAGGCGGATCTATAATCCTCTTTCCTCCCGTCCCACTCTCCGGTCGGTCTAAAACGATGACGTGATGATCATGATAGACAGAGATGGATGAACATATTCCGGTCCTCTATGACGATGTCATGCGTTTGTTGCAGCCGCAGCCAGGTGGACAGTACATCGACGGGACGCTAGGGGGTGGCGGCCATACAGCCGGGATATTGGAAAGGTCGGCGCCAGACGGGCGCGTTCTGGCTTTCGACCGTGACCCAGATGCTATCGCCTTTGCCCGCCAGCGTCTGGCGCAATATGGAGAGCGCGTGACGTTCGTGCAGGGTAGTTATGCAGAGATGGAAACGGTCGCACCGGCGCACAGCTTCAGCGCTGTGGACGGTGTTTTACTTGATCTGGGCCTCTCGTCGCGACAGTTGGCCGACGAGGAACGAGGGTTCTCGTTTATGCGCGAAGGGCCGCTGGATATGCGGTTTGACCCCACACAGGGCGAAACCGCGGCCGATCTGGTTAACAATCTGACCGCCGGGGCGCTTGCCGATATCTTCTGGCGCTATGGTGAAGAACAGAACAGCCGTCGCTATGCGCGGGCCATCGTTGAGGCGCGGCCCTTGCAGACCACGACGGAACTGGCCGAGGTCATCGAACAGGCGGCGCCGCACTGGGTGCGCCGCAAACGCATTCACCCGGCGACGCTGGTGTTCCAGGCCCTGCGCATTGCCGTTAACCAGGAGTTGATGGCCCTGGAGAAAGGGTTGCAGGCGGCGATTGAGTTGCTGCGGCCCGGCGGTCGTGTGGCCGTTATCAGCTTCCACTCGTTGGAAGATCGCTTCGTTAAGAATTTATTCCGGGACCTGACGAGGGATTGTATCTGTCCGCCACGGCAGCCGATCTGCACCTGCGACGTCGAACCCAGGCTGCGCCTGGTGACGCGCAAGGTCGTGATGGCCGGTGACGCCGAAATCGAAGAAAACCCGCGCAGCCGTAGTGCTCGATTGCGTGTGGCACAGAAGTTATAGGTGTTTGCCAGACAATGGCTAAAGTGAGTTCCAGACGAGAAAAGCGACAAAAGGCCAAGCGCCTGGGCATCCTGACCGATGCACAGGTAGCCTTGGGCTGGTTCGTGATCATTGCTCTGGTGGCACTTTTAGGGGCCGTTTATCTGAGTCAGGCCAGCCGCATTGCCAGCACCGGCAGGCGTATCCAATCTTTGCAGGAGGAGCTGGATGATCTGAAGCGCGAAAACTCGGAGATGGAACGGGAAATCGCCGAAGCACAATCGCTGGAACGGCTGCAGCAGGAAGCGCTGCGCCTGGGCTTCCTGCGAGCTGATCCGGACGATATTGAGTATCTCGTCGTCAGCGAGTATCCGGCCGAGGCAACGCCCCGGCCCGAGGCAACGCCGTCGCCCGAGCCAAACCAGGTGAGTACCTTTAGCGAGGCAGTATGGCTGGCTCTGCAGGGAAGTCTGGGCGAAATGGTCAGAGGACAGGCGGCCGAAGCGGATGCTACGGTTGGAAATGAGAGCAGGTAAGGGGGATTTGACGTGAACAGCAGCCAGCAGAGGCGCATGTGGATTATCGTGGTTGCGCTGGGCTTTGCCTCGGTGATCATTATCGGGCGGTTGGTGGCCTTCCAGGTGTTTCAGGGCGCCCACTGGAAGCAGCAGGGCCAGGATATCCAGAGTGTGCGCGTCGAAGTGCGTCCAGAGCGCGGCATCATTTATGACAGCAATGGCGCCGTGTTGGCCGGAAACGGTGCCGATTACCGTATCAGCGCATCACCAGCGCTGATTACGGAGGCGGACGAGATGGCCACGGCTCTGGCGCCCATTTTGCAGAAACCGCGCTATGAGCTGCTGGGGTTGTTACAAAGCCCCAGGGCCTACGAGGTGCTTACCGGACGTGTAAGCTCGGAGGTGGCCCAGGCGGTGCGCGAATTGCCGTTTAACGGTGTGCAGGTGGAACCGTTGCCGCGCCGTATCTATCCCCAGGGAGAATTGATGTGCCACGTGCTGGGCTACGTGGATTTCGACGGTGAAGGCGGCGCCGGGCTGGAGGGATATTACCAGACCGACCTGGCGGGGCAGGCCGCTAGCGACACGCTCAACGTCTCACCGTTAACGCCCCAGCGCAGCGTCATCGCCCGCGAAGGCGCGGACCTGGTGCTGACCATCGACCGCTCTGTACAATTTGCCGTTGAGGAGCACCTGAAGCGGGCCATCCACAACTACGGCGCGCGCAGCGGCACGATTATCGTTATCGACCCGCGCTCGGGAGCCATCCGGGCCATGGCCAACTATCCTTGCTTCTCGCCGTATGAGTTCTACAATGCTGAGGAATCCCTGTTGGTAAACCCGGCCACCGGTATGCAGCACGAACCCGGCTCGGTGATGAAAGTAGTGACAATGGCTGCGGCGCTGGATTCGGGCACGGTGACGCCGCAATCCACCTATCACGACAGCGGGATCCTGGAGGTCGGCGGGCACCGCACCTACAATTGGGACCGCAGCGCGCCGGGCACGACGGACATGACCACCCTCCTGTCCCGCTCCCTGAACGTGGGTGCGGCGACGATTGCCACGTGGATAGGTCCTGAGACTTATTATTCGTACATGGCGCGTTTTGGCTTCGGCCGCCCCACGGGCATTGACTTGATGTCTGAAGCCGCGGGTACCATGCACCTGCCCGGTAGCGAGCTGTGGACGGAGTCTTATATCGCCACCAACTCCTACGGGCAGGGTATTGCCGTGACGCCCATTCAGATGATCACGGCGGTCGCTGCGCTGGCCAATGGGGGCCGGTTGATGCAACCCTATATTGTAGAAGAGATTCACGCCGGCGATCGTGTGTACCGCCAGGAGCCGAACGTATCCAGTCGCCCGGTAGGCGAAGAAGCGGCGCAGCAACTGAACGCGATGGCGGTGGCAGCCGTGAGCCGCGAGGTGGATTCGGCCCAGGTTGAAGGCTACACCATTGCGGGCAAGACGGGAACGGCGGAAATTCCGGAAGGCGGCGTATATCTCTCCGACGCTACCATCGGTTCGTTCATCGGCTGGCTGCCCGCCGATGCGCCAGAAATGGTGGTGCTGGTGAAGCTGGATCGCACCACGGCGTCCCCCTGGGGTTCGATGACGGCTGCGCCGACATTTGCCGAACTGGTGCGCGAACTGGTCGTCCTGCTCGACATTCCTCCCGATTCGGTGCGCCTGCAGGCGGACGTCTCGGACTTGAGAGGGAATTAAGTGTTTAGTGTGCAACCGCGAAGTGTCAGGTATTTATGGGCGCACGCGATGAATGTTCTACACCATGACCGTAAAGTGAACTGACTCATGTTGTCTCTTGGCCACCTCCTGGAAGCACTGACTGATTACCGGCTCGATGGTAACGAGCCGGGCGTGCGTTCTGTGGTTATCGACAGCCGCGAGGTGCAACCTGGCGACGTTTTCTTCGCCTTTGAAGGGGAAGATCTGGACGGCCATGATTTTGTGGACGACGCGCTGGCCCGGGGGGCCATCGCCGTTGTGGTGGAGCGCCCGGTTGCCGCCGAGGCGACGACGGTGCACGTGGAGAAGGAGGGCGCGGCGACCCCGTCTCCCGACGTCGTTTTGCAGGATCCCATCCAGGTAGTCGTCGCAGACACGGAAGAGGCTCTGCAGCAGTGGGCCCGGCAGTGGCGCTCGCGCTTCTCGGTAGAAGTAACGGGTATCACGGGCAGTGTGGGCAAGACGTCAACCAAGGAGTTGACCTACGCCGTGCTGGTACAACGGTTTCACACCCTGAAGTCGCAGGGAAATTACAACAACGAAATCGGCCTGCCGCTGACGCTGCTGAACCTGCGCCCACAACACGAACACGCCGTGTTGGAGATGGGTATGTACGCCAAAGGGGAGATCGCGCTATTGTGCGATATCGCGCGGCCCAGAATCGGCGTGGTGACCATTGTGGGGCCGGTGCACATGTCCCGCCTGGGCAGCCTGGAAGCGATCGTGGAAGCCAAGCGGGAGCTGGTGGAGGCCCTGCCGGCGGATGGCGTGGCCATCTTGAACCGCGATGAACCGCTGGTGATGGGCATGGCCGAGCACACGGCAGCGCGCGTCTTTACCTATGGCATGGACGAGCGCGCCGATCTGTGGGCCGACCAGGTGCACTCCATGGGCCTTTCTGGCGTGCGTTTTACGCTGCACCACGGGCGCGACAGCCTGCGCGTGCACGTGCCGCTCCTGGGCCGGCACAGCGTGCACACTTCCCTGCGCGCCGCCGCCGTGGGTCTGGTTGCGGGCATGGCCTGGGAGGAGATCCTGGCAGGATTGAGAGACGAGCGCACGCAGTTGCGTCTGGTGACCGAGCGCGGGCCACGGGGCTCGCTCATTCTGGACGATACTTATAACGCCAGTCCGGAATCGGTCATCGCTGCCCTCAATCTATTGAAAGACCTTCGCGGTCGCCGCATTGCTGTGCTGGGCGACATGCTGGAACTGGGACCGGCTGAAGAGGAATCGCACCGGCTGGTCGGTCGCCGGGTGAAGGGCGTGGCCGATGTGTTGATTACTGTGGGCCAGCGCAGCCGCCTGATTGCCGAAGAGGCGCTGCGTGCGGGCATGAACAGCAATCGCGTGAGCAGCGTGGACACGCCACAAGAGGCGGTGCCGCTGCTGGAGGAGATGATTGACAGAAATGACGTCATCCTGGTGAAGGGGTCGCGCGGCGTCTCCCTGGACGAACTGGTTGCGACGCTGACCCGCCGGCGTGACGTACGTATCAAAGAGTGATGCCGCAGGACCTGCGGGTCGTGAATGTCGCCCGCAGGCGCCACAGCGGCGCTGACTTATGGCATTTGCACTGACATTAGGTGGCTTTACGTTTATGATGGCCGTTATTTGGGGTAGTCCGCTGGTGGAGATTATGCGCCGGTTGGGACTGGGCAAACAAATACGGATCGAAGGGCCCAATTCGCACATGGCCAAGATGGGCACACCGGCGATGGGTGGCGTGCTGATTGTAGGCTGGACGGTGATCATCAGCATTCTGGTCAATATCGTGCAGCTCATTCAGGCTCTGGAGATCGCGGAAAGCGTGATCATCCCTCTGGGCGTGATGGTGGCTTACGCCATTCTTGGCGGTATTGACGATTACCAGGGGTTGCGGCAGCGTCCCGGCGTGGGCATGCTGGCGCGCTACAAAATCTGGTATCAGGCAGGTATCGCCACCGTAGCCGCCATCCTTTTGTACTGGCTGGTGAACGATGGCCAGGGCCTGGTGGCTATCCCAACAGTCCGGGCGCTGCAGAATATCGGCATCTGGTACATTCCGCTGGCGGCGTTCATCATCACGGGAACGGCCAACGCCGTGAACCTGACTGATGGCCTGGATGGGCTGGCAGGCATTATTGCGGCGACGGCCTTCATCGCTTATGGCATCATTGCTTTTCTGCAGGACCAACAATTCTTGTTGGTTTTTAGCTTTATCGTCGTCGGCGCCTGCTTTGCCTTTCTGTGGTTCAACGCGCACCCGGCGCAGATGTTTATGGGCGACATCGGCTCGCAAGCGCTGGGAGGCGCGCTGGGCGTCGTGGCCCTGATGACCAACCAGTGGCTCATTCTACCCGTCATCGCCCTGGTGCCCGTGGCTACGACGCTGTCCACAATGATACAGGTGGTGTCGGCCGTGCTCACGCGCCGCTTTCTGGGGCGCGACATCCGGCCCTTCCGCATGGCGCCGCTGCACAATCACTTTGTGCTGTTGGGATGGAGTGAAACGCAGATTGTGCAACGCTGGTGGCTGATCGGTATTCTGGCGGCAATGGTAGGCATTGCCCTGGCGCTGGTATAGCGATGGACAACGTGCAGGCGACGATGGAACAGGAGTTCGCAACGGTGAAGATGAGAGACGATCTGGCAGGAAAACGCATCGTCATCCTGGGCCTGGCGCGACAGGGCCGGGCGCTGGCTCGTTTCGCGGCCCAGGCCGGCGCCGAGGTGATCGTCTCTGACCTGCGTTCCGCCGAGCAGCTGGCGGAAAACCTGGCCGACCTGCGCGATTTGAACATCGAATTCGTTCTTGGCCAGCATCCCATGAGTCTCTTGCAGGGCACGGACGTTGTGGCCATCAGCGGAGGCGTTCCGGCCGATGCGCCCTTTGTGGCACAGGCGCGCCGGCAGGGGATTCGCGTGACCAACGACTCGCTGGAGTTCTTGCTGCGCTCTCCGGCGCCCGTCATCGGCGTCACAGGCTCTGCGGGCAAGACGACGACCACGGCGCTGACCGGGGCGATAGGCCGCGCTTCCGGCCGGCGTACCTGGGTCGGCGGAAATATCGGCCGGCCGCTAATCGGCGAGCTGCCGCGGATCGATCCGGGCGACCTGGTGGTACAGGAGCTGTCCAGCTTCCAGCTGGAAGTATGGGATCCAGATTTCGGCCACGAGGCGCTGCAGAGCCCGCACATCGCCGCCGTGCTCAACATTACGGCCAACCACCTGGATAGGCACGGAACGCTGGCAGCCTACGCCGCGGCCAAAGCTAACATTTTGCGCCACCAGCGCGGCGACGACGTGGCTGTGTTGTGCGCCGACGACGAGGGCGCCATGCAACTGCAGCCGCTGGCGCGCGGGCGACTGCGCACGTTCAGCCGCCGGGGCGCTGTCGCCGACGGTGCGTTTGTGCGCTCGGGGCAGGTATGGCTTCGCGACCCTGATGGTGAAAGCGCCGTCTGTGAGCTGCGCGAAGTACGCCTGCGCGGTGAGCACAATCTGCTCAATGTGCTGGCTGCGGTCACACTGGCCGGTTCTGCAGGCGTCGAGGCCGGCGCCATGTGCGAGGCGATCAGGAGTTTCAGCGGCGTGCCGCATCGCCTGGAGCCGGTGGCGACGATTAACGGCGTGCAGTACATAAACGATTCGATTGCCACCGCGCCGGAGCGAGCGCTGGCTGCGTTGCGCTCGTTCGACGAGCCGCTGGTGCTGTTGGCAGGTGGGCGCGACAAGAAGATGGTCTGGGATGAGTGGTCGCGAGAAGTGGCCCGCCGCGTGCGGCACGTCATTCTTTTTGGCGATCTGGCGCCGATGTTGGAGCGCAGGTTGCAGGCGCAGCAGGCGGCGTCAGCGGTGACCCGTGTTGAGGCGCTGCCGGAGGCGGTGCAGGCAGCGGCCCGCGTGGCGCGAGCCGGCGACGTGGTCCTTCTGGCGCCCGGCGGCACAAGTTACGACGCCTACGAGGATTTTGAGCAGCGCGGCGAACATTTTCGGGAATTAGTCAATGGTTTATAAGGTGATTGCGGTCTGGAGAACGCCAGACTGCGGCAAAGGTAGCGTGGAATAGCTATGGCATCGGTCACAGTCGTAAGAAAGAAGCGAGACAGGGTGCGCGACGGCATCAAGCTGTACTTCGACTACTGGCTCCTGCTGGCAGTGACGGGCCTGGTCGTCGTGGGCATGTTGATGACCTATAGCACGACGTTCGACCTGGGCCTGCTGGTGCACGATGACCCTACCTATTTTTTCCGGCGGCAACTGGTGGCTCTGGGGCTGGGCGTCGTGGGTATCGTCATTCTGATGCAGTTTGACTATCACATCTTGCGCCGCTTTTCGGTGCTGATTATGGGCGGCACGTTACTCTTGCTGGTGACGTTGCTGGTAATCGGCGAGGCCAACTTTGGCGCCACGCGCGGCCTTTATGAGAACTCATACCAGCCGGGCGAGCTGGCCAAGCTGGCCACGATTCTTTACATCGCACACTGGCTTTCCTCGAAAGGGGAGCGCATCAAAGACGTCACCTATGGGTTGCTGCCTTTCGCCTTTATTACCGGTGTGGTTTGCTTCTTAATCGTGCAGCAGCCAGATTTGAGCACGGCGGGCCTGGTGGCCATTATCAGCCTGACGATTTTTTTCGTGGCCGGCGCGGAGTTGCGGCAGATGGTGATTGCCGGGTCGGTCGGCGGCGGTATTTTCTATTTGCTGATGAAGGCCACGCCCCACGCCGCGGCGCGCATTGCAGCGTGGCAAGAGGTGCTGCGCGATCCAAACCAGGCCGTCTGGCAGGTGCGGCAGGCGCTGATTGCGCTAGGCTCCGGCGGCTTCTTTGGCGTGGGCCTGGGCAACAGCACGCAGAAGTTCGGCCCGCTGCCGGCGGCGCACACCGATGGCATTTTCGCCATCGTCGGCGAGGAACTGGGCCTGGCCGGCTGTCTGGTGGTCATCCTGCTGTTGGGCTTGCTGGTATGGCGCGGGCTGTACGCGGCGCGCAACGCGCGCGATAGTTATGGATTCCTGCTGGCGCTGGGCATCACCTGCTGGCTCAGCTACCAGGCGCTGATTAACATCGCGGTGATTACCGCAGTCATTCCCTTCACCGGAATTCCGCTGCCCTTCCTCAGCTACGGCGGCAGCTCGCTGCTTTCTTCGTTAATTGGAGTTGGCCTTTTGTTGAACATTTCGCGCGACGCTCATCTGACGACGCGCAGCCAGCCTCAAAAGTCGGTTATGGAGTCCCTACGTGCGGATATTGGTCTGCGGCGGCGGAACGGGCGGTCACATCTATCCCGCTCTGGCCGCGGTAAATGAGCTACGACGACAGGGTTATGATTCTACGCAGTTCCTGTGGATTGGAACGCGCGGAGAGATGGAAGAAGAACTTGTACCACGTGCAGGGCTACGATTGGAAACGATACAGGGCGGTCCCATTGTTGGGGTATCTCCCCGAGTGTCGCTGGTAAATGGTATGAAGTTGACCTGGAGCCTGGGCAAAACCAATAGCATATGGCGAGCGTTCCGGCCGGACGTGCTGTTTATGACCGGCGGGTACGTCAACGCGCCCGTGGCGCTCACAGCCTGGCTGCGCCGCACGCCGGCGGCCATTTTCTTGCCGGACGTGGAGCCGGGCAGCGCCATCCGCTTTCTGAGCCGTTTCGCGCAGAAAGTGGCCTGCACGACGCCGGCTTCCCAGGCTTACTTCCGTTCCGGGAAGACAGTGGTCACCGGCTACCCTGTGCGACCGCAGCTGCGAGAGGCGCTGGCCCTGAGCCGGACGGAGGCGTTAGGTCACTTTGAGTTGGAAGCAGGGCGGCGCACGCTGCTGGTATTTGGCGGCAGCCGCGGCGCGCGCAGCATCAACCGCGCCTTGCTCGCCGTGCTGCCCCAACTGCTGGAGAGCTATCAGGTGCTGCATATCAGCGGCGCGCTGGATTGGCCTGAAGTGGAAGCCGCGGCGCAGAACGTGCGTGACGAACAGCGGCGCTATTATCGTCCCTATGCCTATCTTCACGAACGGATGGGGGCTGCCTTGCGCGCCGCCGATCTGGTTGTGGCTCGCGCGGGCGCCAGCATGCTGGGGGAATCCCCGGCGTTTGCCTTGCCGGCCATTCTGGTGCCTTATCCCCACGCCTGGCGCTACCAGAAAGTGAACGCAGATTATCTGGCCGAGCGCGGCGCAGCGGTCAGAGTGGACGATGAGTTACTGCCGGACAGGTTGTTGCCGGTGGTGCGGGAGTTGCTACAAGATGAGGCAAGATTGACGCAGATGGCTGCGGCAGCCGGGGCGCTGGACAGGCCCCAGGCGGCAAGCAACCTGGCCCGGCTTTTACAAAAGCTGGCGCAAAGGCACATGGGTAACAACGCATGGTAAGCTTACAGTTCGTCTTCTGGTTTATGGTCATTTTCTTCGCCCTGATCGGCTATATGCGCGCCTGGCAGCGTGAGGTTATCGCCCTGACGGGTCTGATTGCCTCGATTGCGGCCCTTATCACGTTTGGGGAAAGCATTACGCGCCTGGTTGGCGCCCTGACCGGCGCGGTGCAAGATCCCAATGATCTGTTTGCTCTCAGGCGCCAGCAGTTCTGGATTCAGGCTATTTTCCACTCGCTTGTGGCCTTCTTCAGCTACCAGGTTGTGGCGCGCATTGCCGAGCAGGCCACCGGTGGTCGTCTGGGCGAGCGTCTTCGCGGCGACCTGGAGAAGCGAATCCTGGGAGCCCTGATCGGGGCCATCAATGGTTATCTGGTGATCGGCGGGCTGTGGGGGTTTCTGGAATACCAGTTGACTGCCAACGGCTACGTGAGACTCCAGCCAGGTGAGCCGTACCCCTTCGATCCCTCGGTAATCGTGCGCCCCGACATCACCGCCGCTGCCGCGTCGCTGACCGAGTATTTGCCCATGGGGCTGTTCAGCCCCACGGTGTGGCTGATCCTATTTTTTGCCTCGTTCTTTGTCGTGATCGTGGCCCTGATTTAACCTGTATTGTGAGTGAATGAGCATTGCTTTTGATGAATCCTAGCCGGGTACGAAACGAAGAACAGAAGCGGGACCAGAGCCCGTTCGAGCTGTTGCCGGGCATGCACCTGCATCTGGTCGGTATTGGCGGCAGCGGCATATCGGCCATTGCCTGGGTGTTGTTGGGCCGCGGCTATGAGGTATCCGGTTCCGATTTGCAGCGCAACGAGCTGACTGCGGCGCTGTCCCAGGCCGGCGCTACCGTTTACGAGGGGCATAGCGGCGCGCATATTGCCGGCGCCGACGCGCTCGTCGTTTCCTCCGCCGTGCCCGCAACTAACCCGGAGGTGGTGGCGGCGAACGATGCGGGTATTCCCGTCTTGAAACGCTCTCATTTCCTGGGCTATCTGATGGCCGATAGCGTGGGGATTGCCGTTGCCGGCACCCACGGCAAGACGACCACGACGAGTATGATCGCCCACACCCTGCTGGAGACGGGGCGCGATCCGTCGCTCATTGTCGGCGGCATACTGCCCTCGTTGGGCCGCAACGGGCGCGCGGGCCAGGGCGAGCACTTTGTGGTGGAGGCTGACGAGTACGATCATATGTTCCTTGGTCTGCGACCACGTGTCGAGGTAATCACCAACGTGGAGCATGATCATCCAGATTTCTTCGCTACAGCAGCCGACTATCTCGACGCCTTCCGGCGCTTTGTGCAACGTCTTCCTGAAGGTGGGCGGCTGGTAGCCTGTACCGACGACGAAGGCGTCAGGCAGTTGCTGGCCCAGCTGGAGCGTGAAGACGTGGAAGTGGTGACGTACGGTCTGGGGGCCGACAGCCCGCAGCCGCACATTGCCGCCGTTGACGTGCGCGCCAACCAATTGGGCGGCAGCGATTTTGTGGTGTTGGAGAAAGGCGCCACGCTGGGACTGGTGAGGGTGCGCGTTCCCGGCGAGCATAACGTGCGCAACGCGTTGGCCTGTATTGCTGTCTGTCGCGGGCTTGACGTGCCCGTCGGCGACCTGCTGCAGGCGCTGGCTTCCTTTGGCGGCGTTGGCCGTCGCTTCCAGATGGTAGGCGAAATCAACGACATGACTATCATCGACGATTACGCGCACCATCCGACGGAGATTCGGGCGACGCTTGCCGCCGCCAGACAGCATCACCCGGGACGGCGCCTATGGGCTGTGTGGCAGCCACATACCTATAGCCGCACACAGATGTTGCTGAGTGAGTTTGCGACCAGCTTCGAGGACGCCGATCGCGTGTTGGTTCTGGATATTTTCCGCAGCCGCGAAAAGAAGACGCCGGAAAGCATCGACGCTGCGCAGGTGGTCGCCGCCATGGCGCACCCCCACGCGCTGTACGTAGGCCGCCGCGAGGACGCGGCTGCCCATATATTGGACCGCGTGCGGCCCGGCGACGTGATACTTACGTTGGGCGCCGGGGATGGCGACGAAGTGGGGAAATGGATTCTGGAAGGGTTGCGCGAGAGAGTTGCCGGACAAGGTTAGGAGGTTCTGATGAGTCAACAGGAGAAGCAGAAACGCTCGAAGTCAAGTCGCCATAGAAAAGTACGGGCCACCGCCACAGGCGTCTCGGCGGCTGACGTGCGCCGTCTGGTGGCGAAGCTGAAGGGAGAGGACGCGAAAGAGTGATGGACGTGCAAACAACAGCGTTGGAAACGGCGATCACACGATTCCGCGAACTGTTCGGCAAAGAGTTCAAGGTGGACGTGCCCATGTCTCGCTATACGTCGGCGCGAGTGGGCGGGCCCGCCGATATGTTCGTCACCGTGCGCAACGCCACCGAACTACAGGCGGCGGTAGAACTGGCCTACGCGCAGCAAGTGCCTTACTTTCTGCTGGGCGGCGGCTCGAATATCCTGACGGCCGACGCCGGTATCCGCGGGCTGGTGATTATGAACCGCGCCCGCGAGGTGAAGTTCCGCAACACGGGCTTCAGCGTCATCTGCACCGTGGAAAGCGGCATGAACCTCTCGTCGCTTGCCCGCCAATGTATTGCCAAAGGGCTGGGCGGCCTGGAGTGGGCCGTGAGCGTGCCCGGCACGGTGGGCGGCGCGGTGGTGGGTAACGCCGGCGCCCACGGCGGCGACATGAACAGCACGCTGGTGGCAGCCACGGTGTGGGAGCCGGGCCGCGGCGCACGCATTTACAGCAACGAAGAGCTGGCCTACGGCTATCGCGACAGCGCCCTGAAACAGGAACAGGGACAGACCGGCGCCCGGCGGGTCGTACTCGCCGCAGAGTTGGAATTGAAGCCGGAAGCGGTGGACGTGCTCATGGCTCGCGCCGATGGCTTCACGGCGCACCGCAAGCAAACGCAGCCCGGCGGCGCCAGCGTGGGCTCTATGTTCAAGAATCCCGAGCACTATTATGCCGGTTATCTCATTGACGCAGCCGGCCTGAAGGGTTTGCGCGTTGGCGATGCGTCAATCTCTGAAAAACACGCCAATTTCTTTATCAACGAAGGCAGTGCCACGGCCGAAGACGTGCGCGCGCTGATCGCGGAAGCGTGGCACGCAGTACGCGAACAGTTCGGAGTGGAACTGGAACTGGAAGTGGAGCTGGTCGGCGACTGGCAATTTGAGGACGAGGATGAGTCTGAGGAATAAGGACCGGCGCAAGTTGCGCATCGGCGTCATCTTTGGGGGACGCTCTGGCGAGCATGAGGTCTCCCTGATGTCCGCACAATCCGTGATGGGCGCCCTGGATCCGGAGAAGTACGAAGTCGTGGCCATTGGCATTGATAAGAGCGGACAGTGGCTGGTGGGCGAACCGATGGCTGCGCTGAGCGAGGGTGCCTCCAACTCGGCGCATCTGGCTACGCTGCTGCCGGATCCGCGCGCGTCGGCGTTGATGCAGATGGAGCGGCAGGAGACGAAACCGACGGCGCTTTCAGAGGTGGCGCAGCTGGACGTCATCGTGCCCATTTTGCACGGTCCTTACGGCGAGGATGGGACGGTGCAGGGATTATTGGAACTGGCCGGATTGCCCTACGTAGGCGCCGGCGTCGTTGGCTCCGCCGTGGGCATGGACAAAGCGATTTTTAAGAATGTGATGGCCGCCAACCAGATTCCCGTCTTGCCCTGGCAACTGATTCGAGGCGGCGATTGGCGCCGCCGCCCGCAGGTGATCCTGGACGAGCTGGAAGCTGCCTTCACCTATCCGCTCTTCACCAAACCGGCCAATCTCGGTTCCAGCGTGGGCATCACCAAATGCGATGACCGCGACGAACTGGCTGCCGGCCTGGAGAAAGCGGCTTCCTACGATCGCCGCCTGATCGTGGAGCAGGGCATCGACGCCCGCGAGCTGGAAGTGGCCGTTCTGGGTAACGACAATCCGATAGCCAGCGTGGTGGGCGAGATACGTCCGCGGCGCGAATTTTATGATTACGTAGCCAAGTACGTCAGCGATGACTCAGAACTACTCATTCCTGCGCCTCTGGAACCTGAGGTGGCGGAGGAGGTGCGAGCCCTGGCCTTGCGCGCTTACCAGGCGATCGATTGCGCGGGTATGGGGCGCGTGGACCTGCTGCTGGATCGCAAGAGCGAGCGCCTTTACCTGAACGAGATCAACACGATTCCGGGATTTACGCGCATTTCGATGTATCCCAAGCTGTGGCAGGCCAGCGGAATCAGTTACCCGGAGCTGCTGGACCGGCTGATCGAGCTGGCGCTGGACCGCTTTAATGAGAAGCGCGAATTGAAGACGACGCACACCGCAGACAACGAGGGCCCACCGGCCCCGCAATAAGAGTCAAGGATGGCAGATATGACGAGCACGCGTCGCTCAAGACAACAAAGGAAATTACGCCGGCAACCACGGCTGCGCCGGGCGGAGTCCAGTTCGATTCTGTCTGTACCTCGTCTGCAGATACCACGCACGGCGAAGCGGCGGCGGCGGCGCAACAAGGGCGCCCTGCGCCTGCCCACGGCTGCGCTGAGGAAATTGATTCTTACCTCGCGTTGGGTCAGCCTTTTCCTGCTTGTCGTCTGCGTGCTGGCCCTGGGTCTTATTGGCATGGACGAGAGTTTCTACCTGACGACGATTCCGGTCGAAGGCGTATCCTCTGTTCCCGCGTCAGAGATCGTAGAGGCCAGCGGGTTGGGCGGCGCTCACATCTTCGCCGTGCATCCCGGCGATGCCGCGGCCGGTATCACAGCGGTGCCGGGCGTCATTTCGGCCACGGTAACGCTGGAGTGGCCCAACGCGGCGCACATCCGCATTGTCGAGGACACGCCCATTGCGGTGTGGGAGCAGGGCGACGAGAAGTATTGGATCAACGACCGCGGGGTGCTGGTGCCGGCGCGTGTAGATGTGCCGGCGTTGCTGCACATCCAGTCTGACCAGCCGGCGCCCAGCGCGCCGAGTGCGGCCAAGCTGTCGCCTGCTGGCGCGGAGGACGGCGCGGAGAGTGCCACCGAGGAAACGGCGGAGCTCTTTGTGCCGCCCGATATCCTGCAGGGCGCGCTGCAATTGCGTGAGCTGCGGCCTAACATCGATAGGCTCTCGTATAGCCCGTCCGGTGGGCTCAGCTTTGAGGATGGCCGCGGTTGGCGTGTTTATTTTGGAAGCGGCACGGACATGGACCAGAAGCTTGTCGTCTATGAGACAATGGTCGACTACCTGCTGGAGCAGGGCCAGTCGCCCGTGTATATCAGCGTGAGCAATCAGGAAAAGCCATATTATCTGGCAAACGATTCGTAAGCTGATTGAGGTTTGTGATGGAAGGGATTCTGTTTGGTCTGGACATTGGAACGACGAAGGTGTGCGCCCTTGTCGGTGAGGTGCGCGCCGGGCAGGTGCGTATTATCGGCTATGGGGTTGAGCCTTCGCGCGGCATGCGCAAAGGCATGATTGTGGACGTGGGGGAGGCGTCGGTGGCCATTGCTCGGGCCGTGGAACAAGCAGAGGAGACGTCCGGTTATGCTCTGTCTCGCGCGCAGGTGAGCATGGCGGGCGAGCACATCTCTTCCACCAACAGCAGTGGCGCGGTCGCCATCGGCCCCAACGGCTCGGGCGTCAGCACGCAGGACATCGATCGCGCGCTGGATGCGGCCCAGGCGGTGCCCGTGCCCCATAATCGCGAGATAGTGCATCTGGTGCCGCGCCATTTCCGCATCGACGAGAACGTGGTGCAGCAGCCGGTGGGCATGCACGGCTACCGTCTGGAAGTCGAGGCGCATATCGTCACGGGCGCCTCGACGGCCCTGCTGAACCTGGGCAAGTGCGCTGACAACGTGGGTATCGAGGCTGAGGAGTTTGTGTTGAACGCCCTGGCCTCTGGTGAAGCGGTCTTGGAACCGAACGAGCGCGACATGGACGTCATCGTCGCCGACATCGGCGGCGGCACGACGGACGTAGCCCTCTACCGGCAGGGCAGCGTCTTCCACACCAAGGTTTTGCCCGTAGGCGGCTACCACGTGACCAACGACATCGCCATTGGGCTGCGCGTGCCATTCGAGGTCGCCGAGCGCGTGAAGTTGCAATACGGCGATTGTCGCCCAGAGGAGATCGACTCCGAATCAGTCTTCACTGTTTCTCCGTTTAGCGGCGAGCAGATCCTGGTGGGACGCCAGGATCTGGCGACGGTGATCGAAGCGCGCGTGGAAGAAATCTTCCAGCTCGTTCTGCAAGAGGTGGAAGGCTCAGGGTACGATGGCCTTCTACCCGCGGGTATTGTGCTCACCGGCGGCGGCTCGCAGCTGCGCGGCATTACGGACGTGGCCCAGCGGGTGCTCAATGTGCCGGCGCGCGTAGGCTCTCCGCGTAATCTGGTGGGGCTGGTGGATGCTCTACGCAACCCGGCCTATGCCACCAGCGTCGGCCTGTTGCGCTGGACCATCAGCGGCAGTAACGCTTACCGGCCGCGACCGCGCCAGGGAGAATGGAGCCGCCGTCTGGGCAACTTCTTCCGCGCCCTGTTGCCGGAGTAGAGGAGGCGCTATGTGAAGGAGATGGCGAGGCCCTGAATGGGGGCCTAAATAGACTTGAGACGTGTGAATCATATCGTATATCGGATCGATTACTGAGTGTACTAGAGAGTGTAGAACAAAAAGAGGGGTAAAGATGGGTAACAGACAACGTGAAGTACAACGTATGCCAGATGCAGAAGGCGCAGCCCTGATTCGCGTCGTCGGCGTGGGCGGAGGTGGCAGCAATGCCGTAAACCGCATGATCGAGGCCGGGATTGCCGGCGTTGATTTCATCGCCATCAACACGGACAGCCAGGCGCTGATGTCCAGCCGGGCGCGCCAACGGATTCATATTGGCGAACGGACCACACGCGGTCTGGGCGCGGGCGGTGATCCTGAGGTTGGCACGCGCGCGGCTGAGGAGTCAATGGATGACCTGCATAGCATCCTGCGTGGCTCGGACATGGTGTTCGTCACCGCGGGAATGGGCGGCGGCACCGGCACCGGCGCGACGCCAACCGTGGCCAAGGTGGCCCGTGATGAGGGGGCGCTGACCATTGGTGTGGTCACGCGACCGTTTACGTTCGAAGGCGCCAAGCGAGCCAAAGCGGCCGAGACCGGCATCGAGGAGTTGAAGGAACACGTGGATACGCTCATCGTGATTCCCAACGACCGCTTGCTGGAAACGGCTGACAAGCGCGTGTCGCTGATGGACTCTTTCCGCCTCGCCGACGACGTTCTGCGGCAGGGCATCCAGGGCATCAGCGAGCTGATCACCGTGCCTGGACTCATTAACCTGGACTTCGCCGACGTGCGCACGATCATGTCCATGGGCGGCGCTGCGCTCATGGCCATCGGCCACGGCAACGGGCAGGACCGGGCGCAGATTGCGGCCGAGCAGGCGCTTTCTAATCGCCTGTTGGACGTGACCATCGACGGTGCGCGTGGCATCCTCTTCAACGTGACGGGTGGCCCTGACCTGAGCCTGTTTGAAATCAATCAGGCAGCGTCTATCATCCGCGAAACGGCGCACCCGGACGTCAACCTTATCTTTGGCGCGGTGGTGGACGAGGAGATGGGCGACGATATCCGTATTACGGTGATCGCCACGGGGTTCGAGCGCACGCTGCCCTCGGTCCACCGCATGATGACTTCCCGTCCTTCGGAACGACCG
>DATHSI010000185.1:0-2520 GCA_035464315.1 Candidatus Sulfomarinibacteraceae bacterium
GTGCTACATTCATGCCCTGTAGCATTAAGCGCTCTAGGACAGCCTCCGAGCTGGAGGCCGGGCCTATGGTACAGACGATTTTGGTTTTATAAGCCGGCAATCTCATGGCCGCCTCCTTATTAAAGTAAATGGGATGGATCAAAACCTTTAGATTTCGGTCCCCAGACGAACGGTGACGGTATGCTCTGCGCCATCATCGCACAGCGGAATCAACTTGTCTGGTAGTTGTTCATCGTCCAGCGTAACCTGTGTCACGCCCCGGCAGACGCCCGTGGGATTGTTGACCTGGATGCGGTAAACCGCGTTCCCATGTCGCAGCGTCATCTCGTAGCTCTTCCAGTGTGGAGGAATACAGGGCTCGATGCGCAGCTCGTCGCCCGTGCGGTTCAACCCCAGGATGGCCTCAATCCCCAGCCGATACAGCCAGCCCGCGGAGCCGGTGTACCAGGTCCAGCCACCTCTCCCGGTATGCGGCGCAACGCTGTAAACATCCGCCGCGACCACGTAGGGCTCCACACGATAGCGGCGTGCTTTGGCGGCCGTGCTGCTGTGGTTGATGGGGTTCAGCAAGTCGAGTAGATGCCAGGCCCGCGCGCCGTCGCCCATCCGGGCATAGGCCCATATGGTCCAGACAGCCGCATGGGTATACTGACCGCCGTTCTCACGAATGCCCGGGGGGTAGCCCTTGATGTAGCCCGGGTCGCGGGGCGTTTTATCCAGCGGTGGTGTAAAGAGCAGCAGCAGCCGGTCCTCCTCGCGCACCAGCTTCTCGTTCACCGCCGCCATCGCCTGATGAGCGCGTTTCTCTTCTGCCGCGCCGGAAAGCACCGCCCACGCCTGAGCAATACCGTCGATCTGACATTCCCTGTTTTGCGCCGAACCCAGGGGCGTCCCGTTGTCGTAAAAAGCGCGCACATACCAGTCTCCATCCCAGGCGTGCTCCGCGAGTGCGCTTTGCAGGTCTTCCATATGCCGGCGATACTGCGCGACTTGTTCCGCATCCCCCAGCGCGGTGCACATCGGGATGAAGGCTGCCAGCGTAGCGTATCGGAACCAGGCCAGCCAGACGCTTTCGCCTCGGCCCTCAATGCCAACGCGATTCATGCCGTCGTTCCAGTCACCCCCGCCCATTAGGGGCAGGCCGTGCGGACCGGTGGCGCCCATCGCCAGCGCCCGCCGGCAGTGCTCGTAGATAGTGTAAGTCTCTTCAGTCAGCGGATACTGATCATAGCGTTCTGCTTCGTCGTGCGCCAGTGGTTTGCCCCGGCGAAACGGTTCCTCATCCTTCAGCAAGGCAACGTCGCCGGTGACCTTCACGTAGTGGGCCACCACGTAGGGCAGCCACAACAGATTGTCGGTGATACGTTTGCGCACTCCACGACCCGACGGCGGATGCCACCAGTGAAGTACGTCCCCGGCTTCGAACTGGTGGCGTGCCGCGCGCAGGATGTGCTGCCGCGCCAGCTCGGGCGCGGCGTACAACGTCGTCAGCACGTCCTGCAACTGGTCACGGAAACCGTAGGCGCCGCTGGATTGATAGAAACCGGACCGGCCCCAGATTCGACTGGAAAGGTTTTGGTAGAGCAACCAGCCGTTGAGCAGGAGGTCCGTAGCGCGATCAGGTGTCTTGACGGTGACAATTTTAAACAGCCCTGTCCAGCGTGCCTGGGCCCTGTCCCATGCCGCTTCCACCTGCCCGGGCTCTTGCAGCCGCCGTATCAGTGCGCGCGCCGCCTCACCGTCAGCCGCCTGACCTATAAAGAAGCTGATGGTTTTGGTTTCGCCCGGCTCCAGATTGACGTGCAGTTGCAGCGCTGCGCAGGGGTCGAGACCCGGCTGGACGACGCCGGCTAACCCCATGTACTCCAGTGCGGCGGGCTGCGTCACGTCTCCCAGACGTCCAAGGAATTCAGTGCGATCCGCGGTGTACCCGTGTAAGGGTTGGCTGGCGGCAAGGAAGGCGACGCGCTCCCCAAAATCGCTATTGTAGGGATTGCGCGCCAACCGGGCGCGGTATTCGGGCTCGTAGCTGGGAATCACGTGGGCCTGCATCTCGTCCCGATTGACGCCCAGAACCCACTCGGCGTAGTAGGTGGCCGTCAGGCGACGGGGGCGTGACCAGTCGTTTTCAAGCTGAAGCTGAACAATCTTGACCGGGTCATCGGCCGCGACGAAGAGGCGCTGGCGTTGTTTGAGGCCGTAACTGTGGTGATGGAAAGTGGTGTAGCCGGGGCCGTGGTGGATGCGGTAGGGCGCATCGGCGCCACGCGGCGCAGGGGTGGGTGTCCAGACAGCTCCCGTTTCCTCATCGCGCAGATACAGAACCTCGCCCGGCTGGTCGCGCACCGGGTCGTTGCACCACGGCGTCAGCCGGTTCTCGCCGCTGTTGGCCGCCCAGGTGTAGCCGCCGCCTGCTTCTGTTACCAGGCAGCCGGCGTCAGGGTTGGCTATCACATTGGCCCAGGGGGCCGGTGTCGCGTCTCCCGGTTCCAGATAGATGACGTATTCGCGCCCATCGGG
>DATHSI010000186.1:0-18642 GCA_035464315.1 Candidatus Sulfomarinibacteraceae bacterium
CCAACGTCTGGACGTTGATTACATCGTCATGGGCTTCGAGGGCCTGCGCGGCCTGGGGCGACTACGAGCGCTGGGCAGCGTCTCGCGCGCCGTCATGGAAAAGACGAAACGGCCGGTGGTCATCGTGCCCGCCATCGAGGAAGACGCTTCCTGATATAACGGCTCAGGCGTCCTCCATCACTAGCTCCGTGCTGATATCAACACAGCTACCGATCGTAAGCGCCACGGGGCAGTAATCGGCGTGGAAGCCGTGCACGCGCTCGGCAACCTCGCGCATTTCGGAGTCCAGCTTGAGCTGATAGCGCACGTGGATGCGCCTGATCACCATCACGTTGCCCTCTTTCTCAATCTCACCCGTCGCCTCAGAGATTAAGTAGCCCTCTCCCGCCGGAATGTTACGCGCCTCCAGCGCGCCGCCAAAGGTGCCGGTCAGTCAGCCGGCCGCGGCGGCGACGACGTAGTCCAACGTCGTCGGGTTCGGCTCGTGCAGCGACATGTCTGTGTCGTATGGGTCCGCGATGGCCGAATGAACACCAAAGAACACGGGCTCTTCCTTCTGCGGCAAAAAGGCCCGCCGCAGCGGCCCCTTCACCCGTTCGATGCGGACTTTTGAGGTGTAGACGACGTCAGACATGGATTACTCCTTTGGTTGATTGGAGATTGGTTAATTGGAGACTGAGTGCGCCCCCAATCTCCAATCTCTGATCTCCGATCTCTATCCTTTCACCGCCCCCATCGTAAATCCCGCCACCAACCGATCCAGGAAAATATTGTAGACGATGGCCACAGGAATGGCCACAATGACCGCGGCAGCCAGCAGCGACTGCCAGAAAAAGACGTCGCCGCGGATCAGTTCGATGGGCACGCCCACGCTGATGGGCCGGGCAGCAGACCTCGTAATGAAGGTCATGGCATAGACGAACTCGTGGAGAGAGAGCGTGAAGGTAAAGACCACGACAGCAATGACGCCCGACAGAGAGAGGGGCATCACGACCTTGATAAAGGCCATTAACCGGCTGTAGCCATCGACCATCGCCGCCTCTTCCAAATCGCGCGGAATCGACTTGAAAAACCCCATCAGCAGCCACGTGGAAAAGGGGATAGAGATGGTTGGATAAACCAGCACTAATGCCCAGATCGAGTTATTCAGTCCCAGAGCGGTCACGACGCGGAACAGAGGAATAAACAGCAGGGTGGGCGGCACCAGGTAGACGAGGAAGATGGCAATGCCTGCCCGCTCGCCCCAACGTCCCGCCAGCCGTGCCAGCGCGTAAGCTGCGGGAATGGCAATGACCAGCGTAATAATCACCACCAGCACGCCGATGATCAGCGAATTGCGCAAAAAGATCGGGTAGTTCGTATTTTCGAACAGCAGTCGCAGGTTATCAAGCGTAGGCGGATCGTTGTAAATGAAGGGATTGTTCTGCGGACGGTACAGATCGCGGTCCTGCTTAAAAGTATTAATCAACATGATCAGGAAGGGCGCCGCCGTGAAAAAGCAGAAAGCGCCTATCACGGCATAGAGCCCAACCCGTCGCAGGATCCGTCTCGCGTCTTCCATCAGGCCACCTCCAAGCGGCGCGCCGCGCGCAGAATGAGGATCGCAGCGGCCAGTAGCACGGGGAACATGAAGAGGGCAATTGCCGCCCCCTCGCCGAGAGAGCCGCCGTCAATACCTTTGAACCATGCCCAGAGGGGCAGCACCTGCGTGTAGAAGACCGGACCGCCGCGCGTGAGCACGAAGGCCACCACCATGTCTGTAAAAGTAAAGATCATACCGAACAAAAGAGCAATGCTCATAATAGGCAAGATCATGGGAATCGCAATCTGGAAATGAATGCGCCAGAAGCGCGCGCCGTCCACCTGAGCCTGTTCCAAAATATCCCGGGGAATGGAAGTCAGGCCGGCCATCAGAATCACTGTCGCCAGCGGCAGAATGCGCCAGACGTGAACCATTACCGTAGAAGCCATGGCCAAATTCTCTACGCCAAGATACGTCAGGTGTCTGCTCGCTCCCAGCAGCGCGTCAGGACTACCAAGTAGCCCCGCCTGCACGAGCACCCAGTCGATGGGGCTAAACTTCGAGTCCAGGATCCATCGCCAACCGACGGTGCCCAGGGAAATCGGCGTGGCCCAGGGCAGGATAATCAGGACGCGCACCAACCCTTTGCCGCGAAAGTCCTGCGCCAGGGCCACGGCCAATATGTTGGCCAGGATTATGACAATGATCTGCGTCGCCAGCGTGAACACGAAGCTATTTAACAGCGCTCGCCTGAACTGCGGCGCCCTGGTCACGTTGCTGAAGTTGCGAAAACCGATCAGATCGATGGACGCGTCGCCAATCGTCGCATCGGAGAGGCTGAAGGCGATGGCCAGAAAGAAGGGAACCCCGACCAGCCCAATGATGTACAGCACGGCCGGCGCCAGAAAGAGTGTGCCTAACAACCCCTCGCGATCCGCCAGGAAGCGTCCCTGCACCGGCTGCGCTTCTGGATAGGGAGACGGTCTTTGCTCTACACGTTCTACCGTTTCTGCCATTTCTCTTCCACCGTTAGAACGCCTGGGGCGCGCTCCGCAGCCCGGTCTTCTTGTCAAAAAAGCGCAGGTCCTGGCGACGCACAACAAACTCGTGGGTCTCGTTCGGTTCCACCTCCACACGCACGGTGGACGGCAACTTGGAAATAGTACGATTCTCTTCCGCACCGGCCACCGTGCCATACAACAGGCGATCGGAGCCAAGGTTCTCCACCCGTCCCACGTGATAAGGGAACGTCACGTACGCCGTGTTCTCTTCCGCCACGGCTTCAGGAAGAAAGTTCTCCGGACGAAAACCAACCAGATGACCGTTCTGTTCCATGAGATTCATCGGCGGCGACCCCAGGAAGGTGGCCACGAACGTGTCCGCGGGATCGTCGTAAATCTCCTGCGGCGCGCCCACCTGTCGCACCTTGCCGGCGTTCATCACCGCAATGCGGTCGCCCAGGCCCATAGCTTCAATCTGGTCGTGTGTCACGAAGATGGTCGTAATGCCCAGTTTTCGTTGGAAGCGCTGCAACTCATCGCGCGCCGACGTGCGCAGCTTGGCGTCCAGATTAGAGAGGGGCTCGTCCAGCAACATCACCGCCGGTTCCTTCACCAGCGCTCGGGCCAGCGCCACGCGCTGGCGCTCACCGCCGGAAAGCTGGCGCGGTTTGCGGTCCAGCAGGCGCTGGATGCCCAGGATAGACGTAGCCCACCCCACTTTTTCCCTTATTTCGTTCTTGGGCATCTTGCGCGCCTTCAGGGGGAAAGCGACGTTATCGAAGATACTCATGTGCGGGTATAGCGCATAGCTCTGGAAGACCATGGCGATTTCCCGCGCCCGGGGCGGCAGCGGCGTGACGTTGCGATCGTCGATGATCACCTCGCCCTCCGTCGGCTTTTCCAGGCCGGCGACCATGCGCATCAGCGTCGTTTTGCCACAGCCGGACGGCCCCAGAATGACAACAAACTCCCCTTTCGCAATAGAAAGGTCAACGCCGTTGACAGCCTTGACCTCGCCGAACTCTTTTCTTAAGCCTCTTAACTCAACAAGTCCCATTACCTGTCACAGACTCCTGTAAAGGGACGCCCGGCTCGCGTAGAGCCGGGCGTCCATTATCTACGACGGTTACTACTCTACACAACCCACGAATCCGCGATCACGCCACTTGTCAAAAATGTCGTTGATCTGCTCTTCCGCCTGGGCTACCGCCTCCTCCGGCGTCAGTTCGCCCAGGGCGGCCTGGCCCATCATGGTGGGGATGATGTTCGTTGAATACACTTCCGCTACCGCCGGGTTCGACGGACCCGGGTAACCCAGGTAGGTTACCCAATCTTCAGCCGTGGCCAGTACCGTGAGCTTGTCGATGGGGCGCGAGCCAAACGGATCGTTCTCCACCCACCCCTGCAACTGCGGAACCGTGCTTTCGAATGCCGGGAAGTTATACAACTCGCTGTTAAAGACAGCCTGATTGTAGTTAGCCGTGTGGTAGATGAGGAACTCCTCAGCCGCCCGGTACTCAGGGCTGTCTCTATCGACGTAGCTGGGAATCACGTAGATGTACCACAGGTGCGCCGAGGCGTGCTGGTCACCGCGCGGCCCGATCAGCGCCGGCACAAAACCGATGTTGTCCGCCGCCTCCGGATCAATCTTCTGCAGGCTACGATACGCCGAAATGGAGTTCAGGATGTAGGACAGCTCGCCGGCAATCAGTCCCTGGTTATTCGAAGCGGCGTCCCAACTGAACACTTCCTCGGTCATCGTGTTGTTGTAAAGCTCGACCAGGAACTCAGTCGCTTCTATTACCTCCGGCGAGTTGATGACGACGCATTCGTTCTCGTCCTGGACAGAACCGCCAAAGGACCAGATCAGAGCGCGCATGGCCATATTGGAATCGATTTCGGGCGAGAGGCCTATTCCCAGCGGAACGCCCAACTGTTCATAAATGGCCGAGCCGCCTTCCAGTAGATCGTCCCACGTCTCCGGCCCATCCGGCATGCCCACTTGCGTCCACATCTCGATGTCATAGTCGCCCGGATCCGGCACCCAGCCGTGGCAGTAGCCATACCAGGTGTCCGTCGTCGGCAGGTACGAGTTAGCGGTACATGTTTCTGCCTGCGGACCGAACAGTTCCTGCGCGCGCATGTTCAGGTCGGTCAGATCGTGGACCCCTTCGATGAAGAGTGACGCAGCGAGTGAAAGCTCGACCAGCGTCGGTCCTTGCCCCGCGTCGATAGCCGCCGATAGCGCCGGCGCGACGTCGGCGATATTCACGTGGTCTACCGTTACCTGGACACCGTTGGCCTCGCCCCACTCGGTCGCAAATTGGTCGAACCAGGTGTCGTAATTGGGCACGAAGTGGCTCCACTGCAGGAAGCTCAATTCTGTGCCTTCTGGGAACGTCTCCTCCGACTCTACCGCCACCTCCACAATACGCGTTACTTCAACCGGCTCGCCCTCCACCTCGATGGTTTCGGTGATAACCCGTGTCACCTCCACCTGTTCCATAACCGTCTCGCTAACGACACGCGTAACCTCTACCGTCTGCGGTGTACAGGCAGCGGCAATAAGCGTTATCGTCAACAATAACCCAACCAGCAGATACGTGCGCTTCATGGTATTCCCTCCTCATCTAGCGCAGTTAATACTGTGCGTGCTGTGGCTACTGCCGGCAATCAGCCCTGACACATGGCGACGTTGCTCGGCGACGGCGTATATGAGATTGTTTGCAAGATTGAAATGCAGAGTGCTACCGGATACGGAGAGTGTACCAATTGCCGGGGCCTGTTGTCAACGAATTTCGCAGACGGGAGGCCTTTTTAGCTAAAAATCAAGACCGGCCGCCCCGCGTCGCGCAAAACCTGCAGCGCCAGCTGTCGCCTGCGCCGCCAGCGTCGCCCGGCGCGCAGCGCGGGCATAATGATCAGATCACAATCATTCTCTTTCACCTGCCGATTGATGGCGGCTCCCGTTTCCCCACGCAATTCGACGAACGTCGCGCCCACCTCATGGAGCGCCAGATACTTGCGCACCGGCGTCGTGATACGCTGCCAGAAGCGGCGGCGAGCCACCCCCACGACCAGCGCCGTGTCCCACGCCTCGGCCATGTATGTGGCGGCAAATAAGCCCTCCTGCGCCCGCGCCGTGCCATCGTAGACCAGCAACACGGATCGGATGGGCCTATGCACCCCCGGCACCACCAGGATCGGCCGGCGACAATGCCCCAACAGATGGCGCACCGTCGCCAGCTCAAAACCCATGACTACAATATCGGACACCAGCGCCCGCCGGCAGATGAGCGACTCCGAAACGCCCGATTCGCGCGCCAGGGTGGCGCGAACCCCGGCCTGCTCACAGGCGCGCTGAAACGCAGTCTCCGCCGAAGTTGCCTGCTCGTCGTCCGCCTCGTCGCCGGCGACAAGCGAGAGGCCGTGAACGCGCGCGCCCTCACGGCCGGCCAGGATCAGCGCCTGCTTCACTGCTTCTGTCTGTCCCGCCCCCGACCAGAACGGCAACAGAACGTCGGCGAACAGGGCCTCGCTGTATCGGGCCAGTACGCGCTCCTGGGCCCAACTTCGCGGCGGCGCGGCTGTATCGCGCCCGGGCCACAGCCGTTGCAGCCAGTGGCGCAGCCGCGCGGGCCACGAGCGGCGCGCGGCCTCCGTGTGCAGCACGCGGCCCGCAGCCACGTCCGGCGACACCTGCCAGCCTACTTCATTGCGCAGCTCGGCCTGATGCGTGGCAATCCACAGGTAGAGATCGGTCTCCGTCCGCCCGGGAAAATAGCGCAGAATCCCCTGCTCGCGGATGACCTCCACGACCGGCATATAGGCCTCATCATACCAGCGCAGCGCCGCCTCGCGGTCGGACAGCGTACGCCCCTCCGCTTCCTCCACCCGGTAGCGGTAAGCCTCGATGTGGTTCTCCAGGTGCGCGTATTGCCCCGCCACGCTGACGCGCAGGTCACTGTCCGGTCGTCGCTCATCCAGATGGGTACGGGCCAGAAAGGTCGCCTGCTCGGCCTTGACGATCAGGGCGTCCGGATCGTCGTCGGGCGACAGCGGCACTCGCGTGCTGACTTCGATGACGACGGCGTCGATGTGCGACAGGCCCTCACGGCGCGCCACCGAAACACGGTGATTGCCGTCAAGGATGAAGTAAGCGCCGTTGATCTTGTACACCGTAACCGGCGGTAACTGGCTCACGTCCGCCGTCTTCACGCGCGCCCAGCGGTGCGCGTCAGCGTCCACGCGCGGCAGGAAGGTGCGCGTGAAATCATTATAGCGCCCCACGCTACCCACGATGGCCTCGAGGGGCACGGGCCGCTGACCCACCTCTCCCCGCCCGGTGACGTGTAACTTGTGGGCCACGTCCTCGTAGGATAGCAGCGACACCGACTTCCGCTGCAGACGCCCTATCAGCTCCTGTAACGAAGCCTGAGCGCGCGCCCGATAGAAGTCATTGACGGCTACCTCATAGGCCGGCCGCCGGCCGGAGACAAGATTGCCCGGATGCTGCATACCACGTTCCTCCACCGCGTTGAACGTGGGCGCGGTGTGGCTCGCAGTATAGCACATTCACGGTCAGGCCCGAATTTCCTGTCGCTGGAACATCACGTAGCTGACGGCGAAGAGCAGAATGGTCGCCGCAATCATGCCCGTAAGGTGGGGCCAGACGAGCATCAGGCTCTCACCCAACGGCAGCGGCGCACCCAGAATGGCGCCCTGATACTGGCTGGGCAACACCAGCCCGAATGAGCGCGTGGCCGGATTCAGCAAACCCACGGTGGCCTCCACAAACAGGACGTTCGGCGACAGCCGCGACAGCGCCTGCACCAGTTGCGCCTGTGAAAACAGTTCCTGCACCGTTCCCACCTGCACCGGCCGCGCCGCCTGGGCCACAATGCGGGCCAGGATATCCCAGAAGATGATGAAGAAGAGCCACACGGCGATGGAGGCCAGCGCCGCCGTGGCCGACTGGCGGAACACGGTGGAAAAGACCATGGCCAGCGCCAGCCAGATACCGCCGTAGAAGATAGTCGCCAGCAGGAACAGCAAGATGCGCGCCATCTCCTCTCCGCCGGGCGCCACACCCAGCCCCAGCAGACCCATGCCGATGATCAGTAACCAGATGGCCGAGAGCACCAGGGCCATCGTCAGCAGCGCCGCCAGGAATTTGCCCGCCAGCAGCGCGTCGCGGTAGATGGGCTGGGCCAGCACGCGGGACAGCGTGCGCTGGTTGAACTCGCCGTTAACGGCGTCAAAGGCCAGGGCGATGGCGATCAACGGCACCAGAAAGCCCAGAAAGCCGATGAACGCCGGCAGCGGCTCCTGCGAGGTGGTAAACAGGCGCAGGTAGATAAAAGGATCATCCGGCGACGCGTTTTCGCGCAAATTCTGCACGGCCACAAAAATCGTGCCGCCGGCCGTTGCCAGAATCAACAGCTCCAGAATACGCATGCGCGCGCTGGTCAGGTGGTCGGCCATGTCCTTGAAGACCACGGCCCACAGCCCCGTCCAGGGCGAGCCCTCGCGCGAACGGCGTCGTTGCTCAGGCAGGGACGACATGATTTACCTCCTCGAAGTACTGGTTGTAAATATCGTCCAGGTTGGGCTCCTCCACAGCTAACGAGCGCAGCTCGCCGCCGGCGTTGACCACCGCGCGCGCCGCCTCGGGCCGCAAGTCGCGGGTGGCCTCCAGCACAAAGCGATCCGTGTCCTCCAGGGCCACGCCGTTCACACCGGGCAGCGCCTTCAGCGCCCGTTCCAGCCGCTCAGGGTCACCTTCCGCCTGCAGGCGCACGTGATAGGCACCGCCCAGCACGCGCCGGGCCAGCTCTGGCACGCGACCTTCCAACACGATCTCGCCGCGGTGGAAGAGGCCCACGCGGTCACAGACCGCCTGCACCTGCGGCAACAGGTGCGAAGAGAGCAGGATCGTAATGCCCTCTTGCTTCAGGTCGTTGATGATGCGCAGGAACAGGCGCGCCGCTTCCGGATCCAGGCCCACCGTGGGCTCATCCATGATGATGATCGGCGGATCCTTCAGCAGCACTTCGGCCACCCCCAGGCGCTGGCGCATCCCTCGCGAAAAGGTGCCCACCGGCCTGTCCAACACCCCGCCGAGACCGATGCGCCCTACCGCCGCTTCGATACGCTCGTCAGCCTCCGCACGAGATAGCCCGTTGAGACTGGCAATGTAGCCCAGGTTCTCGCGCGCCGTCAGCCGCTCGTAAAAACCCACCTGGTCCGGCAGGTAACCGACGCGGGCCTTGACGCTGAGCGGCCGGCGCACCGGGTCATAGCCCAGCACGCGCACCCGGCCCGCCGTGGGCTCGGTCAGCCCCAACAGCATCAGGATCGTCGTCGTCTTACCCGAACCGTTAGGACCCAGCAGCCCGAAGACCTCGCCGGCCTCTATGGCCAGGTTCAGGTCGCGCACGGCTACGAAATCGCCGTAATGCTTACTTAAATGCTGCGTCTCGATAACCAGTTCGGCCATCGTCAGCCCCCTTAACGGCGGCCAAAGCGGGCCACGGCCAGGCCCACGACGGCCACAGCTACCGCAATCAGAGCCACGCCGGCCACGCCCCACAACGTCGAGGTACGCACCGTCACACGATACTCCATCGATTCGTTGCTGGCGTCCTCGGGCCGGGCGCGGAAGGTAACCACATAATCGCCGGCAATGGCGTTATCCGGCGGCTGCACCCGCGCCGTCACTTCCTGCTGTTGTCCCGGCGGCAGCTCATCCACGCCCTCCGGCTCGAAGGACACCGTCCAACCGTTGGGCGCTGAGTGGCTCATCTCGATGCCGCGCGCGGGCGCCGATCCCGTGTTCTGCAACAGCAGCGTGTAGGTCGTTTCCGCGCCGGCCTCCGCCTGCCCCGACAGGCGACCGTCGGGCGTGGTCAGCGTCACGCTCGACTGACCGACCACGTCCGCCGCCAGCTCCAGCGAAGCCTGCGCAACACCGCCATCAGCGTGAACCACGATAGGATAGGTGCCCACTTCTAGCCGGGTGATCGGTTCCACCGAGATGTTGATGCGCTCTGAGTCGCCGGCAGCCAGCGGCAGGGTCGTCACTTCCTGCGTCCCCGATTCAAAGGTGACCACAAAGCCAGGCGGCGCATCCGCTGACAGGTTCACGGTCAGATCCTCGTCTCCCTCGTTTTCCAACGTCGCGTTGTACCTGAACGTGCTGTCGGGCCGGCCGCGTACCATGGGCAGTTCCACGCTCAATGATAAATTGGCCGGCACCCGTTCCTGCACGACCAGCGTAATCGGCAGTTCGTCCTCTGCGGCCTCGCCCTCGGCAATCACGGTAAAGCTGTACTCGCCCGGCTCCACATCCTCGGGCGGCGTCACCCGTAACGTCACCGTCGCCGTATCGTCAGGCGTCACGTACACTGAACGCACCAGCCGGTTGCGACCGCGGAAATCGGCGGTCCAATTCTCCGGCAGATCCTCCACAGACAGCGAAACGATTTGCGCCTCCGTTCCCGTGCGCAATCGCAGGTCCAGGTCTGCTGTCTCGTCAATACCAATTACCTGCGACGGGTAATCCGTCAGCAGCTGTAAAGGGGGCAATTCCTGAGCCGGCTCCTCGTCCTGGGCCAGCGCCGGGGCGGCGCTGCCGATAGCCAGGAAGAGGGAGCCCAGCAGAACAAGCGCGAAGCCAAAACGTTGCATATCTCTCTCCTCCACACATTCGGTTTCAGGTTTGTAGGTTGCTGGTTGCACGTTCAACTTGCCAACCTGCAACGTTCAAACGTGCAACGGCCGTTTCTCTTGAAGGAATCTTTCCAATCGTATAATGTAGCGAGGACCAGAACGCCTGTCTTTATGCGAGGCTCAAGCGAAGCTTAAATTCACCTTAAGGGTGTCGGGGGCCTACGGATAACAATATCGCTTCAGGCGCAACGCGGGTCAGCAAGCCCGGGTCCACGGTAATAGAAAGCGGGGCATAGCAGTTGCCCGCGACGAGAAAGTGCACTATAGTAAACTTCTGTTTATTATAGTGGACTACTATTACCAATGGATTACTCTAAACAAGTACCCGCCGCCGAACGAACCCTGAATATCCTGGAAGCCCTCAGCGCCGAGCCCGAGGGCCTCACCGCGGGCGAGCTGCTGGAGCGGCTGGACATGTCGCGCAGCGCGGTCTTTGCCCTGCTGAACACACTGAAGGCGCGCCAGTACGTGGAGCAGCCGGACAGCCGCGGCGCGTACCAGTTAGGGCCTGCCCTGTGGACGCTGGTGCCGGGACGACAGGACGGCCTGGGCCCGCTGATCCGCGCCTTCCTCGGCGACGAAGAGTTGAAAGAAACGGCGGAAACGGTAGCCCTGATGTGGCTGGATCGCCGCGACACCGTCGTGCTTGCCCAACGCGAAGGCCAGTCGCAGGTGCGTGCCGCTTTCCGTCCGGGCGAGCGAAGACGGGCGACACAATCTGCCGCGGGCCTGGCCCTGCTCGCCGGTTTGCCGCCCTCCGCGCTGGCGCGGGCTACGGGCAACGGCGCGCCCGAAGATCTACCCACCGTTCGCCAGCGGGGAAGCGCGCGCCGCGAGACAGAAGAAACGATCGACATCGCCTGCCCCGTGTGCGCCGACGGCATCCAGCCCGTCGCCGCCATCCAGATGAGCATACCGCGCTTCCGTTTCGATACCCAGACCGCGGAACACCTGACGAAACAACTGCGCCAGACGGCCGCGCGCCTCTCTTTCCGCCTGGGCGCCGCCGTCTACCAGCCCTATGGTTGGTCCGTAGGCGAGCCGCTGGGCCCTGTGCGCCCCCTCAGCGAAGAGGAAGTGGCCCAATTCCTGCAGGGCCCCTGGAGCGCCCAGCTGGCCTGCGTGCGCCAGGACGGCACGCCCCACGTCATCCCCCTGTGGTACGAGTGGGACGGCGACTACGTGTGGGTCACGGCCTCGCCCGGCGCGCACTGGAAGCAGTACGTGCGCGAGTCGGCGCGGGTGTCGCTGACCATCGATGAGCCCTGGCCTCCTCTGCGCCGCGCCTTCGTGGTGGGTCAGGCCGAAATCGTATCTGACGATCAGGTCCCCGGCGGCCTGCAAGGGCTGCGGCAGCGGCTGGCCGTGCGCTATCTGGGCCAGGGGGCCGACGACCAGGCCGAGTTACGAACGACTGAGGCGTGGGAAGCGGTGCGCATCACCCCTCGCCGGCTCAGCGGGCAACAGGGATTGGGACGACCATGACGCAACCGGCCATCGACGTACAGGCGCAAAACGTGTGGCACCGCTATCCCGCCGAGCCGCAGCCCCTGCTGGCATTGCGCAATGTGAACCTGACCATCGAAGCGGGTCAGTTCGTCAGCCTGGTGGGCGTCAGCGGCTGCGGCAAGTCCACCCTCATGCGCCTGCTGGCAGGCCTCCTGGAACCGAGCGAAGGCCGGGTGCACCTGGCGGGGCGCTCCCCGCACGAGATGCGCGCCCAGAAGCAGATCAGCTGGATGGCCCAGCAGGCCGCGCTGCTACCCTGGCGCACCGTGCTGGAGAACGTGACCCTGCCCCTGCAGGTCAATCCCCAGGCGCGGGCCAACGCCTCTGCTAGCCCGGAAGCGTTGCTGCAGATGGTAAAGTTGGGCGACTTCGCCCATGTCTACCCCCAGACGCTCTCCGGCGGTATGCAACAGCGCGTGGCCCTGGCCCGCGCCCTGGCGACCGGCGCCTCGCTGTGGCTGATGGACGAACCGTTCGCCGCCCTGGACGAGCTGACGCGGGCGCGACTGGCGCATGAGCTATTGGGCATCTGGCGCCGGTTCCGGCCCACCGTGGTCTGGATCACGCACAATCTGCACGAGGCCATTCGTCTCTCCGACCGCGTGGTGGTTATGACGCCCCGGCCCGGTACCATTGCCGGCGAAGTGCCCGTGGACCTGCCCCACCCCCGCGACGACACCGGCCCCGCCTTCGCGGAGAAACTGCGCCAGGCGCGAGCGCTGCTGCAGGAGGAAGCCGTCATATGAGCCGCAGCCTGAATCGCGATCTGAAGCTCTCGCGCCGGGGCGATGCAAAGCTATCGGCCAGCCGCCTGCAGCGCGCCCAGACGCCACGGCGCAGCGCCGGAGGCGGCGTAGGCCTGCTGATCATTGTCGCCGTTTTCCTGCTGTGGGAAGCAGCCGTGCGCGTTACGGGCATCCCCGTCTACCTTCTGCCCGCCCCCAGCGCCGTCATCGCCTACCTGGCCCAACATTTCCTCAGGTTGCTACAGGCCGGCGGCCTGACGCTGCTGGAGGCGCTGGCAGGTCTCACGCTGGGCAGCACGATCGGCCTGGCCCTGGCGGTGCTCATCAACTTCTGGAACCGGCTGGAGCAAGGCGTGATGTCCCTGGCCATTCTGATCAAGTCCACGCCCATCATCGCCATCGCCCCCATCCTGACTATCTGGCTGGGCTTCGGCCTCGCGCCCAAGGTGATCATCACCGCCCTGCTCACCTTCTTCCCGGTCCTGATCAACACTCTCAGCGGCTTCCGCGCCACGGACCGCGCCGTTATTGACTGGCTGCGCTCGCTGGACGCCACCCCGCGAGAGATTTTCGTCCATGCCCGCTGGCCCGCGGCCCGTCCGCACCTCTTCGCCGCGCTGCGCGTCGTCGGCCCTCTCTCGCTCATCGGCGCTGTCGTCGCCGAGTGGACCGGCGCGTCCGGCGGCCTGGGCCGCATGATGTGGCTGGCCTACACCAACCTCAACATGCCCTCCCTCTTCGCCGCCGTCTTCGTGCTGACCCTGATCAGCACCGGCGTCTATCAGGCCATCGTCTGGCTAGAACGGCGGTTGCTGTTCTGGCAGGCGGAGAGCTGATACATAACGACGACCCTCACAAACGTGGAGTATGATAATGAACGTACCCTCCCCTGTAGAACGATTTTTCAAATCGTTCGTCGTAGAACTATCTGGCAGATGGTTCTACGCAATCGCCCTCCTCTTGCTGGTAAGCTGCCAGACGGCCGAACCACAGACAGAATTGATCTCCATGACCTTCATGCCCAGCTTCCGCGCGCAGGCCAACCTGCCCTTCGTCGGCGCTTACGTGGCCCAGGAGAAGGGCTTCTTCGCCGAAGAAGGGCTGGACGTGACCATCGAACACTCAGCGGGTGGGGGTCAGCACACACAGCTGCTGGCCTCCGGCGAAGTGCAGGTGATTACCGGGGACGCAGCCGTCCTCCTCAAGCGGCGCGCCGAGCCCGGCCTACCCCTGGTCTCTCTCGGCCTCATCGGCCAGCGCGGACAGCAGGCCTTCGTGGCCCTGGCCGACGCCGGCATCGAAACACCCGCCGACTGGGAAGGCCGCACCGTGGGCTTCAAAGGCACCATACCCCCGGACCTCTTCGCCATCATGGAATCCGCCGGCGTGGACCAGAGCAGGGTGGATCTGGTCAACGTGGGGTTCGACCCCCGCGTGCTGACCGAGGGCGTGGTCGACGTCTACCCCGTCTTCAAGTCTAACGAACCATACCTTATCCAGAGCTGGGGCTATGACCTGGTCCAATGGGACGCCGCCGACTTCGGCGCGCCCACCCTGGGTCTGACCTACGTCACCACCGAAGCCCTGGTCCAAGAGCAGCCGGACATGTTGCGCCGCTTCATGTCCGCCGTTATGCGCGGCATCGCCTACGCCGGCGAAAACAGGGAGGAAGCCGTGGAAATCGTCTTGGAGTACGCCGGCCCCGACGCCGACCCCCAGCACATGCGCTTCATGCTGGACGCGGAGTTTGTGGATTACGAATCAGAGGTAACCGAGGTCAACGGCCCCGGCTGGCAAACCGCGGAGCAGTGGCAGGCCCTGGCGGACATGCTGCTGGCCTACGACGAAGCAGTCAGCGAGCCGCTGGCGGTCGAGGATGCCTTCACCAATGCCTTTCTGCCGCAGCCGTGACCATCGCACATAAGGCTGAATTCACCGGTGAAGACTATCAAGGCTCCATCCAGTGCCTCTTCAACCACAATACGCCATACGGCGGCAGGGTAACGCCCTCAGAGGAAAGCGCCTTCTCGCTCAGCAGGTCTACCCAGGCGTTGCCCGGAAGGTCCAGCGTGATCGCCTCCCTGGACACATTGTGCAGGCACAGCACCTTCGCCAGCCCGCGGGCGCGCTCGACAGCCAGCACCGCCGGGTGCAGATCCAGCACGCGTTGCTGCCCGTAGGGATGGAAGGCCATTTCCGTTGTGCGCACGCGCAGCAGGCGACGGTAGCCGCCAAATACGCGCCGGCGCAGCCCGCCCTGTAGCTCGCGTTGCAGTTGGTCGCGCTGCAACTTCTGGCGGTTGATGGCCCGTTTCTGCCCCGTGCGCGCCACCCCTTCGCGCCAGTTGCGGGAGCCGAACAGGCTGTGAAAATAAATGCCGGGCACCCCGCGCAACGCCAGCATAATGGCCTGGGAGGCCAGGAAGCGGCGCGCCGCCAGTTCCTCCTCCGGCGATTTGTCCGGGTCGCCCAACGCATCGAGGTAGTTGATGTTCAATTCGTACGCGCTCTGCGTACCGTCGGCATTGGTCTTATAGGACACATAGCCGCCCAGCGCCTGCACCCGCTGTACCAGCGCTTCGATTTCACCCTCGCTGAGAATGCCCCGCGCCGGAGTCAGTCCGATGCCATCGTGCGAGGCCAGGAAATTGAAGAAAGTAACGCGGTCAGAGGGCACGGTCAATCCCCGCGCCCAACGCGCCAGCGTCGTGGCCTGACCGGTGTGGAAGGCGCGCAGCGTTAGCGGTGGCAGTGAGAAATTGTACACCATCTGCGCTTCATTCTGACCATCGCCGAAGTAGCTGATGTTCTCCTCGTGCGGCACGTTCGTCTCTGTGATCAACGCCACCTGCGGCGCGATTTCGTCGAGCACGGCGCGCATCAACTGGATAAGGGCGTGCGTCCGCGGGCGGTGGATGCAACTGGTGCCCGGCTCCTTCCACATGAAGGCAATGGCGTCCAGGCGAATCATCTGCGCGCCGTGGGTCACGTAACTAAGCAGCACGCGCAGAATCTCCAGCAACAACTCCGGCGAGCGGTAATTGAGGTCGATCTGATCGGCGGAGAACGTGGTCCACACCTGCTTCGTACCCTGCGCCGTCTCCACCGGCGTCAGCAAGGGCAGCGCGCGCGGACGAAATACCGTCGAGAGGTCCGCGCCAGGTTCTACGGTGACAAAGAAATCGGTGTAAGGCGCTTCGCCCCGCTTGAAGGCCTGGAACCACTCGCTTTGCCGCGAAATATGGTTGATCACTGCATCAAACATCAGGTGAAAGGAACGGCCGAATGCCTCCACGTCGGTCCAGTCGCCCAGCGCCGGATCCACCTCCTGGTAGTCGATGACCGCAAAGCCATCGTCGGAAGAATAGGGAAAAAAGGGCAACAGATGCACGCCGCCCACCAGACCGCCCACGCTGGCCTGCAGAAAACGGCGCAGCGTTTGCAGAGGCGGCTCATCTCCGTGTTGCAGGATATCGCCGTAGGTGATCAGCACCGTGTCGCGGTGATCAAAGTGGCGGCGTACCGGTCGCGCCAGGATCTGGCCCCGGAATTCGTCTAACAGTTCCTCCAGGCGCGGCAGGATCGACTGCGCCGTCTCCGCGCCATAGACGAAGGTCAGTAATCGCCCAATCCGCTCGTCCATCAGTGCGCCCTGCCTCCTACACCGCCTGCACAACGTAGTCAAAAATACGCCGCTTAATGCGCAGCCGGTTCAGCGCCTGCCCCAGCTCTGCGATCTCCGGGTCAATACCATAGAGATACTCGTGACCCGGCGGCCATTCCTCGGCCAGTTTGCGGCGGTTCAACAACAGCGACAGCCGGTACTCCAACTGCTCCCGCTCCAGCACGTAGGCGTGGTGCTGAAGGCGCAACTTCTGCGCGCCTGTCGCACTCGCCACCTGTGCCCGCACCGCTTGCAGTTGCTCCGCCAGTGCGGCAATCTCGCGTTCCAACTGCGCCATCTGCGCCCGCTGCGGGCGAGCCCTGTCGGCACCCACTCGCCAGGATGGGGGTGTGAGCGTCGTCACACCGCCTGCAGGAGGCAGTTCCGTCTCCGCCGGCAGCTGGTGCGGCAAGGCCACGGTCAAGATCTCGTGCGCCGCCACCGTAGCCACCGTGTCCCGCGCCGCGCCCCACACGTCCTTCCGCAAGTAAACGCGCGAGAAGGGCAGAGCGCGAGACAGCGGATTGTAGAAACGGGCCAACATCGCCTCTCCCTGCCGCGACAGGCTGCTCAGGGGAACGTCCTCCTGCAGCAACTGCCACCTCTCGCGTTCACCGTCGCCGCGCACGCGCACAATTAGCGGCGGATTGTGGAACACGGCGCTCAACCGCTGCAGGTCCAGCGAATCGGGCGCAAAAGGGCCCAGAGCCACGGCGACCTCGTGGCGCGCGCGCCGCTCGCAGCGCGCACCGGGCACGTAGAAAAACGGCCCGGCGTCGCCCACGCGGTCCTGCAGATCGGCCTGCGTCACCCACTGCACCGCGCGCCGTAAGGGCAGCCCGATCTGGCCCTCCTCACCGCTGTGATAAGCGTAGATGCCCCGCGCCAGAATCGCCGTCGTGTGGCCTTCGCCGTTCTCAGCCGCCACAAAGCCGTGCATGGGGAAATTGGTCACCCGATTCAGCTCCCGCTGGCCCAGCAGTATGGTCGACAGCGCTTCCGGCAGCTCCCGCGGCAGTAAATCCGTATCTGCGGGCGGACGCCGTACCACGTCGAAGGGCATCGCGGCATGCACGTCGCGCGCCCCGCCCGTTTCAAAAAGTAAATCAACGCGCAGATCGCTGCCCTGGCTGTCCAGCTCAATCGTCCAACGGATCAGGGGCGAGGGATCGAATTGCAGCCACACATCGGCCCTGACCCACGCGCCCTCCCCGCGCCATAAGCCGCGGAAGTGTACGACCGCGTGCCGTTCGCTCCTCGCCACAACGCGCGGCGGCGACGTCAGCCTCAGCGCGCCCAGCCGGGCTCCCATCTGCGCCGAGTAGGTATCCCCCTGCTCTTCCGAGACAACGAACGCGCCCAACAGACGCTGCCCGCTGCGCACCGCGCCCTGGGACGTCACCGTGGCCTCGTAATGCTCGTTGCGCCAGTGGAAAGACGATGCCGGCCTGGAAACGAACGCCACCGGCAGCCGCTCTGCCACGGGCCAAAGCCCCACCCCTTCCGTCCGCACCTGCAGCAGTTCGTCGCCAACCATAAGCCACGTCTCGCCGCAAAAAGGATTGGTTGAGACGGCGTACTCGCCCGCGCGGAAGTCAGAGACGATGGCTGCCAGCGACTCCTGGACGTCCTGCCACATAGCATCGTGCAGCCGTCGGTAGCTGTCCTCCATTTTCTCGTGCACCTGGTCGATGCTCACGCCGCAAATGCAGTCGTGAACCGCATTCTGCAACAGCTCGCGCCCCCAGCGCTCGTGCTGCGTCGCGGCGTAAGGCCGCCCGCGCAGGTGGGCCAGCGCCGCCAGCGGTTCCGCCAGATCGAATAGCAGGCGCTCGCAGTCATAAGCCATCACCTTGAGATAGGTGCGGGCCGTGAGGGCGCCCGGAAAAGTCGCCCCGTACTTGCCGGAGTTAAGCTCGCCGCCCACCGTAGGTAGCGCCAGCCCTTTCTGCGCAATCTCGCGCGCAAACGCCGCCGGCGTGGTCTCCTTCAACGCCAGATCCTGGCCCACGTCCTCCCGCCCGGCGAAAAAACGGAGCGGGTCTTCCGGATCATCCTCCAGGTCATAGCCGTCGAAGAGAGGCACGTCCGGCGTGGGATAGTAGGGCCGCAGCCGCCGGACCTCAGCCTGCAGGCGGCGCGCGGCGACCTCCGGCGCGTGCGTCACACCGTACAGATTGCGATAGCCGCCAAAGAGATTGATAGCCAGCACCACGCTGCCGTCCGCGCCACGCCAGGCAAAGTAGGGCTGCAAGAGGGGAACGCCGCGCCAGACAAAAACGGCGTCCAGGCCAAAGAGGCGGTGGATCTGCGGCGCCTGGCTGATGTGTCCGAAGGTATCCACCAGCCAGCCGGCCTGTGGTGCGTGGTCGCGCGCCCCCTCACCTTGCGCCCCGACTCCCCCATAGCGCCGCACATCCTGCTGCCCATACATCAGATTGCGAATGAGCAGCTCGCCGCCGGTCAACT
>DATHSI010000187.1:0-5970 GCA_035464315.1 Candidatus Sulfomarinibacteraceae bacterium
CCACTTCGCGCCGGTGTTACATCAGGCGCTGTTCAAACGTGGGGTGATCAACGTCAAAGCCTACCAATACGGCGAGACACTCCTGCAGCGGGCCAAGAGCGAACTCAAAGAACCGTCCCCCGCGCTGGCCCTGGAGCAAGAACCCGCCGTGCGCGACCAGGGGTTTAGACGGGCCATCACCCGCGCCTACGACCACCGCTGCGCCCTCTGCGGCGTGCGCATCCTGACCGCCGACGGCCACACGGCCATCGACGCCGCGCACATCGTGCCCTGGAGCGAGAGCCAGAACGACGACCCGCGCAACGGGCTGGCCCTGTGCCGCCTGTGCCACTGGACGTTCGACCAAGCTGACGGCGTTGCCGTCAGCCGCTGGCCACCATCAGCCGGCGCTACGAAATCCGCCTCTCCCCCCAACTGGAAGCCAACGACAACATCCCCGGCCACCTGGCCACGTTAAGACAGCGCCCCCTCATCGGCCCCACCGACCCCGACCTGCGCCCCTTCCCCACCTCCCTACAATGGCACCACGACAACGTCTACCGCCGCCGCTGAGCCGGCGACCAGTTTAGCATAGAAGAAATCCGATTTTTCCCAGCGTCAGCCAAAATCGGATTTCTCCCTCGATGACATTCCATCCACGGGAAAGCAGAAAGGCCACTCGCAAGGAGGATTGAGGGAAGAATCGCGAGTGGCCTTTCAAAATGGGAGGCAGCAGTGTAAGCAGCAGTTACTATATAGAACGGATTGCGCGCCAAAATGTTACAAACTCGCAACCCGCAACCTGCAATCTGCAACCCGACACTCGAAACCTGGCAATTGCAGACGGCGCCATCGGCCATTATAATAGAAATGAGTCTGGGAGTTAGCGTTCCGACTACCACATGGTCGATTGGAGGGAGTATGCGCACAGCCAAGGATTTGATCAACAAACATATCATCGGCGTCGATGAAGGAGTTGTCGTCGGCCAAGTCCACGAGATCTACTTCGACTACGAGGCGCGCCACCTGGCAGCCATTCAGGTCGCCTATGAAGGCATCCTCGACCGTACGCGCCGGTTCATTCCCCGCGCAGACGTTCACCTTATTGGCGACGACGTAGTGCTCGTGAAACACGCCGGCGTCGTTCGCGAGATGGCGGAAAGTGATGCTCAGGCCTGGGTGCGCCGAGACCAACTGACAGGCCGAGAGATTGTCACTGCTGGCAAAACCAGAGTGGCCGCCATTGACGACGTCATATTGGGCGATGAAGGAGAAGTTGCCGGCTTTAAGCTGGGCCGCACCTACATCGAGAGCCCGGTGGCCAGGCGCGGCGCCGTGAGCCGCGAAGCCATCCTCGACGTCGGTTCCGACGAGCACCCCATGACCGTCGACCTGGAGAAAGCAGAGCGCGAGGATTTTGAGGTCTGACGCCGGCTATCCGTGAAGTGGCCAGCAGAAAGACGCTCAAGCGTAGGTTATCCGCGTTTTTCTCGAGCAGCGTCTGCTCTCTCTTCTGCTTCTTCCGCGCGTCTATCCATGAAGTTTGCCATTTCGTCCCGCCGTTCTTTCTGGTCGGCACGGGTCGCATCTCTTTTTCCGAAAAGCAACTGTTTCAGGCGTTGCAACAAGGACCGCTTTTCCTCTGCCATCTTCCTATCTCCTAAATAATTGGTGGGCGTTCGTTCGTAACGGCGGGGCAGATCAGGTTTCCCGTAGGCGTGGATGGGGTAATGCCCCTTGCTTTATGAAGGAACAGGTTGCACCGCCGAGCTCCTTCACTCCATAGTATAGCATCTGTTGGCTGCGTCCAACCTGTCCACGGTCGGGCAGGGCGTCCAAAGCCAGTTTGAAGACCACCGCCGGCTGTCCATTCACGTCCTCGACTGCAGCATAGGGGACGGCCGATGCGCACGCAACGGCCAAAGCTGTTGGGCGCCCATTACCACCGGGCAATGTGCGGAACCTTCCTTACAAACACCCTTCCACCATCCATTATAATAGGAAGTGGAGGTGACAATTCATGACCCGCGAAACCAAACTACCCAGCGCCGAGCACGATATCGTGGACATGGCCAAGTGGATTCGCGTGTACCTGGGCGGCGAGCTGGTGGCCAGCAGCCGGCGCGTGAAGCTGAAGCGCGGCCGGCCCATGAGCTACTTCTTCCCCCTGGCCGACGTCGGCGACGACATGCTGGTGCCCGAGAATGAGGATGGCTCGTTGTGGACCGTGAAAGCGGGCGACGCCGTGGCCCAACGCGCGGCCTGGGCCGAGGACGACCCCCGCCTGGCCGATTACGTCGCTTTCAAGTGGCACGAGATGGACGCCTGGTTCGAGGAAGATGAGGAGGTGCACGTGCATCCCCGCGACCCCTACACGCGCATCGACGTCCTGCCCAGCTCGCGCCACGTGCGCGTGGAAATCGCCGGGGAGACGGTGGCCGATACGCGGCGGCCCGTGCTGCTCTTCGAGACCGGCCTGCAGACCCGTTACTACATCCCCAAAGTGGACGTGCGCAGGGACCTGCTGGTACCCAGCGACAAACAGACGGGCTGCCCCTATAAAGGGTACGCCTCCTACTACTCCGTGCGCGTCGGCGACACGCTGGCCGAGGACGTTGTCTGGTACTACCCCTTCCCCGAGCCGGAAGTAGCCCGCATTCAAGGCCTGCTGGCCTTCTACCAGGGACGAGTAGACGGCTTTTACGTGGATGAATGAGCCCCCGCGAGGCTTTGCCACCGCCGAATTCGAAATGCGGCTGGAGCGCGCCCAGCGCCTCATGCGCGAGCAGGAGCTCAGCGCCCTGCTGCTGACCACCGAGCCCGAGGTGCGCTACTTCACAGGCTTCCTGACCCAGTTCTGGCAAAGCCCCACCCGGCCCTGGTTCCTGGTCGTTCCGGCGCAGGGAAAGCCGGTTGCCGTCATTCCCCAGATTGGCGCGGCGTACATGGCCCAGACCTGGATCGAAGACATTCGCACCTGGCCCGCGCCGGCCCCCGACGACGACGGCGTGTCCCTGCTGGCGCAGACGCTGCTGGAAGTGGCCGGCGCCACCGGACGCGTGGGTCTGCCCATGGGGCCCGAGACGCACCTGCGCATGCCCCTGGCCCACTTCGACGCCATCCGCGCCCGCCGCCGCGGCGAGTTTGTGGACGCCACTACCCTGATCCGCACGCTGCGGCTGGTGAAGTCCGAGGCCGAAATCGACAAAATAGCGCACATCTGCGACATCGTCTCCCGGGCCTTCGCCGCGCTGCCCGGCCTCATCGCCGCCGGCGACAGCGAAGAGGCGGTGTTCCGCGCCTTCAAGATCGAGATTCTGCTACAGGGCGCGGACGACGTGCCCTACCTGGTGGGCGGCGCGGGCCCCGGCGGCTACGCCGATATCATTTCGCCCCCGTCTGCCCGGCCCTTGCAAGAGGGGGACGTGCTGATGCTGGACACCGGCTCCCTCTTCGACGGCTACTTCTGCGATTTCGACCGCAACTTCGCCATCGGCGGCAAGACGGCCGGCGGCCCCTCCGCCACGGCCCGCCGCGCCTACGAGACGCTCTACCGCGCCACCGAAGCCGGCCTGCGCGCCGCGCGCCCCGGCGCCACCTGCGCCGACCTGTTCCACAGCATGTGGCGCGAACTGAGCGACGGCGACGACAGCGCCAGGACCACCGTAGGCCGCCTGGGCCACGGCCTGGGCATGCAACTCACCGAATGGCCCTCGCTGACGCCCGCAGACCACACCGTGCTCGCGCCGGGCATGGTGCTCACCCTGGAACCGGGCCTGACCGTCGCGCCCGGCCGCATGATGGTGCACGAAGAGAACATCGTCATCCGCGAAGACGGCCCCCAGCTCCTGACCCAGCGCGCGCCGCGGGAGCTGCCGGTTGTGCTATAATTGCGCGGTAGCCCACAAGAGATATCCGATTTCTTTAAGAAATCGGATATCTTTCGCGCACAGCACACACAAACAATATCACGCACATCCAAAAGGCCCATCGCCATGTACAAAGAACCCCTGGCCCCCGGCACCTACTACCACATCTACAACCGTGGCATCAACGACGAAATCATCTTCAAAGAGGAGCGCAACTACCCCTTCTTTCTCAAGAAGATGGCCCACTACATCCTCCCCGTCGCCGAGGTTTATGCCTATTGTCTCTTGCCAAACCACTTCCACCTGCTGGTGCGGACGCATGACGACCAGACACCTGCTCCCACCCAGACATCCGATTTTTTGAAAAAATCGGATGTCTCTACTACGACGCCCGCGCCACCCCCCCACCCCCACCGAACAATTCCGCCGCTTCTTCGTCAGCTACGCTAAAGCCGTCAATCGCAGCTACGAGCGCACCGGCTCTCTCTTCCAGCACCGCTTCGGGCGGCTGCGCGTTGACAGTGACCGATACCTGATCGCGCTCGTACGCTACATCCACCAGAACCCCCAGCGCCACTACATTGTCGACGTCGCTGCTGGCCCCACTCCTCCTACCCGACCACACCCTCTATACCTCAGTCACAGTCCCAAATAGACCGTTTCTATATCTCCCCCACCAATAACATTTCCCCGCCTTCACCCGACTCCTACTAATAGAGCATACCCGCCGGCCAACGTACACGCAGCGCCGCCCCTGGAAGAGCCGCCCGGGGCAAGTCGCTCTCCCCATCGCCACCGGCGCTGCTGGCCGGCTCGATCGTAGTGGTTCAAGTAAAGGAGGTAAACGATGCGCAAGTTTTTGTTCCTGGCAACCCTGTTCCTGGCTCTGGCCTTCGCGGCGGCCCTGGCGGGGACGAGCGGAGTGGCCCACGCCGACCACGGCAGCAGCCCCATCGGCGACCCCTTCACGGCACGCGTCAACCTCGTCGCCGACGGATTCACCTCGCCCGTGCACCTCACCGAAGCGCCGGACGGCAGCGGTCGCCTCTTCGTCGTGGACCAGGCCGGTCTCATTCACATCATCGGCCCCGACGGCCAACTGCTGGCCGACCCCTTCCTCGACGTGCGCGACCGCATGGTCAGCCTCAACCCCGGGTTCGACGAACGCGGGCTGTTGGGCCTGGCCTTCCACCCCGACTACGCCAGCAATGGGCGTTTCTTCGTCTACTACAGTGTGCCTCTGCGTGAGGGAGCACCCGCCGGCTTCAACCACACCAGCCGCATCTCCGAATTCCACGTCTCCGCCGATCCTGACCATGCTGATCCCGCTTCCGAGCGCATCCTGTTACAGGTGGATCAGCCCCAGGGCAATCACAACGCCGGGGCCCTGGCCTTCGGGCCGGCTGACGGCTACCTCTACATCGCGCTGGGCGACGGCGGCGGGGCCAACGACAACCAGTTGGGCCACGTCGAGGACTGGTACGCGTTCAACGGCGGCGGCAACGGGCAGGACGTCGAGCAGAATCTGCTGGGCAGCATCCTGCGCATCGACGTCGACGACGGCGATCCGTATGGCATTCCCGGCGACAATCCCTTCGTAGGCCGCGACGGCCTGGATGAAATCTACGCCTACGGCCTGCGCAACCCCTATCGCATCTCCTTCGACATGGGCGGTAACCACGCCCTCTTTGCCGGAGACGCCGGTCAGGGGCTGTGGGAAGAGGTCAGCGTGATCGAAAATGGCGGTAACTACGGCTGGAACGTCAAGGAAGGCACGCACTGCTTCGACGCCGAGAATAACACCGTCATCCCGCCCGACTGCCCCGACTTCGTGGGTGAAGGCCATCCCGACACCGGCGCGCCGCTGATCGACCCCGTCATCGAGTACGCCAACGCCGCCCAACCCGGCGGCATCGGCCGTACCGTCGTGGGCGGCTACGTCTACCGCGGCGACGACCTGCCCCAGTTCCGCGGCCGCTATATCTTCGCCGACTGGAGCACGAACTTCTTCCCGGGCGACGGCACCGTCCTCGTATCCAGAGAACGCCCGCAGGGGTTGTGGCAGATCCACGAGATCCAGTTCCAGAACCGGCCCGACGGCCGCCTGGGCCACTTCATCCTC
>DATHSI010000188.1:0-5623 GCA_035464315.1 Candidatus Sulfomarinibacteraceae bacterium
GCCCAGCAAGAACAGGATCACGTCCTTGGCCGCGATCCCCCTCGGCAGCGCGCCGGCCAATTCAATGCGCATCGTCTGCGGCGCCTTCAACCAGATTTTGCCCGTCAGCAGCACCGCGGCGAGATCCGTAGATCCCACACCTACGGCAAAGGCGTTCAGCGCCCCGTACGTCGGCGTGTGCGAATCGGCGCCCACGAACAGGTCGCCGGGCTGCACGTGCCCGTTCTCCACCATCAACTGGTGACAAATGCCGGCGCCCACATCGTAGAAATGGCCGCCCATCTCCTCGTGAAACTCGCGCATCATGCGCTGCAGGTTGGCCACGCGCTCGTTGGGTGGGGGCGCGGCGTGGTCGATAATCAGCGACACCTTCTCGGGGTCCCACAGCGCCTCACCGCCCATCTCGCGGAAGGCGCGAATGGCGAAGGGCGCCGTGGCGTCGGTAGCCATGGCCCCATCCACAGGCGTGATCACAATTTCCCCGGCGCGCACTGGCCGGCCCACGCGCTGCGAAAGGATCTTCTCGGCAATCGTCAAGCCCATTAACGCGTTCTCGATTCCTGCTCCGCTGCCGGCAGCAGCCTGTATAGCTTGCCCGGCAGCCGCTCTTTCTGCAGCCGTTCCTCAAGCCTACGCGCCACCTGCGCCAATCGCGGTAGGTCCACGCCGGTCTCGATGCCCATCTCCTGCAGCATGTGCACTGTATCTTCCGTGGCGATGTTACCCGTGGCCCCGGCGATAAACGGACAGCCGCCCAGGCCGCCCACCGCCGTGTCGAAGTGGCGCACGCCGCATTCCAGCGCCGCCAACACGTTAGCCAGCCCCATGCCCCGTGTGTCGTGCAGGTGCAGGATCAGAGGCACGTCTCCGCTCAGGGCCAGCGTCTGGCGCAACAACGCCATCATCTGGCGCGGGTTGGCCAGACCGGCCGAATCGGCCAGCGCCAGCTCGTCCACGCCCAGCTCCAGAAAATGCTCGGCGAGTTCCAACACTTGCTGCGGCGCCACGTCCCGCGGCGACTGGTAGCCAAAGGCGCACTGGATGCCGCCGCGCACGCGCATGCCGTACGCCCGCGCCTGGCGATACATCTCGTCAAACCCCTGCAGCGCTTCCTGCAGCGAGCGGTTGGCGTTGCGCCGGCTATGCGCGTCGCTGGCCGAAACGGAGATGTCGACGGCCGTCAGGCCCGCGTCTTGCGCTCGCTCCACGCCCTTCAAATTCAGCGCCAGCCCGCTGTAACGGACGCCCTCCACCTGCGGCAACTGGGTTAACGCCTGGCAAACTTCTTCAGCATCGGCCATCTGCGGCACGTAGCGCGGGTGCACAAACGACGTCACCTGAATGCGCCGCAGCCCCGTCGCCACCAGATCGCGGACGAGGGCCGCCTTTTCCGCTGCCGGCAGCAACACATCCTCACGCTGCAAGCCGTCGCGCGGCCCCACTTCAATAATTTCGACCGTCCGGGGAAGGGCGTTCTCGCTCATTTCATTTGATAATGTTTGGACTGGACAAGTAGCAATCGGTGCGTCGTGGAATTTGTTACTACATTACAACATTAGCATGATTTGTCTGGTGATGTCAAGAGATTCTATATCGTGTCAAAGAATGTGTGGAGACAATGATCGCTTATGCTGAGAAGAGTGGGGTGAGCCCACGCGCTTTGAACCGAACCGGCGCACGCCTGAAGCGGAACCGCCGCTAACGGTTTACTGCTCCGTCTCGCCGTGCAAGGTGACCACCAGGCGGCGGGAGCCGCCGCGGTTGCGGTGCTCGCAGAGGTAGATGCCCTGCCAGGTACCCAGATGAAAGCGGCCGTTGCGGATAGGGATGGTCAGGCTGCTGCCCAGGAGCACGGCTTTGATGTGGGCGGGCATGTCGTCGGGGCCTTCCATGGTGTGCGCGTAGTAGGGTTGGTTCTCGGGCGCCATCTCGTTGAAGTGGCGCTCCATGTCACGGCGCACGGTGGGGTCGGCGTTTTCGTTGAGGGCCAGGGCGGCGGAGGTGTGCTGGATGAAGATGTGGGCCAGGCCCACGCGCACCTGTTGCAGCTCGGGCAGCTGCGAGCGGATCTCGTCGGTGATCAGGTGGAAGCCGCGGGAACGGGCCTGCAGGCGAATCTCTTTCTGGAACCAGCTCATGGTCTCCCCCTGGCTTATAAATGGATACCCTCCCAGAGAAGGCGGCCGACCTCCGGGAGGGGTCGTTGTCAGGAATCAGATGGGTCGGGCAGGGTGATGGGCACAATGACCGTGTGATGGCGGTGCTCGGGCAACGTGAATTCGTCGCTGGTGGCGAGCAGGGTGTCGCGGTCCTCGCCGTCATAGACCAGCCAGCGGAAAGGGCTCTCGCCGAAATGTTCGGGGCCCACCCACCACTGTACGTAGCTGGCGCGTTCAAAGTGTCCCTGCCAGCCGTCGACGTCGGCCCAGTCGTCGAGCGCCGTCTGCCACTGCACGACGGTCCAGGCTCCGGGCGGGATCGCGTCTGCGTCGTCGGGCAGCAGGATGATTGGCGCGCCCTCCACATCGTCGGTGGGCGACGGTGGGGTGGGCGTTTCGGGGCGCGGCGGCAATTCGCCGGCGGACGCCGGGCTGACTGCCAATGAGAAGGCGGCGATAGCCAGGAAGGCCATAACAAGCAGAAGCGGGAGTAGGATGGGGTGTTTTTTCATGATGCGCTCCAACCTCAATTGTGTTATATGGGCGCTTTGATCAGAGCAAGCCGGCGCGCCACTGGCAACTGCGCGCAACCCGTGAGCCAATTATGACATAAAGCGCTATTTCGCCCAAACGGCGAGTAGGCCGGTAGTCCGCTGTCACCGCCCGCGCTCTCAGGCGTCGATCAGTTGGCGATATGGCCGGGCCAGCGGGTCGTTGTCGCCCATCAGCTCCAGAACGCCTTCCATGATCGGCTGCGCGCGGCGCTCGCCGCCGGCTTTCTCGCGGTTGAAAGCGGTCAGCAGGTTGTAGAGCGCGGCGCCGTAGTCGCGGCGGCGCAGTGCGTTGGCGGCCTGCTGGTAGGTATCCTGCAGGTCGCCATTGGCGGCCTGGGACGGACGGCACAGGAATTGGGCCAGCGGCTTCAAGCGAGCGGCGCGCTCGGCCTCTGCACCGGCGGGGAAGTGTTCCAGCAGGCGCAACGCCTCGCAACCGTTGCCCTTCTGTAACTGCTGGCGCACCTGTTGTAGCCGCTGCGCCGGATCGCGGCTGGGTTGTGCGGCCTGCGGCCGGGATTGGGGCTGCGACGCCGTCGCGCCGCGCAAGCGTTGCAGGAACTGGCGCACCATGGGTTCGGGCTGCGCGCCGACGAACTCGTCGACCACGCGCCCGTCGCGGAAGGCCTTGACGGCGGGGATGCCGCGTATGCCGTACTGCCCGGCGAGCGCCTGGTTCTGGTCGGTGTTCAATTTGGCCAGCACGAAGCCGGCGTCCGGTTCGTTGGCCAGCCGCTCCAGCACGGGGCCCAACATGCGGCAGGGGCCGCACCACGGCGCCCAGAAATCGACGACGACGGGCGTTTTGTGCGAGCGCTGGATGACTTCTGTTTGAAAATTACCCTGATGAACATCGATGACGTTGTTGCTCATCGGTCTGATCCTCGTTGTGGTTTTAGGTTTCAGGTTGCAGGTTTCACGTGTCAGGGCAACTTCTGGCGACGCCAGGAAGTTGCCACCATAGAGGGTAGCAGGGCTTCGTTGGATTCTGGTATGAGATGGGGGTTGGCAGTATAAAACAAGGTGATTGGGTGGGAGCGTTGTGTACTTGGAAATAGTGGAAATGACGGAGGTTGGCGATGGCGGAGTTTCTACAGGTGTTTATTACGGCGGGAGACAGGGAGGAGGCGCGGCGATTGGCGCGGGCGTTGGTGGAACGGCGGCTGGCAGGCTGCGTGCAGATTGTGAGCCCCATTGAGAGCATCTACTGGTGGGAGGATGAGATTGAATCGGCGGAGGAGTGCCTGTGCCTGATCAAGACCAGCCGCGCGCGCTATGAGGCGCTGGAGGCGGCGATCAGGGAGCTGCACTCGTACGACACGCCGGAGATTCTGGCGATGCCGGTGGCGGAGGGGAATAGGGATTATTTACAGTGGTTGCGGGGGGAGATTGGAAATTAGAGATCAGAGAGTGGTGATCAGAGTTTTTTTGGGGCTGGGCGTGGTATGGGTGAGTCGGATTGGACGTTACCGTCAGGGACGGGCCGCGCCTAACTGCTGGCGGAGGCCGTGCTCGTCGAACTCTTCCCAGACGTCGACGATGCGGCCGTCGCGCAGGCGGAAGAACCACATGTTGCTGACTTTGATCTTTCGGCCGGTGGGCTCGATGCCTTTCCAGGGGGCGCTGTGTGTGCCGGTCATCGTCAGGCGCGCAGCGACCAGATCGCCCTCGGCGATGATCTCGTGTAGCTGAAAGTGCAGATCGGGGAAGCTGCGCCGCCAGCCGGTGACCAGCATGCGCAGGTCCTCGGCGTTGGTCTGGCGGCTGTGACCGCGAAAGTGGAAGTGGATCTCCGGCGCCAGCTCCTGGGTCACGGCGTCGACGTTTCCTTCGTTCCACGCCTGCTCAAAAAGCCGGCGCACAACGGCTTTGTTGGCCTGCCGGTGGCTGGCGCCGGAGTCTGAAGTCATCGTTTTTCTCCCTGGTGTTAAACACAAATATTCGTGCGTCGAAGCCGGTCAGCGGACGCGGAGCAGCGGCAGATAGAGGCTGGGACCGCCAGGACCAGGGTCGGGTTCCGGGTCTGGCTCCGGTTCCTGCGCAACGACGTGCACCGTTACGGTTGCCGGTTCTGATTGCAGATCGCCGTCTGCGGCACGGTAGCTGAATGTATCGCTGCCTGCAAAGTCCGCGCCTGGCGTATAGGTGAACGCGCCATCGGGCTGCAGAACCAACTGCCCGTTGCCCGGCGCGCTATCCAATAGGGCCGTCAGTGCGTCGCCGTCGGGATCGCTGTCGTTGGCCAGCACACCGGGCGCAGCAATGGCCAGCGGCACACCAGCGGTCGTGGTGTAAACGTCGCCGGCGGCGACAGGCGGCGCGTTGGGAATCACGTACTCATAAGCGCCACGATCATACCCGTCACCCTGAGGCCGCGCCACCCCGTCCCTGTCCACACCGATGCCCAGGACCAGGGCGCTGTCTATGGCGGGGGAGCCGGCCTGCAGATGGTAGTCGCCTGCGGCGGGATCCACGAACAGCGGGTCGCCGTCCAGGTTGTTGGCGCCGCCGGGCACCCCCGCCTGGTGAATGACGTTCTGGTAATAGAGATTGTAATCGGAGGTGACGGCAGCCTCAGCGCCGCCGCTAACGCCGACGGTGTGGCGCGTAATGATGTTATTGCGTATCTGGGCGCTGCCTTTGGCGACGACGATGGCGCTCGCGCTACCCAGCGTCTGGCGGGCGATCGTATTATGGCTGACGTCGGCCTGTCCAATCTCAAAGTCAGGGACATTTACACCAAGGTAGAGCGCGCTTCCCTCCCCGGCGCTGTTGTCCACCCAAAGATTGTTGATGATCAGACTCAGGTTGCTCAAGGGGGGCGCCATTATCAGGAAGGCGCCTGCGCCGCGGTTGGCCGAGTTATTCATAAAGAGATTATTCTGGAGGGTGACATCGTAGAGCGCCAGC